>DATKXP010000515.1:0-11667 GCA_035529015.1 Phycisphaerae bacterium | reverse complement strand
TTGTCCTTGCTGATGACGAGCGAGTCGCCCGGCCCCAGCGTCTTGTCCCACTGAAACGCCCAGACGGCGTCGGTGTCCTCGATCGGGCCGGCGACGTCCTTGAGGACCGTCGGGTCGTCGTCCTCGAGCCTCTCCCAGATGCTGGGCGAATCGTCCCAGGTGCCCGCCTCGTAATGCGTCGGTGCGTCCCCGGCTCCCGTAACGACCGTTTCGGCGACGTAGAGCGGGGCCTCCCACTGGACGGCTGTGTTCTTGGGGTCGCCAAGGATCTCGACCGAGTCGAACTCGGCGTCGTCCCACAGGTCGAAGTCCGCGTACTGGAAAAAGTGCACGTCGAGCGTGTCCGGGGTCGCGTTCGTGACGACGATCGTCTCCACGACGGTTGACGTCTCGCTGCCGGGCGCGCCGCCTACCAGGACGAACCTCAGGCTGATATTGAGGCCGGCCACGCTGTAGGCGACGTCAACCGCATCGTCGTCGCCGTCGCCGTCCAGGTCGTCGGTCAGCGGAATGCCGACCATGTCGAGGGGATGGAGGGGTTCCTCCCCCCCCGAGTCGCCCACGCGGTACCAGAACCACTGCTCGTAGAGGTGATTGGTGCCGTCCACCTCCCACGCGTACATGCCCAGGACCTCGACCGGCTCGTCGCCGAAGTTGAGTTCAACAATGGAGTTGCCTTGCGTCAACGTGACGTTTCCCAAGGCGGAACCCATCAGCATGCCGAGACATGCGGCAACCGCGACCAGCATCGTGCCTGTCTTTGACCGACTCACGGCGTTTCCTCCCAATACGGTTCCGTTTCCGTGCCGCCGGCGAACGACGCATCGTACGCGCGGCGCGCACAAAAAGGGCGACCCACGGAGGGCTGGCGATGCCCTCCCTAGGTCGCCCATGTGCTTCACACGTATGCCAGGTTTTTTAGACTACTGTTCCCCACAACCTTCGCCGAGACCGGACATTACACCCCCGTCGTACACTCCCAAGTCCGGTTCGACTTGTACTCGTAGAGGCCCCTCCAAGATAGGCCCGCACAACGTTACTATAACACGCTTCCGGCGAAAGTCAAGCGGCCGGGGCGTTTCTCGCACGACGTGAGGTTGTGGCAGGAGATACGGCACGGCTGGATACGTAAACGGGACCCGGCCAACCGGCCCAAAACAATGCTTTGCGCGCGAAAACGGCCGTAGCGGCCGGGCAACGGCCCCCGTCTCGCTCCAAAAAAAAGACCCCGAAAGTCCCCCGGCGGGGCGTCCGGGGTCGGATCGGTGGACGGATTGGCCCTACGTGCGCCGGCGCAGGCCCATGACCGCCAGGCCGATTCCGACCGGCGCCAGGGTGGCCGGCTCGGGGGTGATCGTAAACCGCGTGCCCTCGACGGTGCCCTTGAGGATACACAGATGGGGCGCCCCCGGCCGGACCTCTCCCAGGCCCACGGCGCGCGGTCGCAAAGAAATGGGAAAACCGCGCAAGACAAGAGGCGAGAGCCTGCTGCCCTCGCCTCGGGTTGTGTTCGCGGGCTGCGCCGCTCGTCCGTGGGGTCGTGTCAGCGCCGCCGCCTGGCCACCAGTGCGGTCACCAGGCCTATGCCGATCAGGCCGATCGTCGCGGGTTCGGGAACCTGGATGTAGCCGGACGAGGCCGCGTAGCCTGCCTGGGCCGGCGGGTTCGCGAGGTACGCCTGCAGGTCCAGGCCGCTGTACGCGAAGCCCCACTGGAGGGGCGACTGGGCGGCGAAGTCGGCGAAGGCGGCGCTGCCGCCGTCGTCAACGGTCAGGTTCGTCAGCGTGCCGTCCATGCCGCCGAACAGGCCGTTCTGCTTGACGTAGAGTTTGCCGAGCACCACGTCGCCCGTCAGGCGGGGCGTGGCGCCGTCGAGGACGTCGAGCGTATCGGCGCCGGACGCCACCGACAGGTTGTAGACGGAGAACGTGCCTTCGACGACCCCGGTCGTCCGGTCGAGGACCAGCGCCCCGAAGAAAACGTCCCAGCCGATGCTCGGATCGGCCGGCGCGGGCACGTCGCCCACGATCGCCGCGTCGATCGAGTGCTTCGCGAACGTCAGGTAGAACAGGTCGGGGTCGATGCCCGACTGCGTGACCTGAAGTCCGGGGGCCCCGGACACCTCGGAGAACAACACCTTGGTTATGGGTGCCCCTTCGACGTGGGTTGCACAAACCCCAATAACTGCAAGAAAACCCAACACAAGAATCGAGCGACGCATCTCACAACCCCCTTCTCTTGCCCGGCCGGCCCGACCCGGTATGCCCCTGGTCGGTCAACCGGGCTGACCCATTGCCACCGCGACTCTCTCCCCGCTTCCCCGGGTGCTGCCCGTCTCGGCAACATCCTGCAACGATCGACAGACCCGACCGGGCCGGGGCGCATCCGCCGCCGCCGGCGCCGTTGCGCCGAAGCGATGACGCTTCAGCGCGCCGGGGCCTTCCTTGCAGACACCGTCTGCGTGTGGGATTGGTGTGTTTCCCCGGGTGCGACTCTCCGGCCGGACTCCCCGAACCGGCTCCCCGTTACCCTGTGGGGACGCCGCGCACGGCGTCCAGGGCAACCATCCCTGCTGGACGTCACGAGAGGTTATCGGTACAAAGGCTGATACGCCAGGAGGGCTATCCCCGCAGACAGCCTCCCCGCATGCCCCAGCATCGTATAAGTGTACCCCAGATTGCCCAGAAGTCAAATGCCGCAGGAGGTTTCCAGAGGGATTTTTCGGAAAAGGCGCCCGTGCCTGCCCAGCATCACGGCCTGGGGCATCTCCAGGTTCGCAAGGTTGCCTAGATTAACAGCCCGAGCGCACGTCCCCCGACGCGGCAGTAACCGTTTCCGCCGGCACGACGGGCCGGCCTCGTCGAGAAACTCTGGGCCCTGGGCCTGAAGGAGTAGGACGGACTCCAGGGGATCGAGTGGTCGTGGCAAGCGATGGACGGCGCCATGACCACGGCCCCGCTGCGCGGAAAAAAAAGCGGCCCCAACCCCCTTCCTGCTCTTGGGGAAACTCCTGAAAAGGGAAGGGCCCTGCGGCGAACCTGAAAAGAGGCAGGCCCCGGCTGGGATGGGCAGGGGCCTGTTACGGCTGTGGCGACCTGGACGGCCGCCACGTTGCCGGTTGTCTCGCCGCCGTGCCGCTACCGCCAGAAGAAGCCCGGCAGACCTCGCGTGCGGGACGTGCGGAAGCAGTGCGGCGTGCGGAGGATACGCAGCGTCGATGGCAGCGTGTACGTCGGCGCGTGCACGCGCGTGTAGCCGGGCGTGTACGCCGGCACGCGGTAGCGGACCACGGTGGGGGCGTAAGCCCTGACGGGGAATCCGACCGACGGGATCGACCGCGTCGTGATGATCGTCGTCCGGGCGCCGTCGTGGTACCCGTTGCGGTAGCCGTCCTGGTACCCGGCGCTGTACGCCCGCGTGACGACGAGAGCCGGCGCCTGCGTCGTCATGACGACCGGCTGTATCGCCGGGACGACGGCGTGGCTCGTCGTGATGACGCGCGTCCCGCCGCCCCAGAAGACGATTCCTCCTGCCTGCGCTTCTGCGGCAGTGCCGAGGACGACGGCCGCTGCGGCGACAAGGGCGAATTTCAGTGACGTGTTCATGGTTCGCCTCCTTGCGTTCCAGTTGAGTGAGGCGTTTGCGTCGCCTCGTCCGCCGGTACCGACGGGGAAGACGAGGGCGCTATTCATTTCCCCACTGCAATTATTTCACAGAAAAGCGCTTTTGTCAAGTCGGTCGCAGAATAGATGTCCAGGGTCCCCTCGAGGGCGGTCCCGGCGGCCGCAAGGGCTGCCGGGAGCCGCCGCTGTTGCCGATGGCTCCTCAGCGGCGGATTGCGGGCGGAAAATCGCCCTTTTTCCGTCGGTGTACGCCATGGTGGCGGCGAAGTTCGCCGTTCTCCGGATCCCTCAACAGCGCCGCACCCTCGATGTAAACCCTTGTTGACAAAGGGTTTACAAGTCGTGCCGATTTCAAAGACCTGCCGCTCCCGGCGTCCGTGTGCCCTCGATTTGACTCGCCCCGCAACATCCGTAGTCTTGAAGTTAATTGGGGCAAACTGGGAAATATGGGGAGTCCGGTTTGCCACTGGGGGTCGCTAGCGTTTGGGAGGTCGAAGATGGTTGGGCACAATAACTTGCCTAGGTTCGAGAACCTCGAATCCCGTCTCCTGCTCAGTGCCTGGTGGTCTGGCCTGATCGAGGCTTTCGCGTCGGCCGAGCCGGTCGAGGTCGGCGTGCTGGGCCGCACGACCGCCGACGGGCAGGTCGAGGCGGCGGGCGAGCAGCGGCTCTACAAGTTCACCGCCGCCGCAAACGGGCGCATGCACATCGACCTGGCCGCCGACGAGAGCGGCCTCGACCCCTACCTGGAAGTCTTCCACAGTTCGGGCTGGCGGTACGGGGTCAACGACAACGCCTCGGCCGAGACGCTCGACAGCAGCGTGACGCTTTACAGCGTGTATGCGGGCGACACCTACTACATCCGCGCCTCGGGCGTGGGCGAGACCCTCGGCGACTTCGACCTCTCGGTCACCAGCGATCCGACCGACGACATCGGCAACACCTTCGAGAACGCCCAGGAACTGCACTTCTGGCGCGGCTGGGGCTCCGCCTCGGCCTACGCGGGCGGCACGGTCAACTACGCCGGCGACGTGGACATGATGTCGTTTGTGGCGAGCGAGTCGGGGCTGGTCACGGTCAAGCAGGCGGGGTGGGGGTACTGGGGCATCCCCGGACTGGCGGGCAAGGTCACGGCCTACGACGCCGTCGGGAACCTGCTCGCCACCAGTGCCGACGACGGCGGGGACGCCTCCATGGAGTTCCGCGTCGTCGCCGGGCAGCGGTACTACACCGGGTTCGCAGGCGTGGGCGGCGCCACCGGGTACTACAGCGCCTCGCTTTTGACCATCCCCGAGCCGTTCGCCTCGGCCGAGGTCTTCGACCTGGGGGCGCTCGATGTCGAGACCCTCAGCGGGACCCTGGCGCAGGCCGGCGAGACGAAGGCGTACCGCTTCACGGCCGCCGCCGCCGGCCGGATCCGCATCGATCTGGCGGCCGACGACGGCGACCTCGACCCGTATCTCAAACTGTACCGGAGCCCCTCGTGGTCCTGGGCGTCGATGCAGAACGACAACGCCGCTTCCGGCACGCACGACAGCAGCCTTCTGCTCTATTACGTCCAGCCCGGCGACACCTACTACGTGGTCGCCTCCGGCGCCGACGACACGGCCGGGGCGTACACCCTGACCGTCACCAGCGAACCCTTCGACGATCACACGAACACGCTCGAGAATGCGCGGACCATCGGCCTGTGGGGGACTTGGGCCTATGGGGCCGGCTACGGCCAGATTAACTACGCCGGCGACGTCGACGTCATGGCCTTTGTCGCGCCCGGGACGGGACGGGCTTACGTCGAACAGGGGACCTGGTGGGGTTCCTCCACGTCCCACGCCGTGACCGTCTACGACGCCGACGGCAACCAACTGGCAAGCGACGACGCGGCCGACGACTCCCAGGCACGGGTCAGTTTCCGTGTGGTCGGCGGCCAGACCTACTACGTTGAATGCGGGAGCGTCGGAGACTGGACCGGCTGGTACCAGGTCAAGGTCAACACGGTTCCGGAACCGTTCGCCTCGGCCGAGATTCTGGACCTGGGCACGCTCGATGTCGAGACCGTCAGCGGGGTCCTGGCCGAGGCCGGAGAGACGATCGGCTATCAGTTCACCGCGGCCGGGGCCGGCCAGATCCGCTTCAACCTGGCGGCCGACGGCGATGCCCTCGACCCCTCCCTCAAACTCTACTCCAGCGCCGGCTACTGCATCGGCCAGAACGACAACGCCGCCGCCGACACACGCGACAGCAGCCTCCTGCTCTACTACGTCCAGCCCGGCCAGACGTACTACGCCGTGGTCTCCGGCGCCGCCGACACCGCCGGGGCCTACACCTTGACGGTCGGAAGCAGCCCGGTCGATGACATGGGCAACACCCTGGCCCTGGCCGCGCGGACCACCCTCAGCGCCTACGCCGGAGGAAGCACGGTGTGGGGACAGATCGGCTACGCCGACGACGTCGATGTCATCTCGTTTGTCGCCACCCACACCGGCCTCATGCACATCGACCAGATTCCGTGGGGACGACTCGACACCTTCGCCGGCCGCTTGACGGCCTACGACACCGACGGCAACGTCCTGACACACGTGGACGGAGATGCCGGCGCCGCCGCAAGCCTCGACTTCAGGGTTGTGCGCGGCCAGACCTACTCGGTTGAGATCGCGTCCGCCGGAGGCTGGACCGGCTGGTACCGGGCCCAGATGACGACGGTGCCCGAGCCGTTCGCCTCGGCCGAGGTCTTCGACCTGGGGGTGCTCGATGTCCAGACCCTGAGCGGAACCCTGGCCGAGGCCGGCCAGACGAAGGCGTACCGCTTCACGACCGCCGCCGCCGGTCAGGTCCGAATCAACCTGGCGGCCGACGACGGCGACCTCGACCCGTATCTTAAACTGTACCGGAGCCCCTCGTGGTCCTGGGCGTCGATGCAGAACGACAACGCCGCTTCCGGCACGCGCGACAGCAGCCTTCTGCTTCATTACGTCCAGCCCGGCGACACCTACTACCTGGTCGCCTCCGGCGCCGCCGACACGGCCGGCGCCTTCACCCTGACGGTCGGAAGCAGCCCCTACGACGACATGGGCAACGCCCTGGCCCTGGCCGCGCGGACCACCCTCGACCCGAACACCGGCGGGGCCGCTTGCTGGGGACAGATCGGCTACGCCGACGACGTCGATCTCATGTCGCTCGTCGCCACGCAGACGGGCGTCATGCACATCGACCAGACGCCCTGGGGGTATAGCGGGGGTTTCTCAGGCAAAGTCACCGTCTACGACGCCGATGGGACGGAACTGGCCCAGGACGCCGACGCCTCCGATGCCGCGGCCACGGTCAGTCTCTCGGTCACCGACGGCCGGGCGTACTACGTGGCCTTCGAGGCGATGAACGGTGCGACCGGCTGGTACCGGGTCCAGGTGACGACGGAAGAGGCGCCCCCGCCGGCCCCGGATCCCGTTCCTCCGGACGGCGGCGAGTACACGCCGGGCGTCGTCGTGCTGGCCCACGTGCTGGGCGAGGGCGCGAGCCTCCAGTTCATCGTTGTCGGTACCGACAGCGCCGACAGGATCACCCTCTCGCAGACGAGCAACTCCATCACGCTGACCACGCCGTCGGGCGCCACGACCTACTGCGGTTCCTTCTCGGCGACGGTGGTATACGGTTTCGGTGGGGCCGACACGATCCGCCTGAGTCACACCGTCACGGCCGCCTCGCAGGTGTTCGGCGGCTCGGGCGACGACCAACTGTTCGAGGCCGGTCCGGGTGAGGGTTGGACCTACGGCCAGGAGGGCGACGACCTTCTGGTCACCGTTGGAGGCGGCGCCGACCGCGTCTGGGGCGGGATCGGGCTCGACAGCTTCTGGACCGACGGCGCCGATACGCTGGAAGACGTCGAGACGGCCGAGACCCTGGCCGCCTCCGTCCACCAGATCACGGCGTTCTACCAGCCGACCAGCAACCCGGCGGAACACGTGTCGCTCGAGATCCGGGGTCAGGATATCGTGGACCCGCAGGCGGGCAGCGCGTACTACGACCACTCGTACCGTCCGCTCTTCGTGGACGGGCCGGAGTACAACGACATCCGCCAGGGTAGCGTCGGCGACTGTTACTTCCTGGCGTCGCTGGCCTCGCTGGCCGACACCGATCCCGGCGTCATCCGGCAGATGATCGCCCCGATGGGCGACGGCACGTATGCCGTCCGCTACCACCGAAGCGGGCAGCCGGTGTACGTCCGGGTCGATGCCGAACTGCCGGGTTCCAGCATCTCGCCTCGTTACGCGAAGTTCACGCCCGACGGCGAACTGTGGGTGGCACTGGCCGAAAAGGCCTACGCCCAGTTCCGGCGCGGCGAGAACTCGTATGCGTCGATCTCGGGCGGCTGGATGGACCCGGTGTACCGCGAAGTGACCAACTCGGCAACGACGCGGCTGTGGCCGACGTCCTCGGCCGTCGCCACGGCCATGGCCGACCACCTTGCCGCCGGGCACGCACTCACGGCGGCCTCCCCTTCGAATCCCCCCGGCCCCATCGTCGGTCTGCACGCCTACATGGTGAAGTCGGTGGAGATCGAGGGCGGCGACACCCTCGTCACGGTCTACAACCCGTGGGGGTTTGACGGCAAACTGTACGACGGCAACTCGGGCGACGGGCTGCTGACGCTGACGCTGGCCACGTTCCGGCAGAACTTCTCGGCGGTGGTGGTTTCGCTGGCGTGAGCCGGCGCGGCGGACGGCGACCGGGTTGATCTTGCGCGGCGGGTCTCCGGACCCGCCGCGCCTATGCGCCGTCATACGCGGTGGGTACGGAGACCCACCGCGCAAAACTGTGGTACGGAGCCCCACCGCGCAGCACGGTGGATACGGCGCGCCCGGCCGAGCCAAGGTCTCTTCGAGAAGGCCGGGGCGAGGCATGCCTCGCCCCGCCGATTCAGAGATGCTCGTGGTAGTAGGCCAGGATGTCCTTGCGTCCGACGACGCCGACCAGTTGCTTTCGCTCGTCGAGGACCGGGATACATCGGATGCGTCGGGCGTTGAACAGGCTGATCACCTTGGTTATCGGACAGCACTGCTCGACGGTGACCACCCGGCGGGTCATGATGTCGCCGACGCGTTTGTTGGCATTCGCCGGCAGGATCAGGTCGGTCTGCGACACGATGCCGATGACCGTGTCATGGCCGTCCACGACGGGCAGGGCGCCCACCGGCTGCGACAGGAAGATCTTGATGGCGGCCCGGCAGGGCATCTCCTGATGGACGGTCAGGACCTCGCGGGTCATGATCTCGCTGACCGGCAGGTTCGACGGGTCGTGGTAGCCGCACACTTCCATCGCCATTTCCACCTCGGTCGGGTCCTGCTGCGCGAGGTACTCGAACCCGCACTTGCTGAAGACGTGCCGCGCACGGAGGTTGTTGGCCTCGATCGACAGCCAGATCCGGCAGAAGCCGATCTCGTGTGAGACCTGGACGGCGCAGCGGGCCAGTTGCGTCCCGATGCCCTGATTCTGAAACCGCGGCGACACCACGACGAGCATCTCGCACGCCCCCTCGTCCATGGGAAACAGGCCCGCGTGCCCGACGACGCCGGCGTCGAACGACAGGGCCGTCAGGTTCACGCCGTCGGCGATCATCCCCTCGACCCATTGCCTGCAGGCATCGTCCTGAATGGGCGGGAGCCCCCAGAAGGAGTTGCGCGGCTCGTAGGCCAGGTACATCCGGGCGAGTCGGTCCTCGTGCCGTTCGTCGAGCGGCGCCACGAGGATGGGTTCGTTCCGCTTGTTGAGGAAGGCGTGCGGCATGCGGGCAAGGATACATTGCCTGAGCCGATCGTGTAACGCGGTTGCCTTCGGCCGACCGGGATGACTCACGGTTTCCGATCCGTTGCCCGCAGCGTGCACCTGGGGCGCGCAGCCCTTGCGCGACCCCGTTTCGCGGCCTAAGTGTACCTTACGCCGGGGGGCGGAGCAAGTCGGCGAAGACGGATTCGATTTCGTATTTCCGGTTGCGGCGGCCTGGGAAGGCCGCCGCGCGGTTCGTGCAACAGGCTCCGTGCAGGCGGTCAACCCTTGTGGCGGCGCCCGGCGGAGGCTATGATAGTGCCCGCGAACGGAGACCTGAGGAGTGGGTGACGCGTGGCAGACCGCCCCAACCAGACGCCGCCGGAGCCGTCCTTTGACCTGGGCGGACGCCGCGCGCTCGTCGTCGTCCCGGCGTTCAACGAGGGCGAGGCCATCGCGCGGGTCATCCGCGACCTGAAGCGGCACGCGCCCTGGGCCGATACGGTGGTCGTCAACGACGGGTCCGACGATGCCACGGCCGACGAGGCCCGCGCCGCAGGGGTCCACGTCCTCGACCTGCCGGTTAACCTCGGCATCGGCGGGGCCGTCCAGACGGGCTACCGGTACGCCTGGGACAACGGGTACGACCTGGCGTTCCAGTTCGACGGCGACGGCCAGCACCGGGCGAGCCTGCTGGCCGAGGTGGCGCGGCCGGTGTTGGAGGACCAGGCCGACCTGGTCGTCGGGTCGCGGTTCCTGCAGCCGCGCGGTATGACGGCGTACGGTCTGCGGCTGTTGGGGATCAAGGTGCTGGCCGCAACGATCTCGTCGGTGCTGGGCCAACGGATTACGGACCCGACGTCGGGTTTCCGGGTGGCGGGGCGACGGGCGATCCGCCTGTTCGCCACCGAGTATCCACAGGATTATCCGGAGCCGGAGTCGCTGGTGCTGCTCGTGCGGCAGGGGCTTCGGGTTCGTGAAGTGGCGGCAACGATGCGCCGCCGGCGGGGGGGGCAGACGTCGATCGGCCTCTGGGCGGGATTTCACTACATGAGCAAGGTCATTCTGGCCGTTCTAATGGATATGGTAAAGGCCCCGGTCCGACTCGAAGGGGAGGTGGCCTCATGATGTGGACACAACGGATCGTGCTCCTGGTTCTGGGGCTGGGGCTCCTGGGCCTGACGCTGAACCTGATCCGCCGGCGCCGGCTCCGCGAAGAGTATGCCGTGCTCTGGGTCGCAACGAGCATCGTGACCCTGCTGTTCGTGCTGTTCTCGGGCGCGCTCTTCGATGTGGCGACGTGGCTGAACCTCGATCACGTTGTGCTGATGCTGCTCATCGTGTTCGTGTTCCTGGTGGCCATCATGCTGCACTACTCGGTGGTGATTTCGAGGCACTCGGAGCGCGAGAAGGGCCTGTCGCAGGAGGTGGCGCTGCTGAAGGACGAACTCGATAAACTCCGCGATGAGGTCCGCCAGCCCCCGCCCCCCCCCGTCGAGCCGAAACCCAAACCGCCATCGCTACGAACGTAGTGGCTGTTTCATAACTCCCTCTCCCTTGATGGGAGAGGGATGGGGTGAGGGTGACAAGCCCTGAATAAGCCCGCTTATTCCCCCTCACCCTACCCTCTCCCGCCAGGGGAGAGGAAATCTGAACCAGCCTCTTGGCCGATTTTGTCGCTTGACTTGGCGCGCAATCCCACTATCATTCTGCGTGACAACTGAATAAGTGCAGCCTTATCCAGAGTGGCTGAGGGACGGGCCCGATGACGCCACAGCAACCGAGTCGCCACGGCGACTGCTGGTGCTAACTCCCCCCCGCGTTGGGGAAAGATGAGGAGAGAGCCGGCGCTTTCCCGGAGCAAACCTCTTCTTATCGGAAGAGGTTTTTTTGCTTCCGGGGTTCGTTGGCAGGATCGAGCCCGCCGCCAAGCCCGCCGCCGAGCCCGCCGCCGAGCCCGCCGCCGAGCCCGTCGCCGAGCCCGCCATCGAGCCCGCCGCGGGAGCGGCGGGGCACATGACGGGTCAACGAACTGAACGCGAGCCCTGCGAGCAACCCGCATCTGCGGGGGGCCGGCACACGCGAAAGGACCTCACATGACGGAACCGACCTTCGACGGATTCGACACACGGGCACTCCACGCCGGGCACTCGCCCGACTCAGAGACCGGCGCACGCGCCGTGCCCATCTACCAGACCACCAGTTACGTCTTCCAGGACACGGCCCACGCCGCGCGCCTGTTCGCACTGGAAGAGTTCGGCAACATCTACACGCGCATCATGAACCC
>DATKXP010000514.1:0-7513 GCA_035529015.1 Phycisphaerae bacterium | reverse complement strand
CCGTCGTACGGCACGCCGGTGGCGGCGAACGGCACGCTGTTTGTCGCGTCGCAGCGGTACCTGTGGGCGGTTCAGAACGACGCCAAGCCGGCGGCGGAGTAACGTGCCGGCGGCTGTACCAGACAAGAGAAGAGCGCGGCGGGTACGGAGACCCGCCTCGCGAAGATGTTACGCTGGCCGAGTCGGCCCGCTCAACTCCCCGTCAGCGAGTTGAAGAACTTCTGGATGCCCTCGTAGTACTGGCCCTGGGCGGCGTAGACGAGGTACGCCAGTGTCGCAAGGATCGCAACGCCCATCCCCAGGTTCCAGGCCCAGCGCCGGCCGCCGGTCGGCGTGTCGGCGCCCAGGTACGCGCGCCGGTTCTGCATGACGAAGAAGGCGATGTAGGCAATCGGCAGCATCAGGCCGCAGATGGCGCTCGTCCACACCGCCACCCAGAACCCCATGTACTGCCACAGGACAACGCCCAGCATGCCGACGGCTGGGATCATGCACGAGAGTTTATACTTCCAGCCCTTCGGTTCGATCTTGAAGATCTCGCACGCCGCAAACCCGGCCACAATCATGTGGGTCGTCACGGAACTCAGGACCATGCCCAGGATCCCCAGGCCGAAGATGAAGTGTCCGACGGTCTCGCCGACGCCCGCCTCGGCAATCATCTTCGCCGCCGCAACGGGCGAGAGTCGGTTGCCGAGGCCCTCCGTCCCATGGATCGTGACGGCCGCCGCCACCGCCATCAGTCCGGTTGCCAGCACGAACGGGATGAGCATGCCGCTTATCAGGTCAAAACGTGCGAGGCCCCGATGCTCCTTCCCCCACCCGCGCGCCAGCAGCGAGTACCCGTACAGGAAGGTCATGTTGATGCCGACGGCCGCACCGAACGCCCCCAGGACCGCCCCGACGCCGGCGGTATCGGTCGGGATGTAGATCGGCAGGCAGCCCTTGACCAGTTTCCCCCATTCGATGTTCCCGGTCACGGCGGCCCGCACGACGACGATGGCGAAGGAGGCCACGATGATCCAGACCATCAGTTTCAACGCCCGCTCGTACAGGCGGATGCCGCGCCACCCGCTGCCGTAACTCCACGTCACGACGGTCGAGATCGCGAGGATCACCACGCCGATGCCGAGCATCAAGAGCGTGTGGGATGTGCCTGCCGCCCGCCAACCGGTGGCCACGATGATCATGTCCTCGGTCATGCCGGCGGCCAGGGCGTATTGCGGGAAGTGCCAGATGAGCGTCACCGCCAGCGTGGCCAGCGCCCATGCCCAGGCAGCGGCCGGATGCACGAACTTCTTCATCGCCCCGAACGGGCGGGCCCCGGTCGAGAGCGTCTGATGCGACATGGCCGACAGCATGATGATCCCCAGGATCATCGCGATCGGCTGGACCCACAGGAGTTTGTAGCCGTACAGGGCCCCGATCGTCAGCGACGAGGCCGCACTGCCGCCGCCGAGGGTCATGGCGCTCTGCAGCCACCCGGGGCCTGTCTTTCGGGCGTAGCCACGCCAGCGCGTGAGCATCGGCTTGGCGGCCAGTTCGGCCAGGTCGGCCTTTTCCTGGGCCAGCGCCTCGGGGTCGCCCGCCGAGAACATGGGGAGCCCGTGCTCCAGGTCCGTTCCGCCGGTCCCAGGCTGCGGCCGGTTGGGCTTCGAGTCGCTCATGTCGCCTCCGTTTTTTGTGGGCAGGGCGTGATGATGCGCCGCCAACGGGTCGAATTCAACAGAATCTTCGTGCAAGGCGAAGCGTCGGCTCGTTTAGCCGTCGGCGGCACGCCGACGGTCGTTGTCGTTGGGGCGCGGACGGCCATTCTCGTCGCCGTACCGGCGACGGCTAAACACGGCGCGGGCCGTGGCGGCGACGGCTAAACGCGGGGCGGTTCGTGCCGGCGGGGGCTCAACAGGGCATCGCTGCGCCGGCGAAAACGGTGCCGGACGCGGCGGGCAAACACACGTGAGGCATACCGCAGGCGCAAAGCACAGCATGTGGAGGGCGGTCGGCTACAAGGGGCTCTCGACGGCGCGGGCGGGCACTCGCATGCTTCCCCCTCCCCCAAGGCAGCAGGAGTCACCGTGAGTTGTCGATCGCTGCGGCCACTCCCGAAGCCGCAACGGGCAGGTCCCTCATATCGAGGAGTATAGCACAACTTTGTTCGTTGTCAAGGCCGAAATGTACCGGCGCGATGCCGTTTGGGCCAAGTCCCACCACAGATGCGCGCTGGTGGATTTGCGTCTAGCCTGGCACAGAGTTGCTCAAGGGTCTCTCGGCACCCGCTCCCGCTGCACCCCATCACGCTGAGGCTGCAACTTGGTCATAGAAAACGTCGGGTTGCGCACCACACCGGGATGGCCACCGACCCAGAACGAGCCGTCTGCAGCCTCAAACAGTGGCCCCCCGCAGCAACAACGAGGCAGTCCGTCCGCCTTGGCACAGAACCACTCCTGGCCATCGAACACCACGAGCCCCATGCTGGTATTGGCCCAAACTTGGCCGTTGCGGCGAACGCAGAGATTCCATACGTTGTTGTCAGGAAGAGGAAATGGTGTGGTGAAGACCCGCGATGTGCCAGCGGCAGACCTGACGCCAAGCCCTTGGTGGCTTGCGACCCACAACGCGCCGCTGCGATCAACGCAGATAGCACGGATGTCCGCCCCTGGAATCCAGGGCTCGTGCTTGTACAGATTCGTGACTTGGCCATCGTAGCGCAAGACCCCCAGCCCCTTGACGCCTACCCAGAGGACGCGGCTCCTGTCTTCTGCGATGCCTTCGACCCAGTTGTTCTCATCCTCGTTGTGGAAGACGGTTCTGGCGGTGCGCAGCGCAGGGTCGATAAGCGTGACGCCTGCACACCGAGAGCCTGCAATGATCTTGCCGTCGCTTCTCAAAAGCAACTCCTGGATATCGCTCAACTCGCGGGCCAAGCCCAGGAAGGAACTGCCGCCCGTGGGTACCGGACTTCGAGCCTTCAGCAAGGTCCACTTGCCACCGCTTATCCGAAACAGACCTGAGCCTGTTCCCACCCAAAGCGCTCCGTCTTCGCCCACCGCAAGTGCCTGTACACCGCCCGGCGAAAGCGGGCTGTTGCCCGCGAGGTGCCTATCGCCGCCTCGGGCATAGCGCGTCCCCATGAATCTCTCCAAAACACGTTCTTTGAGAATGTAGAGACCACTACGAGCACCGAAGACCATTGCCCCATTGTGCATCTGGGCAATAGCCTTCACTTTGTCGTCGGAGGGGGGAGCCGAATGCAGGAACCGAGCCCCGTCAACTGTGGCGGCGTGTTGGAGTTTCACAGCCTTGGGCGTCGGAGAACCAACATCCTCCCAATGCCAGGCTACGCTCTGCGCGAGCAAAGACGCAGGCCAAAGAGCCAGCAGAAACGCAATCCCCACGAGCTTACCCACAGAGTCCCCTCCCGCAGCCTGACACTCCCCCCGGCTCCAGCGTACCGCTGCCGCGCGCGATGGTTCAGCGATTCTGCAGCATGCACACGTCCAGCCACTGGCATTCGGCCAATAGACCGCTGGTTCGAGTTTGCGCCTGCCCAGCCGAGCCATTGCAGATTGCATGTGCGCCGCACTCGCTCGTTCTCGCGCCGAATAAGCAAAGCGTTAGAGAAGGGCTCGTGCGCCATTATGCACTACGGGAACGCCGAGTTTTCTGCGTCTCCCGGCCTGCGGGAAGCTTCCATGGCCAGACGCAGAAGCCGATCCCTCGCTGCCTTCTCCTCATCGGTCATTTTGCCGCGCCGAGCACGGTCCAGGGCAAAGTCCCTCAAGTCGAAGGCCAGGGTGAGCGGCATCCTCCTGTCCCGTAGAAGCACGTGGCGAAGTTCTTCATCTGTTCGCTTTGCTAGGAAGCGCACGATCAACTGTCCGGACTCGCCGTTTGATCGGCCCATGATGCACTGGATGAAGTCTCCCCGATCCTCAAGGCTGAGGTTCTGACACACCGCCCAGACGTCCTCATCCAGACTCACATCGTGCAGATGCGCGGCAGCAAACCGTGACCAATGGAGAACATGGTAAAGGTCTCTGCTCTGGGGATGGCTGGGAATACAGCTCACCGCGAGCTTGATGAGGCGTGAACGCCACGCCGGATTCTGGGAATCCAGGACGACGAGACAGGCAAGGACTGGCGCCACCTCGCGCGAGGGCCGCTGCTCGTCCAAGAGGCCAGCGAGTTGAGACACGGCGTGTTCGGCATGGGCTGCCACAAGGTAGCTGATGCCTTCATCTGCCAAGTCGGGGTTCTTCCTGAAGATGCTGATCACCCTGTCGGCGACGACTGGCGGCATCTTCCCTGTCTGCGCAACCGTAGTCGCGGCATTCAGCACCCATCGAATCCGCCTCTTCCAAACCTGGACGGCAGGCGGGTCGCTAGACGGTCTCGGCCGTGACACCTCCGCGACCAGGGCGTTCAAGATCATACGTCTGTGCGGATACTCGCCTGCGCGTACACACACAAAGCCTAGCAGACCAGACTTCTTGACGCCATCGGCGTAAGATCCCATCCTCTCGGCCACGCACTTGAAGTCCTGGGCCGTTCCCAGCAAGATGAGAACGCGCGCAGCATCGAAGACCATCCAGGCATCCTGCTGGCCGAGGGCATCACGAGCCACCTCAACAGCAGAGGGCGGGAGTTCGGGCCCTGTGACACCGAACGCTAGCGCGGACAGAACGGCAACGGCCTTCCGACGCATCGCGGGATCGCTGGAGCTGCGGTAGAGACGGACAGCCACCTCACCAACCCGTGCGGGACTGAATCCTGCAACAACGCTGTCGGCGTCTTGGCAAGCCCGAGGCATCAAAAGCGCGGGTCCGCGTTCCTCCACAGCGACCTTCGATATTGCCGCCTCGACGGCATCGTCCGTCTCCGTTCCCCATGCTGTTGCGGTGATCGCCCCGAACAGACACACGCACGCCACGGCCACTGCCAGGCGTCGGATGATTGCCGCGCCCTGCGTGTTTTCCACTGCCTTCCTCCTTTGCCGTTCAAGCCTCTTCATCGTCCTTGCCCCCTCGCCATCAATATATGCGCTGCGCTCAGGTGTCCAACTCGCGCCGAGTCAGACGCTGCCGCACGCTACTCCCTGAGCAGTTCGGGTGACACACAACTTATCTCCGCGCCGTCCTTGCGTTCCTCCACCACCTGCCACGACTCATTGTAATAATAATCCCTCGACTCGCCCTGTGCCAGAGGCAACCGTTAAAACCGTGGCACCTGTTGGGCGAGGGGCTACAATGCCGCTCCGGCCGAGCAACGCCCTTGACCGCTCGCGGGAAGTGCGGAACCCGGACGCTTCCGAACGGTTTGACTGCATGACATTCGGGGAGACCGGGCTGTGCTGCACGCGACGGATGCGCGAGCCGGCTAACCCGACCCGGCCCGATGAAAGGAGAACCCGCATGAGGTCCACTGCCCTGCTGTGCCTTGCAGCGCTTCTCGCCCTAGGCGCGGTCGCCGCAAGACCGCCGGCCGCGGTCGCCGCGTCGGCCGCCGAGATCAAGGCCGACTTCGCGAAGGAACTCGACGGTCTGCTGCCCGACATGTCGAGCGACGACCTCGGCAAGCGCAAGGCGTCCCAGGACACGTTCAACCTGATGTGCCTGGCGGCCGGGCGGCCGGGCGCCGAGGCCGAACGCGCCGCCATGTGCGCCGTGATCCTGCCGAAACTCGGCGCCGACACGCCCGAGGAGGCGCGGGTGTGGCTGCTGCGGCAACTCCAGTACATCGGCCGGGCGGAAAGCGTCCCGGCGGTCGCGGCGATGCTGACCGACAAGAGTCTGCGCGTCCGCGAGTGCGCCCGGCGCACGCTCCAGGAGATCCCAGGGGAGGAGGCCGTGAGCGCCCTTCGCACTGCCCTGCCGCAGGCGACGACGAGCGAGTGGCGCGTGGCCCTCATCAATGCGTTGGCCCAGCGCAAGGACGCCGCCTCCGTGCCGGCCATCGGCAAACTGCTGGCCGACACCGACAAGGCCGTGGCCATGGCTGCCGCCGCCGGTCTCGGGAAGATCGGCGGTCTCGATGCCGCCAACGCCCTCATGGCCTCACGCGGGAAGGTCGATGCCGACGTCAGGGTGGTCGTCCTCGATTCGTACCTGCTGTGTGCCGACAGCATGGTCGCCGCAGGCAAGACCACCGATGCCGCCGCCATCTACAACGCGGTCTACCAGAACCGGGACGATCCGCCGCGCATGCGCGTGGCGGCGCTGCGGGGCCTGTGCATGGCCCAGGGCGAGAAGGCGATCCCGACCCTGACGCAGGTCCTGACGGGCCCGGACGCGACGATGCGGAGACTCGCCCTCTCGTTCGTCAACGAGATACCCGGCCCGAGCGCGACCAAGGCGTTTGCGGCCCTGCTTGGGAAACTCGACGCGGCGACGCAGGTGACGCTGCTGGGCCTGCTCGGCGCCCGCGGCGATACGGCCGCGAAGCCGGCCGTCATGGCCGCCGCGAAGCATCAGGATGAAGCCGTCCGCGTGGCGGCCCTTGGGGCCCTGGCCGGCGTCGGCGAGCCGGGCGACGCCATGTTCCTGGCCCAGACGGCGGCGGCGAGCGAGGGGAGCGTCCAGAGCGCGGCCCGAACGAGCCTGGCAACGCTCAAGGGCAAAGACGTGGACCAGTCGATGCTCGGCGCCCTGCGGTCGGCGGCGGTGCCCGTGAAGATCGAGATCATCGGCGCCCTGGCCGCCCGCAAGGCCACTGCCGCCGCGGGGACCTTCCGCCAACTTGCCGCCGACGCCGACGCATCGATCCGCACCGCCGCCATCCAGGGCCTGGAGAGTGTGGGCAACTGCCAGTGCGTGCCCATGCTGGTGGGCGTCGTCAAGAGTCCGAAGCAGGCCAGCGACCGCGAGGCCGCGCAGAAGGCCCTGGAGGCCATCTGCGGCCGGGATCCCAACAAGGATGCCGTCGCCACCGTGATCACCCAAGGGATGGCCGGGGCGAGCGGCGAGGTCAAGGCTGCGCTGCTCCCGGCGCTCGGGAAGGTCGGCGGCGAGAAGGCGATTCTTCCCGTCCGGGCCGCGCTCAAGGACGCCGACGAGAAAGTCCGCGAGGCCGCCGTGCGCGTCGTCTCGGAGTGGCCCGACGACGCCGCCCTTGACGACATGATCGCCATCGCCCGGACCGACGCGAAGACATCGCACCAGGTCCTGGCGCTTCGCGGGTACATGAACCTGGCTCGCCAGCAAGGCCGGCCCGACAACCAGAAACTCGAGATGTGCAAGGCCGCCATGGCCGCCTGCAAGCGGCCGGACGAGAAGCGGCTGGTGCTCGGCGCGCTGCGCGACCTGCGGTCGATCGAGGCGTTCCAGATGGCCGCACCCCTGATGGACGAACCCAAGTGCCAGCGCGAGGCCGTCAGCGCCGCCGTGCAGATCGCCCGGAACCTGGGCGGCAAACTGCCCGACGACGTGGGCCCCGCCATGGAGAAGGCCCTGACGCTGACCAAAGACGCCCGCGCGCGCCGCGACGCCGAAGGCGTCCTGAAGAAGTGGCAGGGTCAGCA
>DATKXP010000513.1:0-2971 GCA_035529015.1 Phycisphaerae bacterium | reverse complement strand
CAAACCGGCGCACGCTTTTGCGAGCAAAAGCGTGGCACCCCGCTTTCCGCCGCCGCTGGCCCGAGCCGGGGCAGGGCGTCTCAGCCGCCTGCCCCGTAGCAGACGACTCGCCCGTCGCGGAGGGTTGCCACGACGCGCCCTTCACGGTCTACGGCGATTCCCCATCGTACGGTCTCGGCGGGCAGGGGCTGGGTCCAGAGTTCCTTGCCGCTGGCGGCGGCGGCGACGAGGGCCCAGGCGGGCGCGGCGTCGGTGCCGCGCTGCTCGCATGAGAGGCGGGCGTTTTTCGCCTGGATGACGGCATCGGCCCATTTGACGGGGTTGTCGAAGACCGGGTTGGCGTCGTTTGAGTAGAGGGCCTGGCCGCTTACCCGGACCTGCCCTTTGTCGAGGGCGAGTTCCCGGCCGCGCGGGGCAGGAGACATCCACCCCGTGGGCGGCGGATTGAGGCACTTGCCATCGGCGGCGTCGTAGGTGGCCGGGGAGACGGCGTTGCCGCCCGCCAGGTACAGCCTGCCCGCGTGCAGCAGCATGTCGCCCTGGGCCGCGACGCCGCGGTGCGAGAAGGCATCGAGGTGGCCGCTCGAGTTGTTCTGCCACCTGATCTTGCCGGTGGCGGCGTCGAGGGCGTAGAGGTGTGTGCCGTCGTAGTTGTTGATTCCCGCCGCCAGGTACGCCACGCCGTCGTGGACGAGGACGCCGCTCGACACCGGCCATGTTGACGAGAGCGTTCCGTACACCGGGATGCGCCGTTCCTGCGGCGCCGCGCGGAATCGCCAGAGGGGCCGGCCGGTGGCGGCCTCAAAGCAGTACGCCCATCCGTCGCCTGAACCGAC
Source organism: Phycisphaerae bacterium (assembly GCA_035529015.1). GTDB lineage: Bacteria > Planctomycetota > Phycisphaerae > FEN-1346 > FEN-1346 > JAUVZF01. The sequence continues at coordinate 2,135 of DATKXP010000513.1, read as the reverse complement.
GTACGCCCGGCCGTCGGCAATCGTGGGGGGATACCGGACGGCGCCGCCGGTGTAGGCGGTCCATTTCGGGTTGCCGTTGGCGGCGTCGAAGGCATGGACGATGCCGTCAGACCCGCTGACGAAGACCATCCCGCCGGCCGCGACGGGAGCGGTCGGATCATAGGCGGCCTTTGGCTTGTACTCCCACAGGCGGCTGACCTTCTCGGGGACGGCAGCGTTTGATCTGGCCTCGCGTGCGGCACCCGCGCGGTGTGTGGGCCAGTCGTCGGCGGCCACGTCGAGGGCGGCCACCTTGGCGGCGCCGGCGGCTTCAAGACGGCCGGCTTCGGTGGCCTTCGCGTCGAACGCGAAGTCGCCGGCCGGCCCGCAGCAGATGACGCCGAACATCTGGAGGTTGCAGTCGCACACCCACGGCACCCAGTACAGGTGCCCTCCGGCGACGACCACGCCGACGTGGCACGACGGCCGCATCGTCGAGATGTACTGCGGCTTGCCGGACGCCAGGTCGAGCCGCTGGGTGCCTCCCTGGGTGCGGAAGATGATGCCGTCGGGCGTGCCAACCGAGCGGGTGCACGCGCGGCGGTGCAGGTCGTACGATGCCAGGACGCTGCCGGTGAGCGGATCGAGTTTGTGCGTCATGTTCTGGCTTTTCTGCGGCCCGATGGTGTAGAGACCCTCGTCGCGGATGACGATGTGGAGGTCCTTGGCCGGGTACTTCCACAGGAACTTGCCGTCTGCGGCCGAGACGGCGGTAAGCCAGTTGACCTGCGGGCCGAGGAAATACAGGGCCTTGTCGGTGCACTTGAGGTACACCGTGCTCTTCCACCCGCCGACGTAGCCGTGTCCGGGGCGATAGGGGCCGACGGCCTCGAACAGTTCGGCGTCTTTGTCGGCCGTCCGCCGCCAGACCTCCTTGCCGGTCTCGGAGTCGAGGCACGCCAGGTACTCGCCGAAGCGGCAGATGAAGATGCGGCCGCTCTTCATCGAGATGCCGCGGCTGTCGATCGGCCGCTGCTCGCGGTGGTGCCACAGGACCTTCTTCGTCCTGGGGTCGATGGCGAAGAGCGTCGGGGCGAAGCCCCACTCGTACTCGGCGGCGTTGTAGCCCTGCGAGATGCCGCCCCACGGCCATCCGTGGGCGCGCCGGCGCCACGTGGCGTCGGCGTCGGGCTTCTCGGTCTCGCCGACGAGGGCGTAGAGGACACCGCCCTCGAGGGCCATCCATTTCCAGAACGGCCCGTCGGTCAGGTTTTGGGGGACCGTGATCTCGCCGGTCACCTTGCCCGTGACCGCGTCGAGGAGTTGGCACGACGTGGCGCCGCCGAGGTACAGCGTTTCGGGCGTCGCGATCATGGTGGGCCGGTCCACCATGTGGCCCTGGCGGAGCGGCCGCTTCCACAGCATCGTGCCGTTGAAACCGTTGACGGCGATGAGCGTGTTCATCCACGGTTCCTCGCGCTCGTGCCAGGCGACGTTTCCGAAGGCCATGAAGAGGCGTCCGCCCGACGACACCGCTGCCTGCGGCGCAGGCGCGTAACGCGGTTCGGCGATGAACTGGGTCAGGTATGGCGCCCGGGCGAGTTGATCCTTCGTCTGCGAGTTGTTGTCGGGGCCGTGGTAATGATGCGACCAGTCGTCCACGCCGTCGGGCCAGGGCTTCGTGATGGCCGCTCCGCCAACCAGCGCCTTGCCGTCGGGCCGGAGGACGCGCAGCGCCTCGGCTTTTGACGGGGCGGCACCGACGGCCACCACCGCGTCGGCCACGTTGTCCGCCAGGTGAATTGTCTCGGGGCCTCCCTTGGCCACGAAGATACGGGTGCCGTACAGGCCGGCGGCGTCGGCGGCGCGGCAGGCGGCTTCGACGTCCTCGGCGTTGGCCAACTGGACGTAGATCACAAGTTCGCTTGCGCGGGCGAGGTCGAGGGCCAGTCTGCACTCGGTGTCGCCCACCAGGGCGCACACGCCGCGCGGACCGGCCATTTCCTTCAGGACGACCGCCGCGTCGGGCGCCGCGCCCGCGCGGCAAGCGGTGGCTGCAAAGCAGGCGGCTGCCGTGAGAAGCATCACGGATACGGTACGGCGCAGACGGGCGTCTGGGTGAAACATGTCGCCTCTCCTTCGCTTACCGGAAGCGA
>DATKXP010000512.1:0-6571 GCA_035529015.1 Phycisphaerae bacterium | reverse complement strand
GCTGCTGGGCAAGTTCGGACTCGATGGCGAGTTCCCCAGCACCAGCCTGTTCGCCTTCGAAGACAAGTCGGGACCACTGTTGCTGGGATTCGGTCTCGTTGACAGGTGGGGCGTTGGATTGTGTGAGCCCGGCGAGAACGGCGAGTGGCGAGTGACGAGCCGGGCGTGGGGCCTCCTGCCTGGATCGGTCTCTGCCGCGTACCACCCCCGATGGGGTTATCTCATGGCCGCCCTCAGTGAGGGGAACCACGGGTTGTGGCCGCGTGAGCGCTGCGGACCGTACCTGCTGCGCGGCCCGGACCTGGACCCACTCCGGCAGTACCGCAATCCGTTGCCGCCGCTTGCCTACCGAAAAGAGAAGGAGGTGCCCGCGAAGAAAGAAGAGCTCGCAGACAAGATCGCACCCACGATCAGCCTCGGCCACAAGGCGATTGGGAAGCCCTTCCAGGCGATCAAGGATTGGTGGAAGCCCCCCTCCGCTTCGAAGGCACCCGTTGGAACGCTCACGTATGTGTACGCATTCTGTGGAAAGCGCTCGTCGCTGGAGGGCAGCCAACACTTCCGGCCGGCGCGGCCGGGCTGCGGCACAGTCCATCCCAAGGCTCGGGTGGTCACCGTGGATGTGGGCGGCCGGAAGATGGCCCTCGCCTTGGACGCCGAGCAGCCCGATGCCCAACAGTACGACATCGTCCGCCTCGACCTGACCGGAAAGGGGGATTTCCGCAGCGCCCTTCAGATTCCTCGGATCTATTTCGCTCCCCGTTCGGATAGGTCGGGGCAGAAGAAGTTCGTGTACGAGTTTGTGGCCGACTTCCCCGCGATGACCGTCGGCGAGCGGAAAATGGCTGCCGGCGTTATCATCGATTACAAAGAGGGGGCCGCCCTGGGCTCGGCCACCGAGTTGGGTTACAGGCTCTCTACGTGTGCGGTGGGCGAGTGTCGTTTCGGCGACAGGACCTACAAGGTCCGCTTCTATGACTACTCGGGCAACCTGAGCGTCTGCGATCCCGCCCGTCCTCGACGGGAAGGCGAGCACCTTGCCAAGGATGCCTGGGGCGACGGGTTCTGCGTTGACGTCCACCAAGACGCCGACAGCGTCCAGTGGTTCACGAACGTTACCGGCGAGCCCATCCGGTACGACGGCCGCCGGTGGCGCATCAATAGGGTGCGCATGCCCCAGGCCCAGTACGGGCAACTTGTCCTGGTCGATCGGCGGTGGTGGGACGTCCGGGTCTCCGCCGACGGCTGTCACGTGACCGCTGAACCGTACGAGGGACCGATGGCCCACATCCGGCTCGACCATCCCTTCTGGCAGCTGACTCTCATCGGCGATGACGTCCTGCTGAACGTGCACGGCGGCGAGGGGCCGGTGCCGATTCCCGCGGGACGGTACCGGCTTGAAACCTACTGGGAGTACGTCTCGCCCACGCCGAGCCACTACTCCGCCAGCCTGCTGATCTCCGACCGGGTAATCTCCCGTGTGGACCTCCCCACGTTCGATCTGAAAGCCGGGACGACCACGCCCATCCGGCTGGGGTCGCCGCTGCGCGGCACCATGACGGTTACGCAGAAGGAAGGATCGCTTCACTTCAGCATCGACCTCAACGACGCCGGCGGACGAGGCGTGTACGTCCCGCGTTTCCGCGACGGGGAGCCTTCGTCCAACGTGAGGGTCAAGATCGCCCTGGCCGCGCAGTCCGGCCAACAGGCGATGACCTTCGAGGCGTCGCGGTACGAAGCCGGCGACCGGGGCTGGAAGATCCCACCTGGATTCAGGGGCACCTACACGGCCACGGTCGAGTTCCCCCCTGACACGTTCCCCATCGAGGTCAAACCGGTGAGAGTCACGGTTCGCTAAGTCGGCTCCCTTGGCAAGGTGGAACGGATGGCGCGCACATCGCGGCAGGCGGCGGCATGGCTGATCCCGGGCATACTGGCCTGCTCTCTGGGGTGGCCGTCAGCACCTGCACAAGCCGCTACCAACGTGGCCGTCTTCAACTTCCAGATGAAGACCGAGACGCCCGACTGGCGATGGCTGGAGAAGGGGCTGTCGGACCGCATCGCCACCGACTTCGTCCAGGATAGGAACCTGGCCGTCGTCGCCCGCGACGAGATGCAGGCGCTCGCCCAGCAGATGGCCTGGGTGCCCGAGATGGCCACCTCGGACCCGGAGAGCGTCACGCAGATCCAGCGGCGGCTGCGCATCGACTCCCTCGTGACGGGCGTCTACCGTGTGACCGGCGAGCAGATCGAAATCGTCGGCCAAGTGGTCGAGGTTAGAGGACGCCGGGAAGTGGCTCGCAAGGTCGTATCCGGCAAGGTCGGTGACGTGCTGAGACTCCAGCGGGTCTTGTCGGCGGAGTTGCTCGCGTGGTTCTCGAAGAAGCCGCCCGCCCAGATCCTTGAGCAACTGCCTGTCTGGACGCGCAGCCTGCCGGCCGCCAAGGCGCTCTACGAGGGCATGGACCTCTACGACCAGGGCCGCTACGCCGAGGCGTGGCTGAAGTTCCGCCGGGCGTCGCACACCGACCCGGACTACGTCGAGGCCCAGTACTGGGTCGGCAAGATGTACTATTTTCTCAGTCGCTACGAACACGCGCGGCGGGCGATCGAGAGATTCGTGTACCTCGACACAGCCCACCCGCGCCTGGGCGACGCCATCCGGGAGTACGTGCACACGTACGAAAAACCGGAGACGCCCGCAGAGGCGCTGTTGGCGCTGTATGCCGATTTCGCCGGGCGCTATCCCAACCAATCCGTCCGCGGGTTCGGGCGCGCGGACACGATCCACGATCAATGCCGCGTCTGGGCGCACGGCAAGACGTCCCGTGTTCTGAACGCCGCGGGCCGGCACAAAGAGGTGGTCTTGCGGTCGATGCCTTCCCACACGGTCGCCATGTGGGACCAGGGCGAGTTCCTGTCGAGCCTGCGCGCTTACAACGCGCTGACCGGCAGGATGTTCTCACGCGAGGAGTTGCGGTGGCTGGGCCACATCTCCGCCGTGCCTTCCTATGCGGTTTTTTTTGAGGAGGGACAGCGGCAGGCGCTCTCGACGGAGGCGAGCCGGGGGGCATGGATCTCACCTGGGTGGGGGCTGACACGCTCGCAGCGTCGTCAAGAGTTCATCGTCATCGCGCCCCCCGGCAAGGTGTTCAGGGCCCTGCGCCTCTTTCCCCAGACCAAAGCCGACAACGGCACCATCGAGGTCACAGGTATGCTCGACTACCGCGACGACATCGCGAAGCGCAGTTGTCCTGTTGTCCAGGCCCGGGCGGAGGGCCTGCCTATGGACCACCTCCCGGTCACCGGCGTTCTACAACTCGGGTGTGTGCTGACGGCCGAGCACCAGTTCACGGAACCGTTGGATTTGCTTCGTGGCGTTCGCGTAACGGCACAATTCGACGGCGTGGACTCGCCCGGTGCCGTTGACGCCGCATGCTCGAACACGGCCGCCTTTCGCGTGGACGTGGATGGCCGGATGGGACGGGAGGGACCGGGCCTTATCGGTCCTCTTGAGGCCGGCCGTCACACGCTCCGCTTCTATCCTGCCGAGGCAGACTCTCCGTACGGCGAGACCACCGCCGAGGTGACCGTGCGCGAGTCAAGTGCCACCCGGATCGTCGGACGGCTGCCGTGGCGGAATGGAACGCCCTGGTCGTCGTGGACCTCTGGCGTCCTTCTTGGCCGGACGTACCCCGGTTACCGGACGTGGGGCTACGATTACTACCCCGACGTTCCCAGCATCCAAGCCGACAACGAAGCCGTTCGAGTCGTGTGGTGTTACGGGCAAGACATCTGGTGCTCGGTCAGCACGGATGGCGACGCTTTCTCACTGCCCCGCAAGATCGCCTTGCCGGTCTCAAGCGCTTGGACGGAACGAGATGCGAAGGTACTGCGCGACGAGTCCGGGCGCTTTCTGCTGGTCTTCGCATCCGACCGCGGCGGGCAGCACAGAATGCGGCCCTATGTGTCGTTCTCACGGGACTTCGTGCATTGGAGCGCGCCTGCGGCAATCGCCGATGAAGCCCTGCTCCGCGAGTACGGCATCCTGCAGGACGACCGTGGGCGGTTTGTGCTCGTCAAATTAGCCTGGCGCCAATCCCGCCCCACGATACAGGTCTGGAGCAGCCGCGATGCCTACGACTGGCAACGATCCGCGGAAATCTCTCTCCGCCTGCCCCGCTCAGACATCGACGACGTCCGTGTCATGCAAGAAGCCGACGGCCGGTATGTGATCTTCTTCACGTCGGGGCGTATCCAGCGGCTCACGAGAGAAAACGGTACCACGTTCGATGAGGGCGAGCCGCTTACCCACGTGTGGCATATGGCGAGCAACGACCTGGTCGAGTGGTCCGAACCGGCAAAGGTCGCTGAGGTGTGCTGCGGCCAAGTGACTCTATGCGCCATGCAGCCGGCAGGCCGGTTGCTCCTGGCCGCCTTCCTGAGCCCTCCGCGACCGCTTCTGAGCAAGGCGTCAAGAGAAGCCTTCGGACATCTTTCGCAATCGGGCCCGGGCGTGGTGATGTACCGCGGGCGTGGCACGGCAGAATGGCTGCGGACGGCTCTCGCGCCAACGCCGGTCGATGATAACCGCCCCGCGATGGCATACCACCGGCGGTGGGGATACATGCTTGCCTGGATGCGGCCCGAGCACCACTTCCGGCGGCCCGGGGCGGGCAGGGCGGGCCCCTTCTTCATTCGCGGCCCGAACCTGGATGCGTTCTTCGCGGAGTCCCCAGATAAGGAAGGCACGTGAGCAGCAATCGGCCCTTATCCTTGTGCGCGGGCATCGTTGCCGTTCTCGCAGGCACCTGGTCCGCGTCGGCCGGGGGCATCGCCCTGGACGGGGATGTGTACGTGCGGTTCCGGCACAGCACCTCGATAACCCAGTCACCCGATCTTTACCTGGACGACGTGCGGGTGGAGAAGGGATTGACTTGGCTCGGCGGGAGCGAGCACTGGGAAGATCCCAACAACTGGTCTCCAGCCTTTGCCGCCAACTGGCAGACGACCGCCGTCTTCCGAAGCGCCGCGACGCATCAGCCTGCCTTGTGTCAGGGTGAGAGCATTTCTGGCGTGAGCTTTCTGACTGCCGGCTGGGCCATCGGCGGCTCCGGCCACACGCTTACCGTCGGCTCCGGCGGCATCGACAGCGCCGGTTCCGGCACGAACACGGTCGATCCTAACGTGACCATGATCGACGACTCTACCTGGACCATCGAGGGCGACAACACGCTGGTGCTGGAGGGCGCTCTCAGTGGCGGCGGCAACCTGCTCACCAAGGACGGCGGCGGGACGCTCGTGCTGGACGGGAGCCAGGACTATGGCGCCGGCCTGTCGCTAACCATGGACGGCGGCACAATGCGACTTGGCGGCAGCCAGACACTTGTCCTGGAATCGCTCGCTTTAGGGTCCGAGCCAGCACTCGATGTGGGCGAGGGCAATCTGGTCGTCGACTATACGGGCGATCCGAGTTCGTACGACCAGATTGCCGCGTGGGTCCGCTCCGGGCTGAACCTGGACAATGACGGTTACTGGGACGGACCCGGCATCACCAGCAGCGCCGCGGCGGCTGGGACCATCACCGCCGTCGGCATCATCGACAACGCCGACCCCGAGCCCAAGATCGGCTGGTCGGCCGGCTGGACCGATCTGGAAGGCGTGCCGGTGGATGAGACGAGCGTCCTCGTCAAGTACACCTACTACGGCGACCTCGACTTCGACGGCATCGTGAACTCGAACGACTACGACCTGATCGACAACACCTTCGCGCTGTACGACCCGCTGGACCCGATCAACACGGCGCCCGACGGGGGTTGGCGGTGGAGCGTCGGCGACGTCACCTACGACGGCATGGTGGACTCCAACGACTACGACAAGATCGACAACGCCTTCGCCCTGCAGAGCGGGGCGCTGGGTGGCACTGGCGGAGCCGTTGCCCCAGCGGTTTCTGCGGCGCCAGCCATGCTGCTGCCGGAGACGGTGTTGCCGGCGGACCGACGCCTCACCAACGAGGATACATCGCATGCGAGAAGCCACGAGGCCATATCGGCCCTGCTCGTGCCGCAATTCTCGCTGTCGGCGGAGGCAATTGGGCTGGCTTCGAGGGACGACTTCAGGAGTGGCCTGAAGATGGAGAGAGAGAGCCGGACCGCGGCGGCGCCTCCGCCGACCACAGCGGAGCCTGTTGAGGCGTCTGTGGATACGGCCCTCGTCCCCGACGGCGGGGTGGTAGATCTGCTCGCCCTGTCGGCTCTCGATGTGCGGCTGTGAGGCTGTGACGCGCCTCACTTCGGCATCGGCTTCGCCAAGCCTGATGCCAAGGCCTTCAGACTCGCCTTGTCGGTCGTATAGACCATGCGGCGCTGTGAGACGGGAGGTACATCATGGCTCTTTCGCGGCGCCGGTTTCTCGCGTCGGCAGGGCTTGTGGCACTGTGCCGTGCAGCCCGATTGCGCGCGGCGGAACCCGACGCGCCCCGGCCCAATCTGGTCGTCATCATGGCCGACAACCAGGGCGCCTGGACGCTCGGCTGTTACGGCAACCCGGATATCCGGACGCCGCACATCGA
>DATKXP010000511.1:0-3207 GCA_035529015.1 Phycisphaerae bacterium | reverse complement strand
CATCGAGCAGATCAAACGCGAGATCGAGATTACCACCAGCGATTACGACCGCGAGAAACTCCAGGAACGCCTGGCGAAACTCTCGGGGGGCGTCGCGCAGATCAACGTCGGCGCCGCCACCGAGGTCGAAATGAAGGAACGGAAGGCCCTCGTGGAGGACGCGCTGCACGCGACGCGCGCCGCCATCGACGAGGGCATCGTGCCGGGCGGCGGGGTGGCGCTGCTCAGGTGCCTGGGCGCCCTCGATAAGGTCAAGACCGTCGGCGACGACGAGGCCACGGGCGTCGAGATCGTTCGCCGCGCCCTGGCGATGCCGGCACGCCAGATCGCCGCCAACGCGGGATATGAGGGCGGCGTGGTGATCCGCAACATCCTTGCCAAGAGCGGCGCCTACGGCTTCGACGCCGACAAGGGCGAGTACGGCGACATGCTCAAGGCCGGCATCGTGGACCCGACGAAGGTGGTCCGGACGGCCCTTCAGAACGCGGCGTCGGTGGCGGGCCTCTTGATCACGACCGACGCGTGCGTCGCCACCAAGCCGGAACCGAAGGGCGCCGGCGGCCCGCCCGGCGGCATGCCTCCCGGAGGGATGGGCGGCGGCATGGGCGGCGGCATGGGCGGCATGGGCGGCATGATGTAGGGTGAAGTGCCGTGACGGCGCGCTTTTAGCCGCGAGCCAACGGCGAGCGCGTTACCTCAGAACCAACAACCAAGTACTCGAAAGCCAGACTGAATACGGAGACCAACCTATGAAAATCGAACCCCTCGAAGACCGAGTCGTCATCGAACCGCTTGAAGCCGAGGCAACCACGAAGGGCGGCATCGTATTGCCCGACACGGCCCAGGAGAAGCCGCAGCAGGGCAAGATCATCGCCGTCGGGCCGGGCAAGGTCCTCGACTCAGGCGAACGGGCGAAGCCCGCCGTCAAGAAGGGCGACACGGTCGTCTACGCCAAGTACGGCGGCACCGAGATCGAAGTGGACGGTAAAGACCTGATGATCCTTCGCGAGAGCGACATCCTCGCGATCGTGGAGTAGGGCGGTCGTTGTGCCGTTCGAGCCCGCCGCGCCGAGCCGGCCTTTTCGAGCCCGCCGCGGGAGCGGCGGGGCACGTTCCCCGGCATGGCACTCACAATACACAACGCCCGACGCAAACGGTAGCCTCGTAAGGCATTGGAGATAACCGATGGCAAAGCAACTGATGTACGCGGATGACGCAAAACGCAAGATGGCGGCCGGCCTGAAGAAACTCGCCGACGTCGTCAAGATCACCCTCGGCCCCACCGGCCGCAACGTCATCCTCCAGAAATCCTACGGCGGCCCGAAGGTCACCAAGGACGGCGTCACCGTCGCGAAAGAGATCGAACTGCCCGAGAAGTTCGAGAACATGGGCGCCAAGATGGCGAACCAGGTGGCCTCGAAGACGGCCGACGTCGTCGGCGACGGCACCACGACCGCCATCGTCCTGGCCGAGTCGATCTTCAAGCAGGGCCTGCGCCACGTGACGGCCGGGGCGAACCCCATGGCCCTGAAGCGCGGCATCGACATGGCCGTCGAGGCGGCGGTCGATAGCATGTGGGACCAGAGCCGCAAACTCAAAGGCCACGATGAGGTCGCCCAGGTCGCCACCATCAGTTGCAACGGCGACGCCCAGATCGGCGAACTGATTGCCAAGGCCCTCGACAAGGTCGGCAAGGACGGCGTCATGACCGTTGAGGAAGGCAAGAGCATCGAGACGACCCTCGAATTCACCGAAGGCATGCAGTTCGACAAAGGGTTCCTCAGCCCGTACTTCCTGACAAACCCCCAGACGATGGAATGCGAGTTGGAGGACCCGTACATCCTGATCCACGAGAAGAAGGTCTCGAACCTGAGGGACCTGGTGCCGCTGCTCGAGAAGACGGCTTCCAGCGCGCGGGCGCTCCTGATTATCGCGGAGGACGTTGAGGGAGAGGCGCTGGCGGCGCTGGTCGTGAACCGCCTGCGGGGCGTGTTGCGGATCTGCGCCGTCAAGGCCCCCGGATTCGGCGACCGCCGCAAGGCCATTCTCCAGGACATCGCCGTCCTGACGGGCGGCACGTTCGTCAGCGAGGACCTGGGCACGAAACTGGAGAACCTGGAACTGGCGCACCTGGGGACGGCCAAACGCGTCGTCGTGGACAAGGATTCCACCACCCTCATCGACGGCGGCGGCAAGAAGAGCGCCGTCAAGGAACGCATCGCCCAGATCCGAACGGGCATCGAAACCACCACCAGCGACTACGACCGCGAGAAACTCGAGGAGCGTCTGGCCAAGTTGACGGGCGGCGTGGCGATCATCAAGGCCGGCGGCGCCACCGAGACCGAGGTCAAGGAACGGAAGGCCCGCGTCGAAGACGCCATGCACGCCACGCGCGCGGCGGTTCAGGAAGGCGTGGTGCCGGGCGGCGGCGTCGTGTGCCTCAGGGCCATCGGTGCTGTGGAATCCGTCAAGAAGAAGGCACGCGGTGACGAAAAACTGGGTGTCGAGACCGTCATCCGTGCACTCGAAGAGCCGATGCGCCAGATTGCCGAGAACGCCGGGCAGGACGGATCCGTCGTCGTCGAAGAGGTCCGCGCGAAGCCCAAGACGCACGGCTTCAACGCCCACACCGGCGAGTACGGCGACATGGTGAAGATGGGCATTATCGACCCGGCCAAGGTGACGCGGACGGCGCTTCAGAACGCGGCCTCGATCGCCTCGCTCATGTTGACGACCGACGTGATGGTCACCGACGCGCCGGAAGACGAGGACGAGGAGTCCGACGACGAGGCGGTCGATTAGACGACACCGAAGACGGGAGATGAGCGACACGGGGCGGCGGCGCGGACCACCGTCCCGTTTGTTCAGGTGCTGTCGCAGGCCGACGGGGTGGTCGGGGCAGCGTGGTTAGCCGCCTCGAAGAGCGAGGCGCGACGGAGAGCCGAACTTCCGCGTGGTGGCCTTCCCAGGCCACCACGAATGCCGTGCTCGGCGGGTTCCGCGGCGTCCTGGGAAGGCCGCCGCGCGGAGAGCCGAAGGCTTGCCCATGCCGGACGATGACGACTATTACGCGGTTCTCGGTGTTGGGCGCAACGCCTCGGCCGACGAGATCAAGAAGGCGTACCGGCAGTGCGCCATCAAGTATCACCCCGACCGCAACCCCGGCAGCGAGGAGGCCGAGGCCCGGTTCAAGCAGTGCGCTGAAGC
>DATKXP010000510.1:0-10687 GCA_035529015.1 Phycisphaerae bacterium | reverse complement strand
CCGTTTATACTACGCACCCCATCGGCGCAAGAGCAACCCAAAACGGGACGCCGCGCGAGGCGTTGCAGGACGTTTGTTCGACCGCTCTACAGTTGCACGTCGAGGGCGGGAAGCGCGAGGGCATCGACGAGGGCATCGCCGGCGAGGTCCGTGCCGGCGGTCGTGTCGGGCATCGCGGGCGACCAGGGCGCGGAGGTCGAGGGGAGCGGATCGGCCGATGCAACCAGCACAGCGGCCGCAGGCGGCGTGTGGCACGGCTGGCTCGCCCAGCCGTGGTTGCCGGACGGTTTCTCCACGGCTGGACAAGCCAGCCGTGCCACACCCAAGGGCGTCGGCTGCTCGGTGGACGTCCGGGTCAGCAGGCCGATCTCCGGCGCGGCGGCCAGCATCGAGACTGTCTCGTCTGCCTGCACGGCTGGACAAGCCAGCCGTGCCACACTCAAAGGTGTTGCCGTCTCAGCGGTCCCTGCCGCTAGCGGCAGCGGCGACGGCGTGCCGACGGCCAAGCCTTCGCCGCCCTTCGGCAGCGGCTCCAGATGGGTGCCTGCCGCCATCGCAGCCGAGTAGCGCGACGTGAAGCCGCTGATGTCCCACGGATTCACGTCGGCGTCGGGCTCGGCCTGGCCCGGACCGTACCCGGCCATGTCGGCGTCGAGGTTGCCCGAGAGGTATTTCTGCGTGAAGCCCGTGATGTCCCACGGCGTGATCTCGCCGTCCGGTTCCTCCTCGCCGGGCCCGTAGCCGCGCATGTCGGCCCGCAGGCTGCCGACGTAGAAGACGGCCGCGCCGCCGGCCGCGCCGTCGCCGCTCGGAAGGTCATCCACCGCGTCGTAGATGTATCCGAGGCCGCCGGAGTTGGCCGCCGGCTCGCCGTCGAGGCCCTGGCCGCCCGCGTCGGTGATCGTCTCGGCGAGCGTGATGCGGACCCACGTGTCCACCATCGTCTGCCACGCGTCGGTGAAGGTGATGAGGATCTGGGCGTTCGTCCCGCCGTAGACGACGCTCGCGGGGGTGACCGACACGGTGCTGATCGGATCGCCAAGGGCGTCAAACTCGACCTTCTCTGCCGTGACGTCGGTGGGCAGGAAGGTCACGTCCTTGTTGAAGGTCACGAGGACGGTCTCGACGCCCAGGCCGCCGGGGTCGATCTGGCCCAGGCCGCGGGCGGTGCGGTTCGGGTCGGGATTCAGGGCGACCGAGACGACCTGGGGCGGCGTGCCGGAGTTGGCGGCGCCCGGCGTCCCGCCGGCCAGTGTGCTCGCGGCCCAGTTGGCCACGTCGTTGCCGTAGGCGCCGGCCACGCGGCGTTCGAGCGACGGGCCGAGGCCGTCGGCCTCGGTCGGCCATGGGTCCGTGTCGTCGTAGGTGACCTTCTCGGCCTGGATGAAGGGCACGAATCCGTCGGGCTCCGGTTCGCCCGGCTTCGACAGTTCGATCGTCTCGCCCGCGTTGTCGAGGGCGAAGGGCGCGTAGGGGCCGTAGATGGGCACCGCGGCCGGGATGCCGTACGTCGTGCGGAAGACGGCCGGATCGATCTTCACGACGAGGGCGTAGCCGTTTGCGGGAACATAGGCGCCGGCGGGGAACTCAAAGTCGAGTCCCTGGCTGAACTCCCAGGGCGTCGGGACGGCCTGACCGTCGTCGAGGGGCACGTCCTGGCCGGTCAGGTTCGCGAGTTCGAGGAATTCGTGTCCGCCCGTCAGAGGATTGTACATGATCTCGTTGATGACGACGGGCCCGACCCTGGGCGGGGCGTTGGGCAACTCGTAGGTGGGATCGGCCAGCGGGACGAAATCCTTGCCGCCGGTGGACTTGGTGTACCGTCCGAAGGTGACGCCGCGGTCGGAGGCGGGGAAGTGCTCGTCCTCGCGGTACCCGCCCGGCGTGCCGTCGGGGGCGCGGGACGTGAGGTAGAGGTCGTCGCCGAGTTCGCTCAGGGCAAAGGCCGCGCCGAAATGCTCCACCTCGCTGAAGACGACGTAGTCGCCGGGTCCGAGGATCGTGGCGGGCAGCGCGTACGCGTCGAGCGGGTCGGCGGCATCGCTGAGGAACCAGCCGGTCAGGTCGATCGTCTTGTCAGAGGTGGTGTTCTTGAGTTCGACCCAGTCCTCCACGCCGCCGTCGGAGTGGGCCAGGAGTTCGTTGATGACGATGTCGCCGGGGTCCACTGGGCTGGGGTCGGCCTCGCCCGGGTTGCCGCCGCGCTGCCAACTCGCGCGCCAGCCGTCTTTCGAGTTCCACAGGTCGGCGTCCTGGAGCAGGTCGCGCGGGACGAGTGAGAAGCCTTCGCCGTCGGTGTGGTCGAACCATCCGTCGCGGAACTCGAACTGCTGGATGGGGCTCTCGAAGACGGTCTCGATGCCGAGGGCCTCGCCGGCGTCGTCGAGGAGCGTGGAATGGTCGAACTCGCCCGCGATCCGATACGTCGAGACGCCGGGGTAGCGGAACGCGAAGGCGTCGGCGTCGCTGACGACGAGGGCGAACTGGCCCGGGGCCAGGTCGAACGTCGGAAAACTGAAATCGACGCCGTCGAAGAACCGCAGGCCGGTCAGGTTAATCGACTCGGCGCCGATGTTCTGGAACTCGACGTACTCGAAGTCGTCGCCGTCGGTGAACCCGGCCGCGATCTCGGCGGGGGTCGGGTCGGCCGGGTGATACATGACCTCGGTGACCACGAGATCGGGCGGGGTGTCGAGGACGAAGGTGGCTTCGTTGAGGGCGCTCCACTGGCCGCCCGTGTAGAGCCGGGCCTTGACGGTCGTGTTCCTCGCGAGCACGATGGAACCGCCGGACGGGAGCGTGGCGGCAGCAGACGACGTGCCGCCGCCTATCGTGCGCGGGTCCGTGCCGTCGGTCGTGTAGTAGATCGTGCCGGCCCCGGCGTTCATGGTCAGGCTGAAGCCGGCGGTGATTTCACCGCCGTGCTGGTTGAACCATGGCGAGGTGACGTTCGGATAGAGACCGGCAGTGATGAACTGCTGAAGGACGATGCCGGTGCGTTGCGGCAGGTAGTGGTTGAGGATCCAGTCGCGTCCGGCGCGGCCGTCGTTGTAGTTGCCGTCGTCGTCGTACCAGTCGTCGAGCGTGAGGGGCGGATGATGGTGCGTGTCGCCCCAGCGAGCGGACTCGGCCACGATGGCTCGCTCGACCTCCTCAGCCAGGGCGCTGTAGCGGGCGATGAGCGAGTCGGGCGTGAGAATACCGCCGTTGAAGAAGAGCCGATGGACACGGTCGGCAAAGAGCATCCGGTACTCGGCATTCAGTTTGAGTGACTGGTGGGGCACGCCGGCGCCGGAGAAGGTGTTGTTGAGGGCGTTCTTCGAGAGGGGAGACCGGCTGAGGTTGTTTCCCATGGTGTTCTCGAAGTCCCAGTTGTAGAACTTGAAGCCGGTGCTGTCGTCGGTGCGGTCGCGGCCGGCCCAGTAGTTCTTGCGCGGCCAGTCCCAGTTGCCTCCCCAGAGGTTGGTGATGAGGTAGTCCGCGTAGTTGGGGACGTCGAGCAGATGGGGGTAGGCGGGGTTGGGCGTGCCGTCGGGGTTCATGGCCTGCAGTTGCATGTAGGCGTAGTCGGAACCGGCGGCCTGCTGGGCCATCGCGATCATCTGGTTCCAGGCGGTCATGTCGCCGGCGGAGGCGGTGCCGTCGTGAATCGAATCCCAGTCCTCCTTCTCGCCGCCGTAGTAACTGGACGAGAAGGCGTCGTCGGGCCGTTCCACCGGGTTGTACAGCCCCCAGTAGATGCCGTTGATGTACAGATGGACGAAGGTCCCGTGCGAGGCCGCGTTGCCCGTATCCTCCTGGAGGCTGCGGCCGAACTGGTCGCGGATGTACTGCTCGGTGTACTTCGCCGCATCCCACGTGTACCCGTCGTTGGCGCCGGCCCGCAGGGTGACGGTATCGAAGGAGTCCACGGCGTCGCCGCCGAACCAGTCGTACCGCAACGTGGTCGGACCGTAGATGTCCTTGAAGAGCAGACGCAGGGAGTGTTTCTTGGTCAGGTTGTCGCTGCGGAAGGCCCCGCCCTGGATGCGAATGCCGCAATCGACCTGGAACCCCTCGGCGCCGTCGGGGTAGATAAGTTCCGCCGAGGTCTCGCGTTCCCAGGCTACGCCCTCCTTGGTCGAGTTCGTGTAGATGCCGCCCGGGCCGAACATGTCGTCGATGTTCATCACGATCGACAGCGTCGGCAGCGACACCAGGTCCTCTTTGATCGTGGCGGCGTAGATGCCGCCGTAGTTGTCGCCCCCGATGGGGTTGCCGTTTGCATCGAACGTGCCGATGACGTCCGGGTCCATGCCGTAATCGACCGACACGCTGCCCCACGTCGTGGGGAAGCCCGCGTCGAGCGTCGCCTGGTAGGTCTGCCTGACGACGTCGTCCACGAAGAGGTAGGTGTGCGTATCGACGTTGGTGTCGATGTAGCCGGGCTTGGCGGCCATGGCGCGAAGGGTAGTGGTGCTGCTCACGTGGATCGGGCCGGTGTACCTGGAGATCGGGCCGGTGTACGTTGCATCGACCCAATGCGGCTTGCTTCCGTCGGTGGTGTAGAAGATCTCGGCGCCGGCGGTGGCGGTGGTGATGGCGACGTCGAAGGGGTCCTCGTAGAAACCGCGATCGACGGTGAACTGCGTGTCGGCCACCACGCCGAGGGCGCCTTCAAGGTTGTCGGCGCCGGGCGTCGGGGTGCGCATGTACTGGGGGTCGTCGAGCGTGCCGGAGGCGATGAGTTCCGGCAGGATGAGGAAATCGGCGTCGGCGGCCCCGTCGTTGAGACCGTGGATCGCCAGGACGTTCGTGCCGATGTGAAGCATGGGGAGGTAGTCGCTGACGTCGATGTCCTCGAAGACGACCGCCTGCGGGTCCGGATGGGCCTCGGTGGCGGCCGAGTCGTACTCGAGCGTCTCGGGGGCGTTGCGGCCGGCCATCGGCACGCCGTTCAAGCAGGCGACGAACCCGTCGGCGTACTTCATCCGCAGCGTCAGGACGTCGAACCCCGCCGTGTCGTTCACGTCGAACGCGATGCGGGTCCAGAGCGACGCGTTCACGCCGTGCATCGCATCCGAGACGTCGGTCTGGATGTTCGCTTCGAACGCCGGCTGGTTGTCGCTGAACCCCAACCCCGTGGTTACGGGGACGCTCGTGGCAAACGGGAGCGTCAGGTCGGCGTTCGTGTCGCCCATGCCGGACGCGCGGACCCGGACGAAGTCGCCGGCCCGGCCCGAATCGTGGGTGCCGGTCCGCTGGAGCCAGACCAGCGGCCCGGTGGGCGGCATCTGCTGGAGCCGGATGCCGTTCAGGCCGTAGCCTTTGCTGCCGTCGGCCACGCCGCCGGGATCGACCTCGGTGGGGATCGTGCCGGTGTACTGGGTCGAGAGGACCTGGAAATCGCCGTCGATGCCGGGGTCGATGCCGGTCCACGCCGCCACAAAGCCCTGGTCGGACGCGCTGTTATGGCCGGTCCAGATCGCCACCTGGGTTGGGCTGATCACGATGACGCCGATGCCGGTGGAGTGGGCGGGCGTGGCGGCCTCGGCGTCCTGGAGGGTCACGAGCGTCCAGCGGTCCACGTAACTCGAGCTGCCGCGGACCGCCGTTCCCGTGAAGGTGTAGGTGACGCCGCTGCTCGTGTCCAGGCCGGAGAAGGTGTGCGTGTAACTGGCGCCATCGGCGGCTCTGATCTCGATGCCGTTGCCCAAGCCGATGGTGAAATCGACGTAGCCGTCGAAGACGTCGTGGGCATCGGTGCCCGCCGCCGGCGCCGCCCCGCTCCGTCCGAAATAGGCACCGCTGTGCGCCGTGGCCAGCGTCACGCCCGTGTCGATGCCGGTGGCGATGTCCTTCAGCAGGCCCGAACTCGTGCTGTTGGCCGAATAAGTGGTCGTGTTGGCGTGGGTGCCGGTCCCGGCAACGTGATCGTTGAAGGCGGTGAGGGTGGGTTCGCCTGCGCCGCCCGGTTCACCGCTGCCGACGTCGGCCCCGTCGCCGGCCCACTGGTCGCCGACGGTGATGCCTGTGAAGGCGCCGTAATCGATGGAGAGCGAGGCGATCTCGCCCACCGTGTATCCCCAGGCGACGAAGTCCACCACCGAGCCGCCCGAGTCCAGGATCATCGCCCAGCCGGGGCCGTCGGCGTCCCAGTTGATGGAACCGCCCCAGTAGTTGTCGCCCGCCTCGTCGGTCCGATAGAGCACCTCGCTCGCGGCGACCGATGCGGGCAGACTCCACGCCACGGCGTGCACGTCGCTGATGTCCCCCAACGACGCGTCGTTGACGAGCACCGACCACCCCGTCGTATCCACCGGCTCGTCGATGACGTTCTGGATTTCGACGAACCTCGTGTCGCCGGTCGAAATCTCCGTCACGAGCACGCCGCTGGTGTCGAGGACGACGGTATCGACCCACCCGCTGTCGTCGAACCCCGTCGCGGTCCAGGCCACCACGTCCTCGCCCGGCGTGGGCACGTGGTACGTGGCGGCCGCGCCCGAAGGCACCAACTCGTTCCACACGGGGCCCGCCTGCGGCAGGCCGTACGAGACGTCCTCCAACTGGATCGGGTACGTGGGATAGTACTCGTGGACGATATCTTCTTCCCAGCCGCGAGGTTTCACCAGGCCAAGGTACTCCGGGTCGCTGCCGCTGAGTTTGAAGTCGGCGTGCAAGTCGGCGGGGTGGGCCAGGTCACCGTCCTCGAGACCCGAGGCAAAGACGAGCCGGTACTGGCCGGGGTTTAAGGTAACGCCCGCCGGGAAGGTCCACTTGGCGAGGTCGTCGCGGTCGTCGGTCAGGTGCCAGCCTTCGAGGTTGATGGGATCGGTGGTGGGATTGTAGACCTCGATCCAGTCCCAGTCGGATTCCGGGTTGGCCGGGTAGATGAGCGTCGAGTTGACGGCCAGGAACTCGGTGATGAGCGGCGTGCCGTCGAGAAGCAGGCGCGGCTCAAGCGGCTCGATGGCGGGCGCAGCGCCGCCTCCCGGCATAGACATGCACCGACTCTCCCTTCGTCTCTGAGGCATCCTCAGGATTCCCGGGCCAGCCCCCGCCCACACTTCTCCTGCACCGCAACCACACACGACCCTGCCGTATGAGCAGAGACGTGGCGACGCAGGCCGGACATTGCCCCCACCTTAGGATTATACGCACGAAACGGCCATCTCCAAGCCGCGAAGGCAGAAATCCCCCATATCGGGCCGAAAAAGGTTGTTGTACACGGCGGCGACGGCGGGCTTGCCCATTTGCGAACCAGAAAACGGGCCATCCTTTCGGATGGCCCGTCAGTATCATGGGCACACTCGCAAGCGCGTCCGAACCGCCCGCCTCCTACTTGCGGCGGCGAAGAAGCCCCAGGACGCCCACGCCCAGCAGGGCCAGCGTCGCCGGCTCGGGGACCACACGAACGAGCACCATACTCAACCCCGGATCCTTGTCGCCCGCCAGCGTGATCGTCTCCGACGTGGCCGTAGCCGTAAACGTGCCGATGACGGAATCGACGCCGCCACGGACCATCGCGCCGCTGACGTTGGGTGTTGCCTGGTCGTCCTGCACCGTCTGCGTTCGGTCCTTGCTGCTACCGCGGTCGTCGGCAGCGCAGATGAACTGGACGTAGTACTCTGTGCCGACCGTCAATCCCGAAATCGTGATTGGATGGGTCGTGCCAATCCCGCCGGTCAGCCATCCATGGCTGTCCAGAACCTTGTCCATGTCGGCGTCCCCGGTGGGAAGGCTGTAGCAGCTACTGTTGTGGTTGCTGGGCATGACCGTGCGGTCGGCGCTGAAGGTGATCGTCTCCGTTGAATTGGTGACGCTGATGGAGGCAAAGGCCCCGGCGGGGTCTTCTCCAATGTTCAGGGCCAGCAGGATGGCCCCGCCGCCGACCAGATCATCGTCGCCGAGCGTCTGGCTGATCGTGACGACCGGATCCCACGTGATGATCGAGGCCTGCGCCTGCCCTGCCGCGAGTGCGGCAACCAGAACGGCTACTGCGAGAGTTGACGTAC
Organism: Phycisphaerae bacterium; assembly: GCA_035529015.1. Classification (GTDB taxonomy): domain Bacteria; phylum Planctomycetota; class Phycisphaerae; order FEN-1346; family FEN-1346; genus JAUVZF01. The sequence continues at coordinate 2,693 of DATKXP010000510.1, read as the reverse complement.
GCATCTGCAGTCCCCTTCTGCCCCTTTCCCCGCCCGAAGCGGGGAAAACCCGGAATTGCATGTACTGTCCAAACACAAAAGGTCTGGCGATGGCTCCCTCCAGACCCACCTACAGTATAACTTAAGAATCCGCAAACGCAAATTGGCGGAGCGGAATTCCCCAAACCTGTTTTTCCGGATGCGCGGAATTGCTGGCCTGCGCCTCCCATCTTCCCCATCTTAACGCGCCGCGGGCATTTGGAGCCCCAATGGCACAACCCGCGTTGCGAGCGCCGCCTGTCTCCTTCCCAACGCCGTATCGAGCGCGGCGCGCGGACGGGACGACGATCTCACGCCGCGTTTTGCTTTTTGGCGGATTTGCGTTATGCTCAGTACCGCACCCCACTTGTGGGGAGCGGTACTTAGAGGGTTCATGTCCGGCGCCCGGGGGCACTCATGGGCGGCCAAGGCGGCGTCGCACCACCATCGGCCCGAGATCATCGACTCTGGCGCTGCGTCGAGGCCCGTTCCCGCTGCCACCGGAAGATGGACGGCACGGGCGGCTGGGGGCGCGGCGGGGCGTCGGTGGGGGGCGCGAAGGCGTTGTCGTTGGCAAGGAGCGGTCGCCCGGGCCCGGCGACGAGTTGGCCGCTGCCGCCGTAGATGCGGTTCCCGACGATCTCGACGCCCGTGCAGTCGGCCGTCGCCAGGTGGACGGCAGGCTGCTTGGCCCCGCTCAGGGCGATGACGTTGCCGCGGATGATGTGGTCGAACGAGACGGTCTTCGCGACGATGCCCGGCCCGTCGCCTACTACAAACCGATTGTGCAGGACGAGCCAGTTCTCGTTCATGCCGCCCATCCAGAGGCCTGTCCGTCGCGAGGTGATGTCGCAGTTGTAGATGACGTTGCGCGGCCCCTCCGGCCCGTGGGCGGCGTCTTCGGGCGGCGAGGCCCATCCGCCGTGGCCGTACGAGCCCGTGCCGCCGCGCGCATCCACCACGCATTGCTCGAAGAGGTTCTCGTTGGTCCATCCGGCGTGCCACTGGGCGTCGCTGCCGTGGAAGGTGCTCGCGCGGATGACGTTGCCGGAGGCCGACCACTGGACGCACGGGGCGTGGCGCATCCGGTGGGTGGTCACGTTCTCCATAAGGCAGTCGTAACAGCGGTCCCAGCCGACGTAGGCGGTGCCCCCGCCGCCGTGATACCAGGCATCGTCGAAGACGCAGTCGCGGATTTCGCACCACTTCGCCATCGTGCCGTACACGGGATTGCGGCCGGCCTTGATGACCGTGACGCCGCGCGCCCAGCACTCCCACGCGCCGGCGAACAGCACGCCGGTGGTCCAGAGTTTGTGGGTCTGTTCGAGCGACAGGTTCTCGACGCCGCACCGGCGTATGGGATAGACGCGCGTGGCGGTCGGTGTGTCGGCGAGGGGGAAGTCGTACCGCAGCGGCTGGTTCAGCCGCACGCGCTTGCCGCTGACCGCCTCGACACGGAACTCGTATCGGCGATAGTAGCCCCACTTGCAGGCGTTTCGGACGAGTTGGTTCCAGCGCGGCGTGGCCGGCGCCAGAAGCGCGAGGGCGTCGCCGGGCGCAAGGTCGGGTTCCTGCGTGAGAGCGATCTCGGTGTCGCCGCGCTTGCCGTCTGCGGCCAGGCGCCACGTTGCGCCGCTGCGGTAGTCGCCCGCGAAGAGGATGGCCGCCGAGGCCTTCCCGTCCGTCGGATAGCGCCGGCTCCCGGGCGGCAGGCGGCGCGTCGGGTCCACCTCGACGGTGACGGCCGCTTCGGCCGTCCGTCCGCCCGTCCAGCAGGCGACGGCCGTCAGGCGATGGCGGCCGACACCGGTCCGCCGGACAACGCTCTCGCCCGTCACGCGGACCAGGTACGTCCCGCCCGAGTGCTGGCCGCACACATACTCGCCGACCGTCTTGCCGCCGGCGGCAACGGTGATGCGCTCCAGGTTGTCGGGCGCGGCATGGACCTCGACGACCGTGTCGGGACCGATCGTCTCGCCGTCACCCGGGCGGAAGAACCGGACGGTCCCCTCCGGCACGTGGTAGCGGAAGACGAGGCGCGTGGCGTCGGCGCCCTGTCCGCGCAGCACGACGCCGTCGTCGGTCACCAGGACGGGGCGGTCGAGGTGGTAGACGCCCTTGGCGAAGACGAGGGCGCCGCCGCCACGCCGGGCGACCTCGCGGACGCCTTTCTCGATGGCAGCACTGTCGTCGGCATCGTCGTCGGCCTTGCCGCCGAAATCCTCGATGCGGGCCCGGTCCGGGACCTGCGGGATGCCGCCGGGCACTCCGGCCCAGCGCCAGTCGGGATACACGATGCCGTCGGGCCCCACGACGTCGGCGGGGGTCAGGCGGTCCTTCTCGTCGGGGCGGATCTTGTAAGTGGGCGTCCACGGCGGCGCGGCGGGCTTCTCGGCAGCGCGCACGGCGAGGGATGCCATCAGAATTGGGCATGCGATACACATCCATCGCGTCATCGCGCAGCTCCGCTGCAGGGGCGAGGCGTGCCTCGCCCCTACGGTAGACCTGGTTATGCCACCCGGCTATCGAAACGCTGACGCCTACGGCTCGACGCCTTCGCGAAGCCACTCCGGCTTGAGCATCCGGGCCGATTCGGCCTGGGCCTTGGCGAACCACTCGTCGCGGGTCTTCGACGGCGCCCCGAAAGTGAAGTACGGCGACTCGACGCGGGCGTC
>DATKXP010000509.1:0-3076 GCA_035529015.1 Phycisphaerae bacterium | reverse complement strand
CATCCAAATCGAGACGGGCCCGGCGCTGGCCGACCTCGACGGCATCCTCTCCGTCCCGGGCATTGACGTGGCCGTCGTCGGCAACGACGACCTCTCCCTGGGCATGGGGATCCTCGGGCAGTTTGACAACCCGCGCTACCTGAAGGCCGTCAAATCCGTCATCGCGGCCTGCGAGAAGCACGGCGTGCTGCCGGGCATCGCCGGCGGCGACCCGACCTGGGTGCGCTACTGGCGCGACCAGGGGATGCGCCTCTTCTGGTGCGCCGCCGACGTCATCTCGATGTGGAACGCCACCCGCAGCGGCATCGCCGCCATCAAGGACGGCCTGGCCGCGAAGGCGGCGCCGAAATCGCCGTTCGCCTCATCGCGAGAGGCAAAATCCTCCAAGCAGATACAATACTCGAAAGGATAACCAGACATGGGCAACCCGCCACTCTGCGCCGACACTCCCGATTTGCGCCGATCCATCATCGCCGCCTGCCGCCGCCTGAGCGAGCTTGGCTTCTGCATTGGCACCTGGGGCAACATTTCCGTGCGGACCCCGGAGGGGCTTGCTCATCACGCCCTCGCGGCTGGACTATGACCAGATGGAACCATCGGACCTGGTGGTGGTCTCCATGAAAGGCGAAGTCGTCAGCGGCCATCGGCTGCCCTCATCCGAGACGGAACTGCACCGCCTGCTCCTCGTCCGCAAGCCGGAGTTCGGCGCCATCGTTCACTCCCATTCCCCCTATGCTTCGGCCGTGGCGGCGGCCCGACGCGACCTGCCAGTGGTCGCCGAAGACATGGCCCAGATCATCGGCGGGACTGTTCACTGCGCCACCTACACCCCGGGCGGGAGGCATCTGGCACTGGCCGAGGCGGCCTGCGCCGCCATTGGCGACCAGGCCACGGCGGTCCTGCTGGCCAGCCACGGCCCGATCGTCGGCGGCTGCGACCTCTCCGAAGCCCTGATCGCCTCACAAGTGCTGGAAAAGGCCGCCCGCCTCTATCTGCTTGCCGAACCGATCGGCGGCTGCCATCCCCTCCCGCCGGAGCTTGTTGCGGAGGAGCGCCACCGTTATTTATTCAAGTATGGGAAGGAAAACCCCATCGCAGGTAAAGGATGACATCCCACATGACCGCGGAAACCGGAAAACCCTTCGACCTTATTGCGCTCGGCGAGCCGCTGCTGCGGCTCTCGCCGCCCGGGAAGTGCCAGCTGCGGCGTGCCGCCTCGCTGGATATCCATCCGGCAGGAGCGCAGTTCAACGTGGCCTGCAATCTGGCGCGGCTGGGGAAACGCGCGGCGCTGCTGACCAAACTGCCGGACAATCCACTCGGCGACCTGATGTTGGACGCCTGCCGGGCCAACGGCCTCGACGCGTCGTTGATCAAACGCGTGCCCAAAGGGAAGATGGGCGTCACCTATGTCGAGTTCAGCGCCAGCCCGCGCGCCCCCATCGCGGTCTTCGACCGGGCGGGAAGCGCCGCCAGCGGCATGCAGCCGACCGACTACGACTGGGACGATTTGATGTCCCGGACGCGGTGTGCCTACACCGATGGCATCTTCCCCGGACTCGCGCCCAACTGCTTCGAGGCGGCGCTGGCCTTCCTCTCTGCCGCCCGCCGAAACGGCTGCCTCATCTGCTTCGATGTGAATTACCGCGAGCATTTGTGGACGCCACGGGAGGCGCGGGACGCCTGGCGGAAGCTCCTCCCGCATGTCGATGTCATGGTGACCAACCGCGGCGTCTCCGAAGGCGTCTTCGGCTACCAAGGGTCGGACGAATCACTGATGCGGCGCTTCGCCGACGAGTTCGGCTGCCGCGCCGTCACCTTCACCCACCGCGAGATCCACAACCTGGACCACGGGGCGTGGATTGCGCAGGTGTGGGCCGAGGGCAAACTGCATGCCGGCCGCCGGATGGAGTTCGACATCGTCGACCGCTACGGCACGGGCGACGCGTATTTCGCCGGATTCATCTACGGTTACCTCGAACGGGATGCCGCCTTCGGTGTCGACTTTGGAACCGCCATGTGCGCCCTGGCGCACACTCTCATGGGCGATGTCGCCCACCTGAAGCCCGAGGACGTTCTCGCCATCATGGGCGAGAACGTCGACCTGCGCGTGAAGCGCTGAACGAGAAACAACATCCAGCAATCATAAGGAGAAATTGCCGATGCCACGCGAAGACCGTTCCCTGCGGGAGATTGCAGTCGCTACGACCAAGGAGACCGGCATCCTGCCCTGCATCAAACTCAAGAAGGTCGATGACTTCGTGGCCTACGCCAAGGCCATGTACGACGGTGGCGCCCGGGTCATTGAGGTGACCATGACCACCCCCAACGCCCTCGGCGCGATCGAGGCCATCTCCGCCGAGTTCAAAGGCCGGATGTGGGTCGCCGCCGGCACGGTGCTCGATCCCGCCAGCGCCCGCGAGGTCATCCTCCACGGCGGCAGCGTGATCGTCTCCCCCGCGGTCGATCCCGAAGTGATCGACCTGGCCAACCGCTACCAGATCCCGGTGTTTTCCGGGGCATTCACCGCCACCGAATGCCTGACCGCTATGCGCGCCGGAGCCGCGATGGTCAAGATCTTCCCCGCCGAACTCGGCGGCCCCAAATACATGACCAACCTGCGCATGGTCTATCCCGAACTCAACATCATCCCATCAGGCGGGGTCAGCCTCGAGAACGCCGCCGAATTCATCCGTTGCGGGGCCTGCGCCGTCTCCGGGGCGCGCACCTTCATGAACCAGGAAATGATCGCCGCCGAAGGCCTGGGGTGGATCACGAGACAGGTGGCGCGCTTCATCGAATTGATCGCTGAGACGAAAAAGAACCTCCCGGAATTTCCATAGGAGCGCGTCGCCATGCACTCAGACACACCCGCGGATTGTCCGGCTCAACGCCCAGACCATGCCGCCGAGCGCTGAGGAGCGTGCCACGCTAGCCCAACTTCCGCAGTTAGCAGCTTTCAGCCCCCGTAAGTCCTTATGTATCAACAAAACGGTCTGGAAAGTCTACACTACATGGCGTTCACGTTTTTGTCGGTCAGCGGCATCTGCTCGGGCAGTTTGAAGCCCAGCCGCTG
>DATKXP010000508.1:0-15167 GCA_035529015.1 Phycisphaerae bacterium | reverse complement strand
TGGGGCGACCTCCACAACGACGCCGTCAACTCGGACATGGACATCCACCACAACACCTTCACCGAACTCGGCGACGACCCGATGGAGCCCGAAGGCTCGTGCATGAACGTGCGGTTCTGGCACAACGAGACGTTCAACACGCTCCAGGGCATCTCGATCGCCCCCGTGACCGTGGGGCCGTGCTACGTGGTCCGCGACCGCTATGTCAACTTCAAGCAGGGCGCGGTGAAGGTGAGCGTCGATTCGGCGGGGGTCGTGTTCCTGTATCACATCCTGGGCTACCAGAACCGGCCCGACCGCTGCGCCACCAGCGTGTGCGGGCCGTGGGACAACATGCACTTTCGCAACTCGATCCTGCGCGGCACGCGGTACGCCATCGAGGATGCCCAGAAGCACCCCATCGGCTGCTCGTTCGACTATTGCTGCCTGTCGAACACGCGGGACGGCCCGCTCCTGAAGTGGTCGGGCCAACGGTACAGCGGCCTCGCCGACTTGCCGCGCGACGCCGGCTTCGGCCCGAACAACGTGCGCGCCGAGCCGTACACGGCGATTGAAGACGGTCGGCCGAAGGACCTGGCGGACGGGCTGATCGACGCGGGCGTCCACATCCCCGGCATCAACGACGATTTCAAGGGCAAGGCGCCCGACATCGGCCCGGACGAGGTGCGGTGAGGGGCCGGCACATGGTCACCCTTCGGGATGACCATGCCACCCGGCCAGCGCAAAGGTCGGGCGGCAGCCGGCAGGGGAACTCCGGCTGCCGCCCTGTTGCCGGGCGCTCGCACCGGCGATGTGCCTTGGCCCGCTCCGTTGGGCAAGGGTTGGTGCCATCAGTTCCCCTGCGGGCCGGGCGCCGGAGCCGTCAGGTACGCTCGGGCGCCTGCCGCGTGAGCCTCGGTGTTCGCTTCGGCCAGCCGGATGGCCGCCACCAGATCGAGGGCCTCGCCGAAGGCCGACCGCATCTCGGTCCGCGAGAGGTCCGACGCGCACCGCGCGATCCACCATAGCGAGATATAGTCCAGGTCATCCCACATGAGCAGGGCCCGAAGAACCGCCAGGGTAAGCCGCATCCGGTCTCGGGCTGAGATGGCGGCAACCATGGTCGCACCGTTCCTTTTCGAGCGTCGCCCCCGCCTGAAGCGGCTTGCCGGGCCGCTTCCTCCACCCTATTAGACGTTTCACGGCGCCTGGGGATTCACGGGAAAAGGCGAGAATTCTCAGACAAACGACCGCGCCGTCGAGTGAATATAACGGCATCGTTACACGTCTAATCGACCGAGACGGGGGAGCCGACGAGATGGACCGTGACGAGACGACGCGCACCGAAGGCGACCTTCCGGAAGACCCACGAGCGCTGCACGCACTGCGGCTACCGAGGCCTGGTGGCCCGGTACCGCAAGCGGCGTCTGATCGCCGAGCAGTGCCCGGACTGCGGCAGGGAGTGGCTGTACGTGGTCAAGCCGCTGCCGGCCCGGCGGTAGGCCGATCGGCCGACAGGCGTGCGGCTACTTCACCTTCGGCCGCAGCGGAAGGCTCGACAGTTTGTAGGTGACGAAGTGCCGGGCGATCTTCTCGCCGAAACCCTCGATGAGGTCCTTCTCCTGGCGGCCGGTCTCGTCGGTCACGGCATCGGGCAGGGCCTCGGCGGTGACGACCCGCGCCGCTGCCAGAAGCGGCCACGTCTGTTCGTTCGTCTCCGGGGTGACGATCCGCACGGCCGCCTCGGCATAGCCACGGTACACGTTGGAGTGGGGGCTGTCCTTCAGGCGAAACTCGAACAGTTCCACGTGCAGCACCAGGTCGGTGTTGAAGTACGTGCCGACCTGGGCCACCGACCACTGCTCGAAGCCGCGCTCCTTGCGTCGTGCGGCCTCGACGCTGCGCTGCGAGACGACCGGACCACAGGCCTTCTCGCCCGCGAGAAACTTGCCGATCTCGTCGGCCAGCGACATGGCCAGTCGCGGAAACTCCGTCGCCACCATCGGGTCCTTCATATCCACCAGGACGACGACGCTGCGGCCCGTCAGGTCGTACTCGGCCTTGTGCTCGTCCTCGGGCACAAAGGGCCCCACCGTCTTGACCAGCAGGTACGCAAACGCGTCGCATCCGCCAGCGCCGACGACGGCCAGAAGCAGCAGGACCGCCAGGGCCAGGCACCCTGGCAGGGCGGGCCTGCCGTGGCTCGACCGCTGCGGCACGCGCTTTCGGGCGGCGCGGTTCACCTCTTGCCCCCTTCGTCCTGGACCTCGTGTTTGTAGAACTTGCGGATGACGTCGCGGGCGAATATCCGGGTCACCGCCGCCCGCAGTTTCCGCTCGCTGACTTCGAGGACGCCGACCGGCCGGTCCTCGGGGAAGACCGTTTCGACGGTCGTCTCGTAGACGGGGTTGGCCGGGACCTCCGACTCCACCGCCCCCGCAGGACCCGCCTTAATGACCTGGACCCGGGCCCGCACGCGGCCGCGAAACAGGTTCGCCGACCGCTCCTCGATCATCGTGTACTGCTCCAGTTCCACGTACAGGACCGTGTCGGCCTGGAACACCCCGGCGATGTCCTCCAGCGCCATGTTCGGCCATTCGAGGTTCGACTCCTGCCACCGGACCACTTCGACCGGGTGCACGATCGTCTTGACCTCTTCCGTGCAGTGCGTCATGAATTCGTGGACGAGGTCGCGGCTCACTTCGAGCGAGGCGGCAGGATACGTGAAGAGGATGTCGGTCCCCGCATACGGGACGATGGCCAGACGTTCGGAGACCAAGTCGTATTCGGCCTCAACCGCCTTCTTCGGATGCCGCGGCGCAATGAGCCAGGAGACGAACATGGCAGGGACCTCGCATCCGGCGGCCGTCACCGCCAGCGTCAGGACCGCCAGCGCCGCCGTCCGTCTACGCCACCCGCGTGTTGTGCTCGTCATGGCCCTTCCTTCCGCCACCTTCCCCGCCCCGTATCGACGCCTGCCGCGCACGCCCATTCACATGCTCATCCACTTGTACGCCCACGAGAGCAACGCGAGCGTCAGCAAAACGGCCGCGGGCACGGCGACGCCGTAGACGGTCAGCACAGGGACCCAACTCCGCCCCGTCACGAGCGTCGCCACCGTCACCAGCATCCCCGCGACCACCAAGAGGAAGCAGATGAGTCCGAACGGCTGGTTCACGAGCGCGTCGTAGAACCGTCCGTGGGCCGCCAGAACGAACGACGTGGTCACCCCGCACGTTGGGCAGGGGCGGCCGGTCATCGCCAGCATGCCACACTGCGGCAGTCCGAGGACGGTGTGCGTGCCCGTGCCCGTCGGCGAGGGTTCCAGCGCCAGCCCCAGCGCCAGCGCGGCCGCCAGGACAATCAGAACGCCCGCTTGAGCCAGGCGTTCGGTGCCCGAAGCGCGCGGCCAGGAGGGCGTATCGGCAGCGCGGGGTGCCACGGATTGTCCGCAAGCCGTGCGCTTGGGACACACGGACTGCAAGTGTTCCGTGGCACCCGCCCCCGCCCCTGCTTTTGCCGCCACCTGGTGCATCGTACAGCGCCTCCCGTCGAACCGACGGCTCGGCCGATTGCGTGCCACAAGGTTCTCGATAGTACTGCCGCGCGGCCCTGGGGTCAATCGCTTTGGCCGCTCGTAGGGTGAGGCATGGCCGTGTTTGGCCGTCGCCCGCAGGCCGACGCCAAGGGGCGCTGGCGCTCCCGACGCGGCGTCTAGCCGTCGGCGGCACGCCGACGGGACGGGCCGACGGTGCTCCAACGGCAACGGTCGTCGCCGTCCCGGCGACGGCTAAACGCGCGCGAGGTGCGCGGGGTGGGGCTCCCACAAAAGTTCGGCGCGCCGAACAAAGTGGGCAAAACCCGTACCCCCCTCCAAGGGAAAATCAGAGAAATCCCCAGAGCGTAACCCAAGTCAAATAAGCCACTTACGCAATTCGCCCCGGACGCCGGTCAGACCAAATCGGGCGCAAAACGGAGCGCGCCATCCTTTTGTGGAGGGACGATGCGAAAACAAGAACGACCGTCGGACCGCTCGAACCGATGTCACCGACCCCCGGTGGGAGGCCCATGATGAAACTGGACTTCACGCACTTCGCCGACCCGGACCTCGACGAGGCCTTTGTCGAGCACCTCATCCGCGAAGAGGCGCCGGATCGGGCACTCCACTTCGACCGCCTCTGGGCTTACTACAAGAACGACCTCACGCCCCTTGGGGTCGGCCTCCCCCAGGGCACCTCGGACCTGGACTGGGTGGCCTCGTCGCGGCCGTACTACCAGGCCCAGGAGTTCGGTCTGCCTGCCCGGATCACCGGCCGGTCACATCTCGGCTACGGTGGCGCGGGCGTGCCCGAGCCGGCCCTGAGGCGCAAGGAAGTCGTTATCGAGAACGACATCGGCTGGCGGATCGACACCGGCGTCCACTTCCTGGCCGGCAAGCCCATCACGGTGGAGAGTCTTGCCCGCCGACCGCAGCACGCCCGAGAGATCGAGGCGGCGCTTGGGGCCGTGTGGGAATCGAGCGGCGGCGTGTCGCTCGTTCAGGAAGCGGCCCTCATCGGGGCCGTCTATGGTTTTGTGGACCTCGTGATCCGCGTGCGCCCGGACAGCGGCGACGCAGCCGAAGGCCAACCCGGCAGCGGGAGCGGCAACCCCTCCTCCCGTGCGGACCCCCACGCCGCTCTCCGCGCCGGGCAGGTCGTTTCGATCGAGGCCGTCGAGGCGCCGCGCGTGCTGCCCATCCTCGACGAGCACGACTACCGGCGCCTGCGGTATTGGGTCCAGGTCTTCCATCGCCAGGCCAACCGCCTGGCGCAAGGGGCGAGCGTCCTGGCGCGCCTGCTCGGGCGCGGCGAACGACGCGCCGCCGAAGTCGAGGTTGTCGAGATTCTCGGCCCCACCTGGTGGCAGCGCTACGAGGACGATGCCCTTGCGGCCGAGGGGCCTAACCCGCTCGGACGCGTCCCCGTCGTCCACGTGCAGAACTTCACCAACCCCATGCATTACGAGGGCGCCGGCGAGGTCGAGCCGCTGGTCCCCCTTCAGGACGAACTCAATACGCGCCTGTCGGACCGGGCCAACCGCGTGACGTTCCAGAGTTTCAAGATGTACCTCGGCAAGGGCCTTGAGGGGTTTGAGGACCGCCCGATCGCTCCCGGCCGCATGTGGGCTACCGACAACCCCGACGCACAGATCGAGGAGTTTGGCGGCGACGCCGCCAGCCCCAGCGAGGACGCTCACATCGACCAACTCCGCCAGGCCATGGACAAGACCAGCGGCGTCACGCCCCTGGCCGCAGGGCTGCTGCGCGACCGCCTCGGCAACCTCACCAGCGCCACGGCGCTGAAGGTCGTCCTGATGGGGACGCTGGCGCGGCTCGAACAGAAGCGCGTCACATACGGCGCCGGCCTGGTCGAAGCAAACCGCCTCGTCCTCGAAGCGCTTGACCGGTTCGGCATCCTGAAGACCGCCCCCGAAGACCGGGCCACACGGCTGCACTGGCCCGACCCGCTCCCCGAGAACGTCACGGAGCGACTGCGGCAGGCCCAGGCCAAGCGGGAACTGGGCCTCCCCGCCGAGACGGTCCTCAGGGAACTCGGCTACGGCCCTGACGACGCACGGTAGCGCCGGCGTTAGCCGCCGGGCTTGCCCGGCGCGTCGCTGGCGGGTTTGAAAACGCAAGGCAAAGGAGGACACGATGTCCACGGAAGCACAAACCCAGACGGGTCAGTCCCGCTTCGTCGGCCATGATGCCGACGCGGCGGGGGAACGGCGGGAGCCGCAGATGCTCATTCGCGAGAGTGTCAAGTACCGACGCCGCGCCCAAGAGGCGGAGCGCCGCGCCGAAGCCTTCGAGGCCGAAATCGACAGTCTCCGTCAGGCTCGGCAGGACCGCGAGGCGGCCCTTCAGGCCGAACTCGACCAGGCTCGGGCCGAGACCGAGGCGCTGGGCGCGCGGCTGGCTGATCTGGAGCGGGACCGCAGTCTGGAACGCGAACTCGTCCGGGCCGGCTGCGCCGACACCGAGACGGCCCTCGCTCTGGCTCGCGAGCGTCTGAGCGACGGCGGGCCGCCCGAGGATCCGGCGGCCTTCGCGAAGACCCTGCTCGCGGAGAAGCCGCACCTGCGCGGCGCTGCTTCAACAGGGCCGTCGCCCGCGCCGTCGTCCCTGCCGCCGCCGACGACCGGCGCCAAACCGGCAGGCGATCGCGCGCCTCACCGCACGGCTCAACGCCTGGCCGAACGGGCCCGCCAGACCGGCAGCGCCGGAGACGTCATGGCCTACATGAGGGCCCGCCGCGCCGTCGGAGCGTAAACGCCCTCGCGAACCCTGGCGCAGCAACACCCAAACACGCACCAACCCGAAACACGAAAAGGAGACAACCATGCCGTTTACCGGAAAAGCAACCTACTCCGCAGGCGCGAGCCTGCCCGAGATCGCCGAAGACGTCTCGGACCTTGTGGGCATCGTCAGCCCCTTCGAGACACCCCTGCTCGACGCCCTCGGCGACCCGCAGGTGGAAGCCCGGTCCACCCATCACGAGTGGCTCGAGGACACCCTCCTGCCGAACACCGACACCGTCACCACCACGCCCACCAACCCACAGACCGACACCGAGATCGAGGTGGATCACGCGGACCGGTTCCGCGTGGGCGACCAAGTCCGCTGCGGCGACTCCGAGGAACTGCTCCTGGTCACCGCCGTCGGCACCAGCACCATCACGGTAACGCGCGGCTACGGCGGGACGACGGCCGAGGACATCAGCGCCGGCGACACCATGCACATCCTGGGCAACGCCTCGCTCGAAGGCCAGGATGCCGACGCCGCCCGGTTCACCGTCCGCACGCGGCAGGGCAACTGGACCCAGATCTTCTCGAAGACCGTCCTGGTGTCCGGCAGCGAACTGGCCGTGCGGCACCTGGGCGTGGCCGAAGAAGTGGACTTCCAGAAAACCAAGGCCCTGCGCGAACTCCTTCGGGATCTCGAGAACACCGTCGTCGGCGGCATCTCGCCGGAGGCCGATCAGATCGGCTCTGGGACCGTCCGTCGCACCATGAACGGCATCCTGCCGCAACTCGCGACCAACCGTTTCGTCCCCGGCGAAAGCGGTTTCCCGAGCGGCACCGACCTCGACGAGGCCAAACTCAACCTGGCGCTGCGGCTGGTCTGGGAGCAGTCGAGCGGCCAAGTGGACCTGATCGTCGTCAACGGCTACCAGAAGCGGGTCATCAGTCAGTTCGGCGCGGGCTCCCGTGCCTACGCGCCCGACGACCCGCGGTTCACCAGCCAGGTGGCCATCTACGAGAGCGACTTCGGCGTCCAGCGCGTCGTGCTCTCGCGGTGGGTGCCGCGCGATGCCGTCGTCCTGCTCGACTCCAGCCGCATCCAGATCCTGCCCCTGGCCGGGCGGAGTTTCCACTACCGGCCGCTGGCAGCGACGGGCGACTTCGAGAAGGGCCAGGTTCTGGGCGAGTACACCCTGGAACTGAGGAACGAGGCGGCCCACGGCGCCATTCGCGGTCTGACCACCGCCTGACCGCTGTCGGGAGGCCGGTCGCTGCGGCGGCCGGCTCCTCCCGCCTCCCCCGCGGGGCCGGCTGCACCCGGTGCCGCGCCCCGCGGGTGAAGCGGAAGGGAACCGAAAAGCGGCGGCAAGGAGGTGTCCGATGACCAACTTCTCGACCGATGCAGACCTCTTGAAGTGGGAGCCCGCCCTCTTGCGGGAGATCGTCCTCGACCATCAGTGCCTGACCCATGGCGACGGCGCGTCTAGCCAGACCTTCTCCGTCGTGGCCGCCGGTGGGCTGTTCGTCACCGGCAAGGTCCGCGCCGGCCACGTCGTCCACCTGAGGAACGCCGACCAGGGCATAGACGGGTACTACGAAGTCCTCAGCGTCGAAAGCGAAACGGAACTGATGGCCGGCCTGGTCGGCGGGCGCGGCGACGAGTGGGTGCCGCTGCCCACCGCCACGGACCTTGAGTTCCGGATTCAGACGTTCGACCCGCAGCACGAGGAGGCACGCTGGGCGCTCCTGGCCCGGTTCGGCCTGGAGACCGATGCCGCCGACCAGGGCGAGGATCTGGCCCGGTGGATCGCCCAGCAACGCAGCCTGCGCCGCCCGAGCGTCGCCCTCGTCCTGGCCACGCTGTACCGCGGTCAGGCAGGCGACGGGCCGGAGGCGAGCGGCCTGGCGCGCAAGGCCGAGCACTATGCGCGCCTCTACGAAGACGAGGTCGCCAAGGCGCGCCTCGTCCTCGACCGCGACGCCGACGGCCGGCCCGACGACGTCCGGACGCTTGCAAGCCATCGACTCCGACGAGACTGAGGAGGACGCCATGAACGTGGCCGACCTTGACATCCTGGAAGCGATCCGCGACGCGCTCGCCGCCGTCTCGGGCCTGCGGACCGTCCGTCTCATCCGCACGGACGAGTCGGTCGAGATTCCCCTGAGCCGACTGCCGGCCGCCGTCCTCGAACCTGCCGGTGTCGAGGACGTCGCGTGGGCCGAGACGCCGGCCGCCACGTACCACTTGGTGCACTGGCGTGTAGGCGTGCTCGATCGCGCGGTGGCCGGGTCGCGGGCCTTCGAGTCACTGGTTTCGCTCGCCGAAGCCTGCCGCGATGCCATCGCAGCGGTCCCACTGCTTGGAGGGAAGGCCGAGGACGGGCCGCCGTCCGACCGCGACGCATCGCTCCGGCCCGCCGTGGGCGCGACACGCCTCGGCGCGGTCCGGCTGGGCGAGACCGTACCGGGCCGTCCCACGGCGCTCATCTTCGGCGGGGCGTCCGGCTACTGGGTCGAGTCGATGGTCGGCGCCGCGATGCTCGACGACGAGACGCTCTTCTCCTCCGGTCCCCATGTCATGGTGGTCGGCAGCCCGGCCCGCCGCGTCGTGGACCAGGTCTTCAACGGCCTGGCAGGCGGGCTGGCCCTCGACCTGGGCGACGGACCCCGCGAGATCCTTCAGACGGGTGTCTTGTCGGCCGGGTCCGCATCGACCCTGGCCGTTCTTGAAGCGGCCATCGAGGCCTTCGTTGATGGCCGCGCCTACACGCTCACCACGCCCGACGGCGCCGATTACCCGAACTGCCGCCTGGAACGCTTCGACCGCCTCGGTCCGCCCCAAACCGGGACCGAGTGGCACCAGCCTTACCGGATCACGTACCGGCAACTTGCGAGGTGACCGTGTCTTACTCGACCGAAGGCATCACGCACGTCCGCGTTCGGCCCTTGGCCCTGGATCTGGCACCCGACGGCACCGCTCTGGCACCCGGCGCCGTCGAGGCGACCTGGGACTCGACGCAGCAGGATAGGTGGCACCAGATCTACGTCAACGGCCAACTGGCGGGCGTAACGGCGAGGCCGGACGATCGGCGGCTGGCCGTCTCGGCGCCGGCTGGTTCGGACGGGCTTGCCGGGATGCTTCTCGTCGAGGTGGTCGCGGTCGATTCGGACGACCGGTGGGCCGACTTCAGCAACCTGCTCGGCGGGTTCGGCGAAGACGCCGGCGCCCAGGTCCGCCTGACATGGCAGGCGGGTGAGTACCTCGATCCGAACCTCGAGTCATTCGATATTCTCAGCGACGACCGCACCGGCACGGTGGACTACGACACGCCGCTGAACGAGTCGCTCATCCCGGCTCGGCCCGGCGGCATGGACCCGTGGGGGTACGGCTCCGGCGGCTATGGCGTGGGCGGCTACGGTCAGGCGGCCGCAACGTACGAGTGGACGACCGACCTGCTGGAACCCGGCACGTGGCGCCTGGCCGTCATTGCCGTAGACGCCGCCCACAACCGTCTTGCCAGCGCCGCCGAAATCCAGGTCACTGTGGCGCCGCTGCCCCGGCCTCCCGGCAACTTCCGAGTCACCACGTACGACGCCCAGACCCGGACGGCCACGCTTGCCTGGGAGCCCAGCCCGGACCTGTAGCCGCACGGAAAAGAAGAGAACCTCAGAAAGGGGATGCACCATGGCCTCGACGTATACGCCGAACCTGAACCTCGAGAAACCCGGCCACGGCGATCACGTCGGCGACTGGGACGAGGTGTTGAACGCAAACTTCGACGCGATTGACGCCGCCGCCTGGCTCGTCCCGGTCCGGACCGATGACCCTGCCTCGCCCGCAGACGGCGAGCAGTGGGTACGGTCGGACCTCGGGCAACTGCGCGTTCGTGTCGGCGCCACCACGTACAAGACAGATCTGCAGGCCGTCTGACGAGGAGCCCGCGTGTCATGCTGACCTTCCGCATGGACGAGACGAACTTTGCCGACGGCGACCGCGCCGGTGTGCGCATCGTCGCGGACACGGGATTGAAGGTGGACTTCGACGAGTTCGCCGACGATGACGACACCCTAGGCCTGTGGCACCTGCACGACGGGGCGTGCCAAGGCGAAGGGACTGGTCTGGAGGACGAGTCCGGTAACGGCCATGACCTGACGAATCACGGGGGCGAGGGCGTCGAGGGCGGTTACAGGTTCGTCCGTGCCGATATTGACTGGGCGCAGGCCACGTTTGTCAGCCAGCCCGCCCGGTCGCAGGTGACCCTCGACATATGGGTGAGGGATTGGGCGAATCCCGACCAGACGTACGGCTTCCTCGCCTCCTTCGCGCGCTCCGATTACTGGGTGCACTGCCTGCGCGTTTACGCCAAAGCGTGGGACGCCACGGGAACCGCCTACATCAGGGCAGAGAACTTCGCGGGCGGCACCGCGACCTGGTCCGGCGCCGAGGTTTACGACCTTCTCCAGTCAGGAAGCCCGTGGCACCTCGCGGTCGTGCTTGACTCGCCCAACTCCCTGCGGCTTTTTGTCAACGGTGTTCTGCGGGCCGAGGACACGACGAATATCGCCCAACTCGCCGCCGGCAACTACACGCTCCTCTTGGGTGGCCATTACGATCACGACGGCACGTGTAGCCTCTCGGCCGTCCTGGACGAGGTCCGCCTGTCGGGGGTTGCGCGCTATGCGTCGGGGTTCACGCCGCACCGCCTGCTCGACTCCGGCGTCTACACCGGCCTCACGTTCGACGGCGTCCGGATCAAGGCCGAGTGGACCGACTTAGCTCGCACGCAGGCCGTTCCGCCGGGGTGCGAGACCACCTGGGACGTGCGCGCCGACGACGAGACAGATGTGAACGGCAACCCCCAGGCAGTGTGGCAGCCTTACTTGGGCGCCCCCGCAGCCCTGCCCGACGGACGGTACTTCCAGTGGCGTGCGACGCTCGAAGCCGACGCCGACCGCCTCGCATCGCCCACCGTCGAGGCCGTCGAGGCCGTCGCGAGCGAGGCCGGCTACAACCTCTACCACGCAACCGGCGTCGGACCCGAGTCCCTCGACTACGACGAGCCGTGGGCTCAGGTGGGTCCGAGCGTCACCGACATAGAGACCGACGCGCTCGCCTTCGAGAACGTTCACTGGTTCGGCATCCGGCCCGCGGACCCGAACGGCAGAGAAAGTCCGGTGGCGCAGGACGAGGTCCGCCTGGAAACCGGCGCCCAGGGAGAGCAGGAGCCCGACCGGCCGGCCGGGGCCCTTGCCTCCGTTGCGGTCCCCCTGGCCCTCGGCGCGGCGAGACTCCGGTGGCGGTACAGGATAGGGCACAACGGCGTCCTGCCGCAGGCCTTCCGGATCTTCGGCGACGGTGGAACCGGCACCATCGATTACGAAACGCCCCTCGACGAGGTGCCGTGGTGCGAGGGACAGGCTTGGTACGCATGGACGAGCGACCCCCTGACGCCGGACGTCGAACACCAACTGGCGGTCCGCGCGGTGACGGCCGGCGCGGTGTGGGATGAGCAACCCGCCGTCGCCCGCGTCACCCCCGACGCTGTGCCGCCCGGCCAAGTCGATGCGCTCGAAGCGGAGGTGACCCCGTGACCATCCAGCCGAACACCGCGGCGTTCTTCGGGCATCCAGCTTGCGGCACGCTCCTGGCGCCGCCGCAAGTCCAGGTCCGGATCGACGGGCAAGCCCAGCCGCGCATCCGCCTCGACAGCGTGGAGTTCGAGATGGGCTCCGCGCCGAAGGCGTGGTTCTCGGCTGGCTTCGGGCACCGCCCGGCAGCCGGGGACGAGGTCCGGCTGGAAGATATCGCGGCGTCGATCCGGCCCGGCCGCGAGGTTTACGCCGCGCTGCTTCGCGGCGGCGTCTTCCCCGGCGCTGACAGGCAGAACCTCGTTGTGTTTGAAGGCCGGATCGGACGGGTGGAGATGGGCCTCGACGGCGAAGGCGAGTGGCTCCGCTTCGAGGCCGAGGACCCGGCCGGCGAACTCCTCCGGCGTCGCGTCGGCGGACGGCGGGCCTGGACCGCCGGAGGCGCCGCCGACCGCATCGACGGCCTGCCCCTGGTCTTCAACCCCGACGGGCGGCCCAATGCATCCGACCAGCCGTACAACCCGGGCACCGGTGACGCGTACAGCGTCTTCGCGCCCGACGGGACCGGCGCCGTCGCCTGGACGCTGGACGAGGCGGTCGCTTACCTGCTGTGCGAGCACGGCGCGTCCGACGACGTGGACGTCCCCTCACCGGGCGAAGTCCGCGCCGCGGTTGACGCCCTGGCGATTCGCGACGTGTCGCTCGAAGGGCAGACGTTCCTCGAGGCCCTGGACGCGCTGCTCGAACTGGCCGGGGGGCGCATCGTCGTCGCCGCCGAGCCGCACGCGACCGGCCTCAGCCGGCGGATCGAGATCTGGTACCCCGGCCGCGCGCCCGCCGTCTGGCTTGCTCATCAGCCTCCGGGCCAACCGTACCACCCCGCGACCACCAACTTCGCCGCCCTGGACGCCCGGATGCGCTTCGACGCGGCGCCTCGGCGCTACGTGGCCCGCGGCGACCGCAAGGTGTACGAGTCCACCTTCGACCTGGTCGCCGGCTGGGACGACGCCCTTGCGACCTACGACCCCGACGATTTCAGCCCGAGCAGCAACCCGGACTTCGACGCGATCCGCGACGTCTTCCGCAAGTGGGTTCTGAACGAGGCCGGTGAGTACAGCGAGAGCCCGTACAATCGCGGCTCGGCGCCCGACCTGTCGGCCCTCTTCGAGGGAGTGCCCTACGTCCGTCGTCACCGGCGCCTGCTGCCGTGCCTCTCGCGCGACGCCGTCGGGCGGAGCCACGGCGTCTACGCCGAAGTGTCGCTCGACGACGGCGACACGTGGGAACGCATGAACCTCGGCGTCCGGGTCCTCAAGGATGAGTGTGGCCTGTACCTGACGGACGATCCGCTGCCGCCGAGGTACCTCGCGGCTGCCATGCGGGGAGACGTGCATGTCCGGGTGACGGCCGCGATTGAGAGCGACGCCGTCCTCGCGGTCGAGTACCCGGCCGAGGCGTCGATCGACCTGCCCAGCCGCACGCGCCACCTGAATGTTCCGGCCGGCTACCGGTACCGCCGGGTCGCGCCCACGAGCCGTTTCTACGGCCAGGCTGGCGCTGACGAAGCCGACGATTCGTCCAGGCTCGAGGACTTGGTTCGCGCAGCCTATTTGGCCGACCGGCGCACGCCGGCGCCCACGCGCGTCGAGGTTCCCTACCTGGCAATGGGCCGTCGCGTGGGCCAGCGCGTCCTGGGCGTCCGCGGCCGGCGGCTCGACCTGGCGCGGGAGCACGGCGCCTGCGCCGCCGCTCCCGTGGTGCGGCGCGTCCGTCTTGCGTTCGCGCCCGCGCCCAAAACGGAACTCGAATTGGAGTGAGACCGCCGCCATGGACATCGAACGGCTGAGAATGTACGGCCCCGGCATCGCGCTGGACCGGGGCGAAGACCGCCACCTGGAAGCCGACCGCCCGAAGGACCGGTGGACGGAGATCAGCCCCGGGGGACCGCCGTACCGGCTCCTCTGGTGCCGCGTCACGAGCGGCGCCCCCGGCAGCCCGCCCGACGAGCGGTACTACGCCGACCAGGTGCGGCCGAAAGGCGCCGATGCCGGAGGCCACATTGAGTGGGAAGCCGTGCCCGGCGGCCTCGAGGGGATCGTCGTCCACAACGTCGCCGAGAGCGAGAGCGGCACGCACCTGGTGCCCGAGGGCACGGTCATCCCGGTCCAGGAGCGGCTCGACCGCAGCAGCCCGCCCGAGATGGTGTACCTGACGAACATCCCGGCATCGCAGTGGATGCGACGGATCGCGCGGATCGTCTCCTACGGCGGCGGGACGTATACCGTCCAGCCGGTCCGCCGGGAGGGCGGCGGCTACCAGGACGACGGCGATCCCATCGCGGGCGTGCCGAACATCGGCGAACTCTGGCCCGACGAGGCGGGGTACCTGGCCGGACCCGACGGCTTCGACCGATACGTGCGGATCTTCTGGACACCGGCGGGGTGGACCATCCTGCTGCACCCGCCGCGGATGGTGTGAGGAGCGACCTGATGCCGTGGACGCCCGATCGATGGCCGCCCGACTCCTGCGACGCCCTCGACACGGACTTCATCATCAACGAGGTCCGCGCGGCACTGGCCGAGCGGGACGGGCTTGTCCAGGCCGGTTACGTGCCCGACGTGTTCGACCGGTGGGACCCCTTGCGCGGCACGCCCGCAGGGGGCAACCCCGACCCGATGCCGACGGTCGCGAACTTCCAGTTCGAGATCCACCAGATGCTGGACCTGGTGTGGCCCCTGCGATGGTGGGACCCCAACCGCGAGGCGCTTTACACCCTCGCGAACCTCTGCCAGGACGCCTTCGGCGCCGATGGCTGGTCGTATGACCTGACGGCCGTGGACGGGCAAGGCAATCCGGCGAACCCCTGGACCCCGCCCTGCGCGACGATCTTCGAGGAACTCTACGAGACGGTCAACCGGCTCGACCGGGTCCGGATGCTGCCCACCGTCAGCGAGAGCGAACGGCGCGACAGCGTTTACCGGCTGACGTTTGGGATCAGCAACTGGCCCCAGGAACGGGCAGCGACCTTCGCCCTGTTCGACGGCGACGACGACGAGCAGACCGTGGGTCTGGCGTACGACGTCGGCATGGGCGGCGAGGTGTTCGACGCCGGGGCGACCGAGCAGTGGTTCCTGGAATCGCGCGGCTTCCGGATGACCTTCGCCACCGGCGCGCTAGCGGGCTACACCGTTTACCAGGCTTGGATCGACTTCACGACCGAGGCACCGCCGGGCTCCACGAATTTCTCCGACACGTTCACCGCCGAGGTGGCCGACGACGACGGCACGCCGCTCGATACCTTTGACTCAGCCGAC
>DATKXP010000507.1:0-6283 GCA_035529015.1 Phycisphaerae bacterium | reverse complement strand
GACTACGCCCGCGAGGTCGGGCCGCCCGATCTCAAACTGAAACTGCACAGCACGAGCGGCATGGCTGCCTGGCATTGGGGTTACACCAACCTCTTCCTGACGGAGTACTGCCTGGCGACCGGCGACAAGGCCGTCTTGCCGGCCATCCGCGAGTACGCCGTCAACATCGCCAAGGGGCAGAGCGGCGTCGGCTCCTGGGGACACGGCATGGCCTGGCCCGACGCCAACGAGGGGAGAATCCACGGGAGCCTCGGCGGATACGGCGCCCTGAATCAGGCCGGCCTGGTGTGTCACCTGTCGATGGTCCTGGCCGGCAAGTGCGGCGTCCGCGACACCGAGGTTCAGGAGGCGGTCGGCCGGGCGAACCGCTTCTTCGGCTTCTACATCGGCAAAGGGGCCATCCCCTACGGCGACCATCGCCCGGGGTGGCAGGTGCACGACGACAACGGCAAGAACTCCATCGCCGCCGTCCTCTTCGACCTCCAGGGCGAGGGCGAAGGCGCGCGGTTCTTCTCCCGCATGACCGTGGCCTCGTACGGCGAGCGCGAGCGCGGCCACACCGGCAACTACTTCAGTTTCCTGTGGGGACCGCTGGGGGCGGCCCGGGCCGGCCCGGCAGCGGCGGCGGCGTTCCTCAAGGAGCAGCGCTGGTACTACGACCTGGCGCGGCGATGGGACGGCAGTTTCCCCTACCAGGGCGGCGCCGGCATGGGCGGCGGCGAGCATAAGTACGGCAACTGGGACTGCACGGGCGCGTACCTGCTGGCCTACGCCCTGCCGCTCGGCAAACTCCACCTCACCGGCAAGGGTGCGAGCGCGGACAACGCCCTGACCGGCGCCGACCTGGCCGGCGTGGTTGAGGACGGCCGGGACTTCAGTTCGTGGCACATGGGTATCGAGCCGTATCGCGGCAAGGGCGAGCAGGACCTGCTGAAGTGCCTCCAGAGTTTGTCGCCGGCCGTGCGGCACCGCGCCGCCCAGGCGCTGGCCGAGAAAGAGGGCGACGTGGTCCGGCCGCTCGTCAGCATGCTCGGCGCCGGCGATCTCAACACGCGGTACGGCGCCTGCGAGGCCCTGGGCGCCCTGAAAGGCCGGGCCGCATCGGCCGTGCCGGCCCTGACACAGGCGCTCGCGCACCGCGACCTGTGGCTGCGTATCCAGGCGTCGTATGCCCTGTCGAGCATCGGGGGACCGGCGAAGGGGTCGGCGCCCGAGATGCTTCGACTGGCCGTCCAGGACGACGCGAGCGATCCCCGGGAGTTCATGCAGCGGTACCTTGCGTTCTGCCTGTTCTATCCCGGCGGCGCGCTGCGGATGGTCGGGCTCCTGGCGCGCGACCTCGAAGGCGTGGACCGGCAGTTGCTCTACCCGGCGGTCGAGCGTCTGCTCACCAACGACGACGGCCGGGCGCGCGGGGCGGTCAGTTCCGTCTACAAGCAACTCAGTTACGAGGAGATCCGTCCGCTGCTGCCCGCCATTCTGCGGGCGATTGAGACGCCGTCGCCGAGCGGCGTCATGTTCGCCAGCGGCATCCGCCTGCGCGGCCTCGAACTGCTGGCCGAGCACCGCATCAAGGAGGGCATGCCGCTGTGCCTGAAGGTCATGGACATCGAGGCGTGGGGCAAGCGAGACCGTATCGCCGGGTGCCTCAAGATCCTCGCGCGCTACGGCGGCGCCGCCAAGGCGGTGCTGCCTGAACTCAAGGCCCTCGAAAAGCAACTGCTCGCCCACCGCGAAGCCCGCGGCCTGAAGGAGCAGATCGACCTGGTGCGCAAGACCATCGCCGACATCGAATCCGCCACCGACGCGCCTCAACTGCGCACCCTCGATGCCCCCGCGAAGTCCTAACGTGGCCGCCACGGACGCTCGCGGGAAGCGGCGCGCTTCGGACAGGACCTTGCGGAAAGGAACCCGGCCGCATGCACACCGCCGACATCGTGTGCCTGGTGCTGTACCTGGTCGTTATTACGGGGGTGGGCATCTGGGCGGCTCGCCTGGTGCGGAACACGGGCGACTTCTTCATGCCGCGCCGTTTCGGCAAGGCCATGATGATTACCCACGCCTTCGGCACGGGCACCCATTCCGATCAGGCGGTGTCGGTGGCGGCCAAGACGTTCTCGAACGGCCTGAGCGGCATCTGGTACCAGTGGCTGTGGCTGTTCGCGACGCCGTTCTACTGGGTGATCGCGCCGCTGATGCGGCGGTTCCGGGCGATTACCACCGGCGACGTGTTCGAGGCCCGGTACGACCGCAGCGTGGCGGGGCTCTTCGCCGTCATGGGCATGGCGGTGCTGAGTCTGAACATCGGCGTCATGCTCCTGGGCTCCGGGACGGTCATCGAGGCGGGAACCGACATCCCGGCGCCTCTGGCCATCACCGTCATGACGGTGCTGTTCGTCGCGTACGGCGTGGCGGGGGGCCTTTCGGCGGCCATCGTTACCGATTTCATCCAGGGCATCCTGACGGTGGTCTTCTCGTTCCTTCTGCTGCCGTTTGTCTTGCAGGCGGTGGGCGGCATGGAGGGGCTGCACGAGACGATCACCAAGCGGGAGATGTTCTCGCTGGTGGCGCCGGGCGAGATCGGCCTGTTCTACATCGTCATGATCGCGGTCAACGGGCTCGTCAGCATCGTGGTCCAGCCGCACACCATGGGCAACTGTGCCGCCGGCCGCACCGAGATGGACGGGCGCGTGGGGTTCCTGTGCGGCAACTTCGTGAAGCGGATCTGCACGATGGCGTGGTGCCTGACGGGGCTGGCGGCGGTGTCGTACCTGGCGGGGCGCGACGTCGATCCCGACCGGGTGTACGGCATCATGGCGAAGGACTTCCTGCCGCAGGTCCTGCCCGGGTTGCTGGGCGTGTTTCTGGCGGCGCTGTTGGCGAGCGTCATGAGTTCGTGCGACTCGTTCATGATCGCGTCGGCGGGCCTGTTTACGGAGAACATCTACAAGCCGCTGGTGCCCGGGCGGCCGGACCGGCATTACCTGCGGGTGGGGCGCCTGGCGTCGCTGGCCGTGGTGGCCGGGGGAGTCGGGGCGGCGTTCGTGTTGCCGGACGTCCGTGAAGGCCTGAAATGGTTCTGGAAGATCTCGGCGATGATGGGCGTGGCGTTCTGGCTGGGTCTGTTCTGGCGTCGGACGACGGTGGCGGGCGCGTGGGCCGCCACCCTGACGGCGGTTGCCGTCCTGTTGGGCACATCGTTCCTGCCGCAGGCGGTGCTCGCGCGCCTCCAGGGGACTGCACCGGCCGAGCGTCTCTGGCTCGTCCACGAGACGGCGAAGGGGCTGGAGATCTACCTGCCGTGGCAGATGGTCTTCTACCTGTCGGCGGGGATGCTGGCGGGCATCATCGTGAGCCTGCTCACGAAGCGCGTCGCCGAGAGCAAGTTGGAGGCCTTTTACGCGCTGACCCGCACGCCGGTGGCGCCGGGCGAGACGGTCGAACGGCCGTGCACGCTGCCCGAGGGTGTTGCGGTTCCCGCGCGGCGGCGGCTGCTGCCGTGGCGTGATTCCGAGATCCTGGTTCCGACCGTCACGTCGGTCATCGGTTTTTTTGCGGCCTGGGTCATCGTGGGTGCCCTGATCGCGGTCTTTTACGTCATCACGCAGTGACGGCTGCGGAGGCCGCTGGCCGGCGTTGAGCCGTCGCCGGCACGGCGACGGTCGTTGCCGTTGAAGCGCCGTCGGCCTCTCAGTAGACGCACTCGCGTGCGGCATCGGCCATGGCCTGGAGGTTCTTGAGGGGCGCCTCGAAGAAGTGGTCGCAGGCGGAGCAGATGTATCCCCCGTCCGGGCCGGCGGCCTCGAAAAGCCCCCGCACATGGTCCCGCACCTCCTCCGGCGTGCCCTTCTCCAGGATCTGGAACTGGTTGAGGCCGCCGATGAGAGCCACGCGGTCCCCGATTCGGCGTTTCACCTCGCCGAGGTCGGTCACGTCGCCGCCGACCTCCGGCGGGCTCAGCGTCTCGGAGGCGTCGCACCCGTTCGCGACGATGAGGTCGAGCAGGGGCATCATCCCGCCGCATGTGTGGTACGCCACCTTCTGGCCGGCGGCGTGGCAGGCGTCGTGCAACTTGCGGTCGTAGGGCAGGCAGAACTCCTCGTGCATCGTGGGCGAGATGACGGTGCTGGAGCCCGCCCCGCCGCCCGTCTCGATCAGGTCGAACCTCGCCCCGTCCAGCGACTGCTCGATAAACCGCAGTTTCTTCTCCAGCAGCACCTGCATGAGCCGATGCGTCCACGCCGGGTCGTCGATGGCCGCAAGGATCATCTGCTCGTGACCGAAGAGGCAGCACGCGTGCTGCCCGCATCCGGCCAGGTCGCCCCAGACGAAGCCGCGCAGGATGCCGGCGTCGCCGAGGTCGTCGTACGCCCCGGCCACCCCCTCCTTGCTCATCGTCGGGACGGGCATGTGCCTGGCGATGAGGTCCACGTCCTCGGGTTGCTTGATCATGCACTCGGTGATCCAGGTGGTCATCCGGTTGCCGCCCGTCTTGTAGGTGAGCGTGCCGCCGGGGGTGCGGACGGTGTGATGGACGATGCGGTCGTCGGGGTCGTCGTTGACGACGGTGAACGTGTGCCGCCAGTTCGGGTCGGCGTCGGCCGGCTGCTCGGTCGTCTGGACCCAGACTTGGCCGACCGCAGCGGTGTAGGCGATGGAGGCGTCGAGGCCGAACCGCCGGAACGCCTCCAGGTCGGTCGCGCCGCCGAGGTACTTCTCCAGGTGATACGGCTGCCACTGGTGGACGGTCATCGGCAGACGGTCGGGCACCTCGCGCGCCAGGGCCCGCAGCATGCGTTCCTTGCTGGTCATGGCGGGGACTCTCCTCGGGGGTCAATCGTAATGAAACACCTCTTCCATGGACGCCCAGAACTCGTCGGGGCCGCGCGTTTCGAGCGGCTCGAGCAGCGGCTTGCAGACGTCCCACCACGCCTGGGTGGCCGGGTCGGCTGCCATCCGGGCCATGTCGGCGTCGAAATCGTCGCCCGTGTACTCGAAGTAACTGAACAGGACGCCGTCCTTGTGGTAGATGGAGTAGTTGCGGATGTGGCACTCGCGGATCATCGCCAGGACGCCGGCCGGAACGGCGGCGTGCAGCCGCTTGTACTCCTCGACGTTCTCCGCCGGCACCCGCACCATCATGCCGTAACGTGCCATCGCGGACTCCCACGTTGTGCCGTCAGACCGTTTTCGCGTCGCATGGCGGCGCGGTGGTTCTCCTGAACCACCGCGCCTCAAGTGGTCAGGCCCCAAGCGCGGCGGGTACGGAGACCCGCCGCGCAGAGGCTCAGATAGCGTTGTAAGATCAAACCTCCCGGTCGAACTCGCCGAGGTCCAGCGGATAGGTCCCGTGCTCGCGGACCAGGTTGACCAGGTAATCATACGTGGCCGGTGCGACGTTGTCAGGCACGGAATGGTCGGACTGGAGGATGAATCCGCCGCCCTTGGCCGCATTGAGTTTCGTGAGGACCTCCCTCCGGACGGCGTCGCGGTCGTTGGTGGCGAGCACCCGTACGTCGATGTTGCCGTTGAACGCCCATCGGTCGCCGTAGCGGCGCTTCAGTTCGACGACGTCGAGCCCCGCCTTGGCCTCCAACGGGTTGTAGGCGTCCACGCCCGCCTCGATCATGTCGTCGAAGACGGCGCTGGCGTTGCCGCAGCCGTGATAGACGGTCACGAGCCCCGCGTCGTGGGCGGCGTCGCAGAGGCGCGCCAGTTGCGGCTTGTACGCCCGCCGCCAGTAGTCGGGCGAGAAGAACATGCCGCCGTCGTAGGCAACGTCGCCCCAGATGTAGAGGCCGGCGAGTTTCCCGTCGGCGGCAGCCACTTGCCCTTCGACGATGCCGACGAGGAAGTCGCCCAACCGCTCGATGATCTTCGCCATACGGTCGGGCGCCTCGGCGATCTTCATCAACACGTTCTCGGTGCCCATGATGCGCCAGACCATTTCGTGCGGTTCGCAGACGCTGCCGAAGACGCAGAAATCGTCGGCATAAGCGTTCACCCGGTCCACGAACGACGGCAGGCCGAGGTTCAGTTCGTCGCCGACGGCGTTGATCTGGTCGTCGATGGCCTGGGTGTACCGCCGCGGGTCGCGCGGGTCGTCGAACTGAAGGGCCTCGGCTTGCTCGAAGGTCTCCGTCTCGAAGTCCAGGTACTGCGGCATGGGGTACGTGCCGCGCCGCTCGATGCGCGCGCCGAAACCGGTCCGCACGAGTTTACGCTCCGGCGTGTCCTCCAGGACCTCGATGCCCGTCAGGTGCGGGTCCATGTTCGGGTTCAT
>DATKXP010000506.1:0-2166 GCA_035529015.1 Phycisphaerae bacterium | reverse complement strand
CGGCGGCGCACGCCTCGACGTGTTCACCCACCATGAGCGGCATCGCCACGCAGGATCCGTGATTCGGCCACCGAAAGGGTGGCCATGAGCGTACCAAACAAGGTTGCGACGCGGGTTCCGCGGGGGTGCCCGGTCGTCCTGGAGAGCATGAATGCCGCATGACAGCCGCAAGCAGGGCGTGCGTCCGCGCGCCGGCGCGGCACCCGTCTTCGAGGCGATGGAACCGCGTCTGCTGCTCGACGCAACCGACATCGTCGTTAACGAGATCATGTACCACCCGGGTTACGGCAGTCTCGGCGACCCGGGCTACGTGGCCGAAGACCTCGCCAACGAGTGGATCGAACTCCACAACACCGGCATCGATCCGGTCAACCTGAACGGCTGGCGTCTGAACCGGGGCGCCAACTACACGTTGCCCGACGTGACGCTGGCCGGCGGCGATTACCTGGTGGTGGCGGCCGACACGGCGGCCTTCATGGCCAAGTACACCGAGTTCACCGGCAACCTCACCGGCGGCCCCGAAGGATGGGACGGCCGGCTCTCGAACTCCGGCGAGGACATCGAACTGGAGGATGCCCTCGGCACGCGCATCGACATCGTCGGGTACGCCGACGAGGGCGACTGGGCACGGCGAGAGCGGGACCCCGTGGACCCCGCCAACCCCACGTGGTACCGCGGATGGTCCTGGGTCACGGGGGCCGACGGCGGGGGCAAGAGCCTCGAACTCCGGAACCCCGCCGTCTCGAACAACCAGGGCCAGAACTGGGCCGAGAGCCTCGCCGCCGAGGGCACGCCGGGCGCGGCCAACTCGGTCGCCGCCGCCGACATCGCCCCGATGATCCTCGACGTGGCGCACTGGCCGCTCGTCCCATCGACGTCGGACCCCGTCACGATCACGGCCCGCATCGTGGACGAACTGCCGGCGCCCCAGAGCGTGACGCTGCACTGGCGGATCGACGGCGGCCCGGCGGCGTTCACGGCGGTGTCGATGGCCGACGACGGCCTCCACGGCGACGCGCTGGCCGGCGACGGCGTCTACGGCGCCACCATCGGGCCGCTCGCCACCAACCTCACCATCGTCGAGTTCTACGTCGGGGCGTCCGACGCCGCCGCCAACACCCGCACGTGGCCCGGACCGACCGACCCGGGCGGCACCCAGGGCGCCAACGCCTACTTCCAGGTGGACAACTCCTTCGTGCCCGGCGAATGGCACTTGAACAGCCAGCCCATCTACCGGCTCGTCATCCTCCAGAGCGAACTGGCCGCGTGGCTCGACCAGCACAACGACGGGCACCCCGAGGACTACTCGAACGCCCAGATGAACGCCACGTTCATCACGATGGACGGCACGGGCGCCCGGCTGCGGTACCAGGCGGGCGTGCGGAATCGTGGCGAGGGCACGCGCGGCACACACCCGCACAATTACCGGGTCAACATTCCGACCGACGACCCGTGGTACGGCCTCAGCGCCGTGGACTTCAACACGCATCGCGCTTACAGCCAGGTGGCCGGGGCCGCCGTTTTCCAGATGGCCGGGCTTCCGGCGGCCGACGGCTCGCCCGTCGTGCTCCTGACGAACGGGCTGAACGGCGGCGGCGACGGTTCCCCCTCGAACGGCTCGTACTTCCGCCTGACCCCGTACAACAGCGAGTTCGCCGACTCCCACTTCCCCGACGACACGGGCGGCAACATGTACAAGGGCGTCAGCACCTCTTCGCCCGACGCCGACATGCGGTACATCGACGACGACCCCGACTCGTACCGCATGAGTTACGAGAAGCAGACCAACGCCGCGGAGGACGACTGGACCGACCTGATTGAGATGTTGCGGGTCCTGAACACGACGCCCGACGACCAGTACGAGGCCGAGGTCCGCCGCGTCATCGACGTCGATGAGTGGCTGACCTACTTCGCGGTGAACCTGCTGATTGCCAACCGCGAGAACAGCCTGGGCGGCACGGGCAACCAGAACCACTTCGTCGGCGACGACTACTCGCTGTACCGCGGCATAGGCGACCCCCGGTTCTCGCTGCTGGTCCACGACCTCGACAGCGTCCTGGGCGCGGGCACGAGCCAGCCCGCGGACTATACGCCCGAGGGGCTGTTCCCGACGAGCACGCTCCCGGCCGTCGCCCGGTTCCTCAAGTGGCCGACCTTCGCCCAGCG
>DATKXP010000505.1:0-8178 GCA_035529015.1 Phycisphaerae bacterium | reverse complement strand
GCCGAGTTCATCCGGTACGTCCGGGAGGGCGGCCGAATCGCCACGTCGCCCGTCGCGGCGCGCTACAGTGTGGCCGCCGGATGCCGGGCGACCGCCAGCCTTCGCGCGGGCGGCCAACCGATGGACGTGCCACCCCTGGCCGCGCGTCTGTGCGCCCACTTCGACGCCGACCTGGCATAGCCGTGCCGGCCTGCCGCGGGCCGCGCCGGGGAAGATGTCCCGCTGCTGCCGCAGCGGGCTCGGGGCAGCGGGCTCGGGGCAGCGGGCTCGGGGCAGCGGGTTCGGCGCCGCGGGCTCGGGGCCGCGGGCTCGGGGCCGCGCTCGACTTGACACGCCGCGCTGCCGGCCGCATAATCGCCCTGCCGCGCCGATAGACGTGACCTGCGCTCTTGGGAGGTCCGCAATGAGACTACCTCGCCTCGTCGCCGCACTCGTCCTTCTCGCCCTCGTGATGGCCGGCTGCGAGAAACCGTCCATGGTGCCCGCGTTCCATCTGGGCAAGAATTACGAGGCCCCGCTTCCGCCCGGGCAGGATGCGCTCCGCAAGATTACCGACCCGCGGCGGATGCCGGACTTCACCCGGGCGCTGGCCAACACGGCGGCCCTGCGCGAAGCCATCGACCACAGCCTCCGTTACCTGGCCAAACCGTCCAGCCACAAACACTACCCCTGCTGCGGCATCACCCACGCCGAGGCCGTCGAGAGCCTGAAGGCGTTTCGCGCGCTGCTCGATGCCGGCGGGACGCCCGGGCAGTTGAACGCCGCCCTCCGCAGCCGGTTCGACGTGTACGAGTCGGTCGGGTGCGACATGCGCGGCACCGTCCTGGTGACGTGCTACTACACGCCCATCTTCAACGGGTCGCCCGTGGGGACGCCGGCGTTCCGCCATCCGCTCTACAAGCCGCCGGCGGACCTCGTGAAACTCGAAGACGGGTCGCCGTCGAAGCCATTCCCCGACCGCCGCACCATCGAGACCACCGGCATGTACGCCGGCAACGAGATCGTCTGGCTGGCCGACCCCTTCGAGGCGTACGTCGCCCAGGTCCAGGGGTCGGTCAAGATTCGGATGCCCGACGGCCGGATCGCGACCTACGGCTACACCGCCAACAACGGCCACGAGTACCAGAGCGTCCGGGCCGAACTCGTCAAGGACGGGGTGGTCGGCCAGTACGCCGGCCTGCCCGAGATGCTCCGCTATTTCCGCGCCCACCCCGAGGACGTCCAGCGGTACACCTGGCGGAACCCGCGGTACGTCTTCTTCGCCCCGGTCGCCGACGGCCGCCCGCGCGGGTGCCTGAACGAGCCCGTCACCACCCGCCGCACGATCGCCACCGACAAGTCGATCTTCCCGCCGGCGTGCCTGGCGCTGGTGGCAGCCAACCTGCCCGCGCGCCAGGGCACGCAGATCGGCTACGTGCCCTGGAGCGGCTTTGTCCTCGATCAGGACTCGGGCGGAGCGATACGGGCGCCCGGACGGTGCGACCTGTACCTGGGCGTCGGAGACGAGGCGGGCGAACTGGCCGGACGCGTCAAGCACGAAGGCCGACTCTACTACCTGTTCCTGAAACGGTCGCCGCCGCAAGCCGCCCGCGCCGCTCAAGGAGCCCTGCCGTGAGAGTCCGCACGGGTCTGGTGGGGCTTGGCTTCTGGTTCTGCCTCGCCTGCTGCCTCTCGGCCGCCGAAAGCAAAGGCACCGCGAACAAGGACCGGCCCTTCGGCCCGCCGCCGCACGCCACGTGGGAACCGCTGCCCGATTTCACCGACGAGTTCGACGGCGACAAACTCGACCCCGCCAAGTGGCACGACCACAACCCCAAGTGGAAAGGCCGCCAGCCCGGCTTCTTCGCCAGGCAAAACGTCACCGTGTCCGACGGCAAACTCCACATCACGATGCGGGCCGAGGACCTGCCGAACCTGCCCGACGGATACCACACCTTCACCTGCGGCGCCGTCAAGAGCACGCGAACCGTCCTGTACGGTTACTTCGAGACCAGGTGCAAGCCGATGACGTCGCGCGGGTCCAGCGCCTTCTGGTTCTACAACAACCAGCCCGACCGCTGGACCGAGATCGACGTCTTCGAGATCGGCGGCGGGGCGCCCAAGCACAAGCGGATCGTCCACATGAACGTCCACGTCTTCCGAACGCCCACCGAGAAGAAGCACTGGGCCAAGCCGAGCCAGCACCAGGTGCCGTTCGACCTGGCCGACTCATACCACGTGTACGGCCTGGAGTGGGACAAGGACCGGATCACGTTCTATTTCGACGGCACGGCCGTCCGGACGCTGGAGAACACGCACTGGCACCAGCCGCTGCACCTGAACTTCGACTCCGAGACCATGCCGAAATGGTTCGGCCTGCCGGAGAAGAAGAACTTGCCGTCCGTCTTCAGCATCGAGTACATTCGCGCGTGGAAACGCGTCGGTAGGCAAGCCGTTGAACCGCAAAGCGCACCACTCACAAAAGGAGAGCAGGGATGAATACGCTACTGAGGCGACGCGACTGGCTGAAACTCGTGGGCGGGGCCGCCGCCGGAACGGCCCTGGCCGGATGCGTGTCCGTCGAGGTCGAGGAAAAGAAGGAAGACGAGGAGAAGAAGGGGGAGAAACCCAGCCCCGCCGAGGCCACACCCGCCGAGGCCACACCGGCAGAGGCCACGCCGGCCGCCGAGAAGGACATGCGCATCTACGTCTGCGGCAAGTGCGGTTACGTCTACGATCCGAGCAAGCAGACGCCGCCCACGCCCTTCCCCGACCTGCCCGACACCTGGACGTGCCCGAGGTGCAAGAGCCCCAAGAGCCTGTACAAACCCAAGGCCTGAAACCGGCTCCGGCCCGCCGCCGAAACCGGTCGCCTCGCCGATGCGTTTGGTGAACGCATCGAGAACGCGGCCGGTCTCACCTGCTTGGGGCAATCGGCCCGACGTACTCGGTCGCCACCACCACGTCGTCGAACCACACGCGGTTGACCTTGTGCTGGGTCCAGCGGTCGGTGATGTAACTCATGAGCCAGAAGGCGTTGATCTTGAGGTCGGCCGTGGTCCGCCACTCGAAACCGCCGAAGTCGCCGATCTTCCTGCCGTCCACCCAGAACGCCTGCCGGCCGTCGTCCTTGCCGACGGTGTTGGCCTGGACCATCATCTCCATGGCGTACCAGCGTCCGCGCTCGGGCAGGGCCGGCGTATCAGGCATGAACGAATTGCCCCAATACTTGCCGTCGCCGGCCGCCTTCATCCTGTGCCAGTAGGTGTAGAAGTTCCACGCGCCCGGCGGGGGAAAGCGTTTCCCTTTGCCGGCCGGTTCCAGACCCGTCGAGAATTTCTTGTCGCCCGCCGGCCGCAGGCCCGCGCCGCCCGTCGGCCACGGCGTCGGCGGGTTCTCCGCCACGATGTGGACGAAGTGGTGGATGTAGTCGCAGTCGGGGGCAAACCGGACGTAGTACCGCGCGTGCATCCGCTCGACGCCCGGCTTGAATCGCCGGAACAGGTGCCCGCCCGTGTTCTCGCCCAGTTTCGCCGTCACCAGCAGGCTCTTCTTCCCCGCCGAGGCCGAGGGGACGTCGTCCGAAAACGACAGCGCGTCGGCCTTGTTCGAGATGCTCGGCCAGCGTTCCGTGTCGAACGTGCCCGCCTCGAAATCCTCGTGCAGGAGCACCCGCGGGTCCTTCTCGATGCCGCGGTCGCCGGGATATCTCGCGGCGATGCCGGCGGCTGCCTCCTCCGGCGCCGGCCTGGCTCTCGGCGCCGGCGGCACGGCTGCAGACAGCCGCATGCCACCGCGGGGAAGGTCTCCCGCCGCTCCCGCATCAGGCCCGGCCGCAAGAAGCAGGCAGCCGGCAACCAGGACGCACCCGACCTGTCGCATGGTTTGCCTCCCGCAGATGGGTTTCACTGAATGTGCCGCTCCCACAGTTGCCGGCTATCGACGGCCTGCATCTGCTCGTTGTACTGGGGGTTCTTCCCCGTGAAGTGGACGTAGTTGTAGGGCTTGCCCTCATGGTAGTCGCCGGTGACGGTGTTCTTGGTGCCCCAACTGTCGGTGTGGTAGACGGTGCCGCCCTCCATGGCCGAGATCCAGTCCTGCTGCCCGCGGATGTAACTGGTCCGCTGGTAATCGATGTAGTCCATGCTCCGCTGTCGCTCGTCGTAGGCGGCCTGCATCATCTGGCGGATTTCCTGGGCGTTGCGGGCGACCATCGCCGACGTCTGCTGCTGCAACCGGCGCAGCCGCGCCATGCCCTGGGCCACGTAGTTCTGCGCCCACTGGTCGTTAATCCGATACGACTGGAGCATCGCGACGAAGTTCCCGAGGAACCGGTCGAACGCCTCAACCGGCGCCAGGACCGTCAGGTGCCGGAAGTTCCAGTTCGTCCCCAGCCGCGACCCCAGCGAGAAGCCGAACGTGTATCCCTTGCACCGGCCGCCGCGCGTCGTGCACGTGTGGAAGAACTCCTCCGCCTGGATCGGCCCCAGCGTGTAGACCATGCTCATCTGCTGCGCCACGTCCGCGCGCGGAATGACCTCGAGAAACTGCATGTTCGTCAGAACGCCCTGGTGCCGGCCCAGGAACGCCAGCGCCCGATGCGGCGGCAGGTACGATGAGACGATCGCTCCCGGGAACGTCACGCCCAGTTGCGGCGTGATCATGTCGAGGCTGGCCACGATGAACGAGTATCCCCCGGTGCCGTCGCCCGCCAGAAAGCAGCCGCCGCCGAATTCCTGCACACGCCAGCCCTGTGGCATCCGGAATGAAGCCGACCCGTCGCTCAGGCGGTACGGCACCAGTTGCACCTCGATGGGGGCGGGTCCGCGGCGGACGTCGAACGCCCCGCGGATCACCCGGATGTTCGCAAGGATCGTCAGGAGCAGCGGCCGGACGGTCACCAACTGTCCCGCCGGCGCCTCGATGCTCGCGTACATGAACTCCGACCCCCGGCCGCCCGTCACCCAACACCGGAACTGCCGCTTCCCCTTCTGGGGCGCGGTGAACTGGGCGTCGAACACGACCTGCTTCCGGTCGGGCGAGACCATGACGCCGGGCACGACGAGGTCGGGGAACTGGCGGCCGATGCCCGAGACGAACGTCCTGGCCAGCGCCAGGATATCGCCCCCCGTCGGATTGGTGCCGTAGAAGAACGCCGCCTCGTACAGGCCGCCAGGGTCCGCCACCGCCAGCGTCCGAAACGTCGGCTGGACGCCCTCGTGGACGACCCATCCCACCGGCTTGTACAGCGCGAAGTGGGCCTCCTTCGAGACGACCTTCTCCATGGGCATGCCGGCCCCGCGCGGCTGGGCCGCTTCGCCGAAGACCGGCCCGGCCAGAACGGCACACGCGGCAACCGCTATCAGTGCGCTTCGCATGGTGGGTCTCCTGTGCTGCGTTTCGGCACGTTGGGGTGCCAACGTGATCGAACGTGACCCGCCGCTTCCGCGGCGGGCTCGAACCGGCTGCGGCGGGCTCGCTCCCGGCTGCGGCGAGTTCGGGCGGCGCCTGTCAACGGCCGGCCAGGATCGTGGTGAAGTGCTCGATGGTCTCCTCGACCTGGTCGGCCGTCACGTTCAGGTTCGCCACGGCGCGGATACTCTCGGCGTCGCGGGCGAGGACCAGCACGCCGGCCGCCCCCAGCCGCTCCACGAGGTCGGGTGCCGCCATGCTGGTGACGCGAAAGATCACGATGTTCGTCTCGACCGTCGCGGTGTCGATCTCGATGCCGTCGAGCCCCGCGATACCCTCCGCCAGCCGTTTCGCGTTGGCGTGGTCTCGGATGAGGCGTTCGCGGTGATGGTCCAGCGCGTAGAGCGCCCCGGCCGCGATGATCCCCGCCTGCCGCATCCCGCCGCCGAACATCTTGCGGAACCGCCGCGCGCGGGACACGAACTCGGCGTCCCCCGCCAGCGCCGACCCGACCGGGGCACCCAACCCCTTCGAGAAGCAGACGCTGACGCTGTCGAAGTGGCTCGCGTACTCGGATTCCGCAATGCCCGACGCGACGGCGGCGTTCCACAGCCGCGCCCCGTCCAGGTGCATCGCAAGGCCCGCCTCGCGGGCCACGGCCTCCACCTCGGCGATCTGTTCGAGGGGCCAGACGGTCCCGCCTCCGCGGTTGTGCGTGTTCTCGACGGCCACGAGTTTGGTCCGCGGAAAGTGCTCATTGGCGGGCCGCAGCACCGCCCGGACCTGGTCGGCCGTGAACAGGCCGCGCTCGCCGTCGATGAGGCGGCACATGACGCCCGCCAGCGCCGCCGGCCCGCCCGACTCGTAGAAGTACGAGTGCGCGGACGCCTCCAGGATGATCTCGTCGCCCGGCTCGGTCCACGCCCGGATGGCCACCTGGTTGGTCATCGTGCCGGACGGCATGTAGACGGCCGCCTCTTTGCCGAGCACGTCGCAGACGCGGGCTTCGAGGCGCGCCACGGTCGGGTCGTCGCCGAGGACGTCGTCGCCGACGTCGGCCTCGGCCATGGCCCGGCGCATCTCGGGCGTCGGGCGCGTGACGGTGTCGCTGCGAAGGTCGATCATGGCCACCTCCTGCCGGCGCCGGGTGCCGCGCGCCGATACGTCATCCTCGCCGAACGTGCCCGGCCGCTCCCGCGGCCGGCTCGGGAAGCAGCGCGAGCCGGCACGCCGCGCTTGCAGCCGCGGCGCGCCGAACCTATCGTAAGGTGACGGTTCGCGCCGAGCAGGTCAAGCGTTATGTCGAAGAAGCCGGCGAGGGCGGCGCCAACGTTTAGCCGTCGGCGGCACGCCGACGGGAAGGGGCGCCGATGTTCCAGCGGCAACGGCCGCCGCCGCAGGCGGCGACGCAGCGGCGGTTTCCGCGCGGCGGGCAAGATTGCCCACCGCGCGAGTCGCAGCCGGCCAGCCGCGCCACGCGCGGAGCACCTAACGAAGCGGGCGGTCCCAGGGGAACCGCCCGCTACCCGAAAAGCAGCCCTCGGAGACGGCAGGCCGAGCCTGCCGTCCCCGCTGCTACGCCACGTGTGTCCGGTTAGCCGCGGCGGGGGAGCCGAGGCTCCCACCTGCTGCTCGCAAGGGGCGGACCTGTTCTTCTCAGGCTTGCCGCCGGCGTCTGAGCAGCGCCGCCATACCGCCCAACGTCAAGAGCGCCAGTGTCGCCGGTTCGGGCACGCACTCGGTCGCGATGTTCCACTCGAAGACGTTGTAGCCCACCTGGCCGACCTTGTCGATGAGCGTGTACTCGTCGCTCGGGAAGACGACCTTCTCCCAGGCCGGCTGATCGTCGAAGATGTAGGTCAGGAGGACCTGGCCGTTGTCGGACGCCCACTCGGCCGAGGCCAGCGCGATCGCGGTGTCCTCATCGTTCAAGACGTCGATGTCGGGCGCGATGGGTTCCCCCAGCGCGTCCACCGGCACCAGCATCGGGTCGTTGAAGTCCACCAGGATGTACAACTTCTTGAACATGTCGGCGACCACTTCGTTCGGGATGACGAGCGTCGGGTCCTCGGCCTGCGAGTCCCAGTAGGGGTCGGTCGTGCCGTCGTCGAAGTGGTAGTCTCCGTGATTCGTCCCGGTGAACGTCATCTGGACGGTTGTGTCGTAGAACGGGTCCCCGACGGGCGGGTCATTCCGGTTGCCGATGCCGACGTAGTAGTGGATGTCGAAGTTGCCGATGGCGCCCTCGGGCTTGGGGATGCCCGGGCAGGCCGTGAAGTACCCGTCGGCCATCCAGTCGTCGTTCGGGTTGCCCAGGAAGCCCATGTCCAGGAACCACTCCGTGTTGGGGCCCCAGCGGTTGGTTCGGACCTCGTCGTTGCCGACAGGGGGCTCGCTGTCGGAGTCGTGCCAGACCGACTGCTGGGGTCTGCCGGTGAAGCTCGGGTCATTGGGCCCGTAGTTGCCGCCCACCAGGGTCACGCAGTGGCCGCCCACGTCCGGGATCATCCACTTGACGGTCGCGTACTGGCACCGCGCCAGTTCGTCCAGGAGGAAGTTCGCGTCCGCCTCGTAGAGGGTCTGCTCCTTGATGCGGAAGTTGACGTAGGTGCACGCCGGCGTGTAGCCCGCCCCGGCGTCGGCCACGTCGAGGCCGATGTTGTGGACCCACCACTTGGCGGCCGCCGGGCCGTCGCCGAGGGCGTCGATGTAGCCCAGGCCCGCGCCGCCGAACTGGTTGATCAGGTCCTGGTAAATGGCGTCGGCCTTGGCCTGGGCGCCTGCGCC
>DATKXP010000504.1:0-17738 GCA_035529015.1 Phycisphaerae bacterium | reverse complement strand
GGCCTTGCGGCCAATGCGCATCGCGATGTTGCCCAGGTGGCAGATTGACGCGGAGCGGTGACCGATCTCGACGTGGGCCGCCCCCTTGCCGCGCGTCCGGATGTTGTAGAGCCAGTCGCCCATGTGGCTGCCGTGCGGCCGGTAGAGTTGGATCTCGTCCGGGCCGATCTTCTCGTTAAGGAGCGAGGCCGGCTCGGCGCCGATGTAACCGCGCCGCACGGAGACCCAGCCGCCGGTGCCGATGAACTTCGTGCCGGAGCCCCCCGTCACGCACCGCAGTTTGACGCCGTTCGCGTAGGTGCACGTGAAGTCAACCTTCGTGGCGGTGGTGAAGAGGCCGCTCTTCGGGAACTCGCCGTTGCCTTCGATCTCCACCGGGCCGGTGTCGTCGGTGCCGTTGCCCCACTGGGCGATGTCCAGATGATGGGCGCCCCAGTTGGTGACCTGCCCGCCGGAGTAGTCGAGGATGAACCGGAACTGGTAATGGCACCGCTGGGTGTGGTACGGCGCCCAGGGCGCCGGGCCGAGCCACATGTCGTAGTCGAGTTCGGGCGGCACGGGCTCGGGCGTCCACGTCGGCTCGCACGACTTGTTGTTGCCGGGAATGCCGACCTCGATCTGTTGGAGCCGGCCGATGCGCCCGTTCCGGACGAGTTCGCAGCCGAAGCGAAACCGCCCGTCGGAGCGCTGCTGGCTGCCGCACTGGAACACCCGGCCGTAACGGTCCACGGCATCGGCCATGGCGCGGCCGTCGGCCACGGTCAGGCTCATCGGCTTCTCGCAGTAGACGTCCTTGCCGGCCTTGCAGGCGGCGACGGCGATGCAGGCGTGCCAGTGATCGGGCGTGGCGATGACGACGGCGTCGAGGTCGGGCCGGTCGATGAGTTCGCGGAAATCGCGCGTCGCAAAGACGCCCTTGTACTGGCCGCTCTTGGTCTGGTCGGCGTAGGCCTTCTCGGTGGTCTCCTCGCCGCGCTTCAGGACCGTGTAATCGACGTCGCAGACGCCGACGACCTGGGTGTCGCGATTGCTCTGGCAACTCCTGAGGTGTCCGGCGCCCTGGGCGCGGAAGCCGATGTGGCCCGTACAGATTCGCTCACTGGGCGGCGTGCTGCCGTCGGCCCCCAGGGCCGAACTGCCGACGACGTGCGGCGCGGCAAACGCAGCCGCAGCCGCCCCCTTCAGAAAACGGCGACGCGTCAGATACGTCATCATCCCCTCCTTCCAGGCGTTCTTCGGTACACCAACGTGGCTGGTAGGGGCGAGGCATGCCTCACCCCTACGTCTCATTCTGCCCGTTCGGCACCGTGGGTTGCCTTGCAGGGTGCCACTGGCTGCTTGTCAGCCAGTGTTTCCCGCAACGTCGAAACGCACTGGCGGGCAAGCCGCCAGTGGCACCCGACGGGCCAAGCCTGACGGTCCACTAGAGCGTCCACGGCGACCGCATGGTCCGCACCATGATACGATCTGCCTCGGCATCGTCCACAAAAGATTCGCGGTCGGGGTCCCACGCGAGTTTCCGCCGCAGTCTCATGGCGATGTTCGCCAGGTGACACACCGTGGCCGAGCGGTGCCCGATCTCGACGTTCGCCACGGGCTCGGCACGGGTCCGGACGCAGTCAAGGAAGTTGCCCTTGTGGTCGTTCGAGCGGTACAGACGCGTTTCCTCCGGGCCGACCGTCTCGCTGAGGATCGATTTCGGCTCGGTCTCCAGGCGGCCGCGCTTCACGAAGACCCACCCGTCGGACCCCTCGAACCGGACGCCGTCGCTGCCGTCGTGCATGACGAGGCGGACGCCGCTGGCGTACCTGGCCTCGACGTGGAACTTGCCGTGCACGTCCCAGAGGCCGTCCTTCGGATACTCAGCCGTCCCCTCGATCTCGACGGGTCCCGTGTACTCGGTGCCCATGCCCCAGTGGGCGATGTCGTTGTGGTGGGCGCCCCAGCCGGTCATCATCCCGCCCGAGTAGTCGGTGATGCGGAGCCAGCCCGGCCGGCCGTAGCCGCGCTGCGGGTGAACCCGCTTTTCGGTGTACGCCGCCAGCGGCGCCGGGCCGAGCCAGAAATCATAGTCCAGGCCGTCGGGGACGGGCATGGTCGGCTCGGGCCCGCAGCCGGGGTCCGTCGCCAGGATGACGGTGACGGTGTGGAGTTTGCCGATGCGGCCGTTGCGCACGAGTTCGCACGCGGTCCGGAACCGGGTGTCGGACCGCTGCTGCGATCCCACCTGGAGGACGCGGCCGTAGCGGCGGACGGCATCGCTCAGGACCCGGCCTTCCGGGACGGTCAGCGTGAGCGGCTTCTCGATGTACATGTCCTTGCCGGCCTGGGCGGCGGCGACGGCCGGCAGCGTGTGCCAATGGTCCGGCGTGCAGATGAGGCACGTGTCGATGTCGCGCCGGGCCAGGAGGTCGCGGAAGTCGCCGTACGCCAGGCAGCCCTTGTAGACGCCATTGCCGAGGCGTTCGGCGTAGCGGCGTTCGACCGTCTGCTTGGCGGCCTGAGCGCGGCCGGCATCGACGTCGCAGACCGCCACGACGCGGACGCGGTCGAGGAAGCCCTGCATGTTGCCGGAGCCTTGCCGCCCGACGCCGATGCAGCCCATCGTGATCTGGTTGCTGGGAGCATCGGCCCCCAGGACGGAACAGGGGACGACGCTGGGTGCGGCGACGGCCGCGGCAGCGGCTCTCAGGAAGCCTCGTCGCGTCAGGCGGAATTGGACCATTCTCACACTCCCTTGCTGAGCGCCGTCGGCGAGGCATACTTCGCATACGCCTCGGCCACCTTGCCTTCGACGGCGCCGCCCCGGTGGACGTACACCCGGTACCTGAGCGTGACGGGCGCAGCGGGCTGGAGCGTATACGGTTCCAGTCCCGGCCAGGACGGGCCGAGGAAGCCGTAGTGACGGAGCGTCCAGCCCGTGGGCTTGTGGTGCGTGTCGGGATGCACGAAGATGGCCGCGCCGGCCACGCCGTCTGCGCCTTCGAACTTGGCCGAGAGGTCGGCCCACTTCGGCGTCTGCTTGTCGCTGTCGCCCTTCTGGACGCCCGTGTCGGTGGTGATGACGGTATCGGTGCGGGGCGCGAAGCGGAAACAGAAGCCGCCGTAGCCTTTGCCTTTGGCGCCGAGGAGTTCGACGGGGCCGCCTTCGGCCTCGAACGTGAGCGCGAAGTCAATGGCCCGGCCGACCGCCGACGCGCGGTGCGCGACCACGAGGATCCTCTCGCTGCCGACGCGCTCGCCGCCCTCCAGCACCCAGTCGTTCGTGACGTCGAGCGACGCCCCCTCGGCGCCTGCGGTCTTCGAGTTCCACTTGCGCAGCGTCTGAGCGATGCCTTCGAGGTGCCAGGTTTGCACCGTCTTGCCGCGCGCCTTCATCTGCGGCCAGGACCAGAAGATGCCGCGATGGTGGTAGTGGTCCTTCGGGAAGTCGTCCGTCACGATCGTGCCGTCGGGCGCCCGGACGGGGTGGCAGTAGCAGGCCCGCCGGTAACGCTCGGGGACGCCTTCCTTGAGTTGGTTGCCCCAGACGTAGGTGAGGACGGGCTGCTCGCCTTCGAGGATCTGGAGGCGGCCGCCGGGTTGTTCGACGAAGCGCAAGGCGGCTGGTTTCGCGCCGGCGCGGGCCCGACCCGCTGTCGCAACGGCGAGGGCTGCCCCTGCGCTGAGGAACTGACGCCTTGTGGTGCGTGTTCCTGCGTGCATCTCGGCCTCCTGAACTGCCGCGCTCGCCGATGGCTCGCGGCTAAAAGGTCAAATGCTCCAGGGCGAGCGCATGGCGCGGTCCATCATACGATCGGCCTCGGGGTCGTCGATGAAACGCTCGGCCACGGGGTCCCACTTCACTTTGCGACCGAGGCGCATGGCGATGACACCCAGGTGGCAGACGGTGGCGCTTCGGTGGCCGACCTCGACCGGCGCCGCCGGGTCGTTGCGCGTCCGGACGCAGCGCAGGAAGTCGTCCATGTGGCTGCCCTGCGAGGCGTACAGGTGGATCTCGTCGGGTGTGATGGCCGACTTGAGGATCGACGGCGGGTCGGCCTTGTTGTCGAGGCTCACCCACCCCTCGGTGCCGTAGAACTTGGGCGAGCCGCCGCTGTCCTTGAAGTTGACCTTGGCGCCGCCGGCGTACGTGGCGGTGACGTCGATGTTCTTCGGGACGGTGAACAGGCCGGTCGTGGGCCAGTCGCAGGTGCCCTCGACCTCGACCGGGCCGGAGCCGTCGGCGCCGATGCCCCATTGGGCCATGTCGGACCAGTGGGCGCCGTTGTTCGTGATCTGCCCGCCCGAGTAGTCCATGACGAATCGGAACGAGTAGTGGCACCGCAGGTGGTGGTACGGTTCCCACGGGGCCGGGCCGAGCCACATATCGTAGTCGAGTTCCGGCGGGACGGGTTCGGGCTGCCAGGTCGGCTCGCACTCGCGGTTCCACCCGCCGACGCCGCAGGTCACTCTCTGGAGCCGGCCGAT
The DNA here is from genome assembly GCA_035529015.1 of Phycisphaerae bacterium. Classification (GTDB taxonomy): domain Bacteria; phylum Planctomycetota; class Phycisphaerae; order FEN-1346; family FEN-1346; genus JAUVZF01. The sequence goes on along the minus strand of DATKXP010000504.1, from coordinate 13,268 downwards.
GCGGCCGTTACGGACCAACTCGCAGACGTGCCGCGCCGTGGCCCACGACCGCCGCTGCGTGCCCGTCTGGAAGACGCGGCCGTGCCGCCGGACGGCCTTCACCATGGCCTTGCCCTGGTTGATGGTGAGGCTGAGCGGCTTCTCGCAGTAGACGTCCTTGCCGGCCTTGCATGCGGCGACCGTGATGGCGCCGTGCCAGTGGTCGGGCACGGCGGCGACGATGGCATCGACGTCGGGCCGGGCGAGAATTTCGCGGAAGTCGCGCGTCTGGAAGCATCCTTTGAACGTTCCGCCCTTGGCGGCCTGGCCGTAGGCGCTTTCGACGGTCTGTTTGCCGGCGTCGAGGATGTTGTAATCGACGTCGCAGATGGCGACGACCTGGGCCTCGCGGTTGCGGACGAGGCTGCGGAGGTGTCCGCCGCCCATGTTCCGGATGCCGATGTTGGCGACGTTGATGCGGTCGCTCGGCGGGGGGGCGCCGCCCGCGCCGAGGGCTCGGGCGGAGACGACAAGCGGGCCGGCCATCGCAGCGCCGGCAGCGCGCGCGAGCAGGGTGCGGCGGGTCAGGCGTTTGGCGTTGTGCATGGCTGCTCCTGCCACCAAAGCGCGCGCCGCGCAAGCGCGGCGGCTAAATGATTCCGGCGCGTCGGCGCCGCGTGCCTTACAGATGCCACGGCGGGCGCATGGCCCGGGAAAGCATCCGGTTGGCTTCGTCGTCGCCGGGGAACTGTTCCTTCTCGGGATCCCACTTCAGTTTCCGACCCAGCCGCATGGCGATGTCGCTGATCAGGCACACGGTGTTCGACCGGTGGCCCGTCTCGGCCGGGCAGACGGTGGGCTTGCGGCTCTTGATGCAGTCGAGCAGGTTGCCCTGATGGTGGCGGCTCTCGTACAGGTGCTGGTCGTTCGGGCCCATCTTGACGGCAAGGAGCGACTTCGGATTGGCGTCGATGTGGCCGCGCCTCACGTACACCCAACCCTTGGTTCCCTCGTACCGCACGCCCTGGGCGTTGATGTTGTTGGTGGTGAAGTGCATCTTCAGACCGTTCGGATAGGCCAGGTTGACGTTCCACGTGCAGGCGGCGTCGTAGAGGCCCTGCGTCGGGTAGTCGCCTTTGCCCTCGAGTTCGACGGGGCCGGTCAGGTCCACGCCCATGCCCCAGTGGGCGGAGTCCACGTGGTGGACGCCCCATCCGGAGATGAACCCGGCCGTGTAGGGCGACATGTGATACCACCCGCGGCTCTGACAGACCACGTCGTAATACGGGGCGACGGGCGCCTGGCCGAGCCAGAAGTCGTAATCGAACCCTTCGGGCGGCTGCGTGGGCTTGTGCTTGCCATTGTCGCGGGCGCTGCCGGGCGCGCCGACCTTGACGATCGTGATGTCGCCGATGTAGCCGTTGATGGCCAGTTCGGCGGCGTGGCGGAAGTTGCGGTCGGACCGCTGCTGCGTGCCGTGCTGAAAGATGCGTCCGTAGCGTTTGACGGCGTCGGCCATGGCCCGGCCTTCGGCCACGGTCAGGGAGAACGGCTTCTCGCAGTAGATGTCTTTGCCGTGCCGCGCGGCCTCGATCGTCGTGATGGCGTGCCAGTGGTCGGGCGTGCCGATGATGACGGCGTCGATGTCGTCGCGGCGGACGAGTTCCCGGAAATCGCTGTAGTCCTTGACGCCCTTGGCGGCGTCGGGGTCGCTCTTGCCGGTGTAGTGCTTGGCGACCTCGGCCTTGGCCTGCTCGCGTCGCTGCTTGTTGACGTCGCAGAGGGCGACGATCTGGCACGTCGCGTGCTGCATGGTTCCGCGCATGACGCCGCGCCCCTGGCCGCCCGTCCCGATGACGCCGACGGCGATGCGCTCACTGGCCGGCGCGCGGCCGGGGGCGCCGAGGGCGGCGGAGGTAATCATGTACGGCGCGGCGGCCGCAGCGGCGGCGCCCTTGAGGAACGTGCGGCGGGTGATCGCTTCCGGCTCGGGCATCGTGCGTCTCCTTTGCATGGTGCGTCTTGCCGCGCTCGCCGTTGGCTCGCGGCTAAAAGGGGCGTCATTTCCTTTCAACGTCGCGCTGCGTGGTCCAGAAGATGGCGTTGACGATCAGTTGCTTGAAGTTGGGGTCTTTGAAGTCATCGGGACCGCCGAAGGACGTGTAGAACACGCGGCCGCCTTTGTGGATGCGGGTCCAGGCCACCGGTTCGGTCTTGTCCTTGGCGGTGGCGGTGGCGAGGAGCGTGACGTCGTCGGCGAGGCCGGTGTTCTTGTAGAGCGAGTACGACGAGGCGAAGGGTTTGACGCCCTTCAGGACGGGGTGGTCCTTGGCCTTCTCGTCGAACGTAGTCTGAGCCTTCGCCCCCGCACCGTAATGGCCGCGGTAGTTGCCGCCGAGGACCGTCTTGTCGAACTCCAGCCAGTTCTGGAAGGCGTGGCTGGCCGTGCGGATTCCGACGACGGGCCGCCCCGCCTCGCAGTACGCCTGGACGATCTTCAGTTGATCCTGGGGCAGCGTGTTGCGGCGGACAAAGACGAACAGGAGGTCGCAGTCGTTGACCGCTTCGATGCCCGGCAGCCCGTTGGCCTTGTCGCCGGCCTTGATGAGTGTGCAGGCGACGTTGTAGTTCGACTCGAGAAACGGCTTGAACTCGGTGAGCGATTCGTCGGACTTGTACTCGCCGGAGCCCGAGAGCATGCACACCTTGAGCGGCGGCTTGGCCTCGGCGAGGGCGGGGCCGGCGAGCAGCAGGCCGATGGCCAGCACGATGGCGAGTTGACGCATGTGGCGTTCCTTGACAGATACGCGGCGGGCCCGCCGCCGCGTATCGGCGATCCGCTAAGGCGGGTCTTCGACAAGCCCCGCCGGCTAACGAGGCTGCACTACTTGCTCACCTTGACGACGGGCGGTTCGGCGAAATCGGCCCAGAGGCGTTCGGCCGTCTCGTCGGTCATGTTGCCGTCGTGGATACAGAACCGGTAGCGCGAGACGTAGTCGGTGCCCGGTTTGATCTCCCACGGCCCCTCCTGCGACGGGGCGATGCACGTCTGCGGGTTCTTCGGATTCAGCCGGAGCGGCTGCGGGTACCGGAAGTTCGTGGGATGGATCAGGATAAGGCATCCGGCGCGCTTGCCGTCCACGAGGCCCGAGACGTCGAACCAGCGGGCCTTCGTCTCGTTGCCGTCCTTGCGGGTCTTCCCCGCGGAGGTCCGCATGTCCACGTTCTTGTCCCACTGGCGGCTGCCGCGGAACCCCTGGCCGCCGTAGAAGTACTGCGGCAGCGTCAACGGGCTGTCCGACGCGCACCGCTGCGTGCTGACCATGTCCCAGAGCCGGTACCCGGCCTCCGGGCCGCCGACGTTCCAGACGCGGATGTCCCACACCTCATTCAGGACGGCCTTCTCGCCGCCGGGGGCGGCCAGGTCAAGGTGCGCGTGATGCGGCTGGAACGAGGCGAACACCGGGCCGCTGGCCGTGGGGCCCATCTTCGTGAAGCGGATGGCGGCCCCCTTCATGTTCCACCAGTCGGGGTGGCGGCCCTCGAACTCGGTCTTGGTCCACGAGAACCAGATGCCGCGCTGGTGTTTGTGGTCGGAGGGGAAGTCGTCGGTCACGACCAGGCCCGACGGCGTCCACGCGGGGTGGATGTAGGCGTTGCGGGTGTACGTCTTGTCGATGCCCTCCGGCGGATCGACCATGGCCGTGTGGTACCGCAGGACCTGCCTCCCGGCCACCGTCACGTCGAGCCCCTTGTCGTCTTGCTTGACGGCGGCGGCCGGGGCCGTGGTCGGCGGTGCCGCGGCGAAGGCGACGAGGAACGAGCGCGTCGCGCCCGCCGGCGTCGTGCCCGACAGGATGAAGCACAGGCGCGGCGACGGCCCCGCCTCAATCTGATGCGGCACCGCCACCCCTTGCCCGCTGCTCGACTCCTGGACCACGCAGGAGGACGTCGCTATCTCCTTCAGGCGGCCCTCCAGCGGCACCGTGATGGGCGTATCGACGCGGGTGTGCTTGCCGGCCTCGACGGTGATGGTGCACAGCAACTCGGCGCCCGAGGCCGGGACGGCGAGCAGGACGAACACAAGGGCAAGAGCAACGTGGTGTGTCATGCCCGTCTCCTTCCCGAGCGGCAGCGTTTGACGCCACAGCGTACCACCGAACGTCTGTGTGTGGTACGGTTTTTAACCCGCCGGGCAGGCCGTTGTTTCGGGTCATCGGGGGGCACGGGCACAGGGCCGGGGTGTGGCAACGATTTCTGGCGGCTCCAGCCGCTTACTGACGTGCGCGGCTAGTTCGCGTGCCTGACTAGCCGCGAGCGTCAGCGAGCGGGGACTTGCCGCCAAGTTGCAAGCGTGCCAGAAATCGTTGCCACACCCCCAGGGCCGGCGCCGCTGAGTGTTGCCATGGCGTGGCCCCTCGCGGTAGGATACGTTGGCGCAACCAGACGGGGAGCCTAAGGCATGACCAGCCGCGAGCGTGTCCGGACGATCATCTCCGGCGAGGCGGCCGACCGGTGCGCGTCCTGGCCGACTGCGAGATCTTTGACGAGGTCGAGGCCTACGAGTGGCCGGACCCCGATTACATGGACTTCGGTCCGTGCCTGATCGTCAGCCCCAGCCACGAGGCGCTGCTGCCGAACGTGCCGCCAGAGAACGTCCGGGCCATGGCGGAAGCGGCAATCGAGTGACCTTCGGTCGAGGAGGGCAGTGGGATGGCTGATGCCGAGACGAGGAGCCGCAGACGGGTGTCGCGGAGGCAGTTCCTCCGGACGGGGGCGGTTGCCGTCGGCGTTGGCGCTGTTGGCCGGATGGCGCTCGGTGCGGCAGGCGGTGACGAGGCCATCACCATCGGCGTCTTCACGGACGCGCACTACGCCGACCGCGATGCCAGGGGCAGCCGGCACTACCGTGACTCGGCGGAGAAACTGGAGGAGTTCGTCAGGACCATGAACGCCGAGAAGCCGGCGCTGGCGATTGTCCTCGGCGATTTTGTGGACAAGGGCAAGGATGTGGCGACCGAGAAGGCGTACCTGGACCGTATCGAAGGCATCTATCGCGGCTTCAAGGGGCAGCGACACCACGTCATCGGTAACCACGATGTGGCCACGCTGACGAAGGACCAGTTCCTTGCCGGGACAGGCAGCCCGGCGCCACACTACGCGTTCGACGTGGGGCCGTTCCACTTCATCGTGCTCGACGCCTGTTACCGCAAGGACGGCACGTCCTATGCGCCCGGGAACTTCAAGTGGAGCGAATCGCTTATACCCCCGGACGAACTGAAGTGGTTGTCGAGCGATTTGAGGGGAACGAAGAAGCCGACCGGGGTCTTTGTGCACCAACGCCTGGACGAGGACACGAATGTCCACACCGTGCAGAATGCTGCGGAGGTTCGTCGGCTGCTCGAAAAGTCCGGCAAGGTCCTCGCCGTTTTCAGCGGTCACGATCACAAGGGCGGGTACACGAGGATCGGCGGCATCCATTACGTGACCATGCGGGCGATGGTCGAGGGGCCGGGGATGCAGAACAACGCGTACGCGCTCGTGCGGATCACGCCGACACGCATCCACGTCCGTGGTTTTGGCAAGCAGCCCGAGCGCGCCGTGTCGTGACCTGGCGATCCCCCGCAGGCTCCGGGGAAAGACCCATCGCGTTCATGAACCCTCTCGTGGTTATCGCCCCCACGCCTGGTTCCCTTCGCCAGGCTTCCGGCATGCGCCGTCCAGGCCCTCATGGGGAGAAAACACCAGACCCGAAGCGGGTCTGCCAATGTTCCAACCGTTGAGGGGCGGCGTGCGGCCTTGAGCAAGGGGATTACGGTGAGCAAGCGCGCATGGCTGTTGGTCTTGTCCCTGGCTCTGGCACGGGGTGCGCTTGCCGATGATTGGCCACAGTGGCGCGGACCCAACCGCGACGGCGTCTGGCACGAGACGGGCATCATCAAGACGTTCCCCGGCCCGGCACTGGAATCGCGCTGGCGCGCACCGATCTCAAGCGGCTACAGCGGTCCGACGGTGGCCGAGGGCCGCGTCTACGTGACCGACCGCAAGATCGACCCCGAGCCGGTCGAACGCGTCCTCTGCTTCGATGCAGGGACCGGCAAGCCGCTGTGGACGCACACCTACCCGTGCGATTACGGCAAGGTTGGCTATCCCGCCGGTCCGCGCGCCGCCGTCTCGATTGCCGGGGGTCGGGCGTATGCGCTCGGCACGATGGGCCACCTCACCTGCCTCGACGCGGCCGACGGGCGGGTCGTCTGGAAAAAGGAACCGGGCACCGACTACCGCGTCCGCGTCCCCATCTGGGGCGTCGCGGCCGCGCCGCTCGTGGACTCAGGGCAGGTGATTGTCCAGATCGGCGCCTCCGGCGGGGCGTGTCTCGTGTCGCTCGACGCCGCGACGGGCAAGGAGAGATGGCGGGCACTCGACGACGCGGCCTCTTACTCCGCGCCGATCATCGTCAGGCAGGGCGACCGGCGCGTGCTCATCTGCTACACGGGCGACAACTGTGCCGGCCTCGATCCCGCGACGGGGAAGGTCCACTGGACGTACCCCACGAAGCCCCACCGCATGGTCATCAACGTGCCCACGCCGCTCCTGGGCGGTGACCGGATCTTCCTGACGTGCTTCTACGACGGGGCGTACATGCTGCGGCTGCTTGAGGGCGGGACGGCCGTGGAGAAGATATGGCGCCGGCGCGGCGAGAGCGAACGCAAGACCGATGCCCTGCACTCGATGATCTCGACGCCCTGCTGGCAGGGCGAGTACATCTACGGCGTGGATTCGTACGGCGAGTTCCGGTGCCTGGACGCCCGGACCGGCGACCGCATCTGGGAAGACGGCACGGCCGTTCCGAAGGCGCGATGGAGCACGATTCACTTCGTCCAGAACGGCGAGCGCGTCTGGATGTTCAACGAGCGGGGGGAACTCATCATCGCCACGCTCTCGCCCAAGGGGTTCAACGAGGTCAGCCGCGCGAAACTCCTGGAGCCGACGCGCGTTCAACTCAAGGACCGCGGCGGGGTGTGCTGGTCGCACCCGGCGTACGCGCTGAAGTGCGTCTTTGCCCGAAACGACCGCGAGTTGGTGTGCGCGAACCTGGCGGCGGAGTAGATGGATGGGCCAGGTCTTGCCCGGTCGATGACGCGCACACTCGAACGTGAACTACTCTAAGCGCACGCGGCTCATGCGTTTGGGACCGCCATCTACCGTTGCCGGAGGTGCCGGCCGGAAACGGCAAACAGGACGAGCGACACGTCGAGTTGGCCGTCGTGCCGGGCGAGAACCTTGACGATCCGGCGGTCGGGCCTGGGATTGACCCATTCCCACTGGTACAGGTGCACGTCGCCGCCGCGGGAGTCCTTCAACGTGTTGACGAAGCGGTTCTCGTTCGTGGCGCGGTTCAGCGAGGCCGTGTCGAACCGTTTGACGTTCATCGTGAGGCGGACGGGCAGGACGGTCTTCTCTCCGTCGGCGTAGTGGACCACGTACTCGCCGCAGGGCCATCCGTAGAGCCACTTGCGTTTGCGGCCGCCCGCGATGGCCGGGTCGTCCGGGTTGTTGACGAAGCCGGTGTGCAGGAAGATGAGCGATGCCCAGCGTCCGGCCACGGGCAGTTCGACGGGGCCGTCGCCTTTGCCCAGGACAACACAGTCCTTCGCGGCGCCGCCGGCGAGGCGCATCGGAACAAGGCCAATCTCCTGCACGCCGGCGGGGAGCGTGACCGGGCTGTCCACATCGCCGTACACCGCGGGCTTGACGTTCTTGAGCATTGCGCCGAACGAGTGGGTCAGGCCGGCGGCGATTTCGACCGGCTCGATTTCTTCGCCGCCGTGCGGGTTCGGTCCGGTGGCCAGCATGTGGCGAACGGCAGTCAGGCGATCGGTGTCCCATGGGCCGCGACGCGCGCGGGTCCACGCGTAGTCGGCCGTGCGGAGGACGTAGGCCATGGAGTGGAGGTTCGAGTCCTCATCGAGGAGGCCGCTGCGGTTGTTGCCGAAGGAGTACAGGCCTTTACCGATGCCGCCGACACGGGCCTCGAGGTCGGGCGTCAATGTGAAGAAACCGGTCGCGTTCGTCCACACGGTGAAGCCGCGGCCGGTGAACCACGCGGTGCTGCGCTCGGGCTCGCCGTTGCTCCACAGGTTGATGATGACGTCTTTCGGGAACTGGTCGATGATCTTGTAGAGGCCGAAGCGCCTGGCGTTGTGGTACGGGGTGAGCATGTCGTGGTAGATCATCATGCGGATGCCGCGCGCCTTGAGCCAGCGGTTCAGTTTCACGTGGAAGTCGAGAAAGGCCTGTGCCCGCGTCTTTCCGTGCAGCAGTTCATCGGGCGTTTCGCCGTCCTTGCGATTGTGCCACCACTCGTCGCTTTTGGGGCTGAGGTACTTCGGCTGGAGCGCCTCGATGACGTCGAGCATGCAGTCCAGCACGATAGGGTCGTGCTCGGGATGCGTGACGTCGGCCTGGCTGCTCCAGCCTTTCTCGCGAAGTTCGGGGTGGTAGCCCACGGTCAGCCACCACGACGCGTGGCAGCCCACCTGCCATGCGGGGCAGAGGTCGATGAATCGGTCGCGGCAGAAGCGGCCGAACTGGCGCAGGTCGTCCAGCGAGTAGATCCGCTCGGTGCCGTTGAACTCGGGCCGCCGCTTGTACCGGATGAGTGCCGCGAAGTCGATGAACAGGACGTTCGACTTCGTGCCCGCCACGAACCGGTCGGTCCAGTCCATCAGGTACGCCATGCCGCGGTTGTCGCCGAGAGGGCCGTTCTTGAACTGGTGCGGGTGTTCGAGCCGCACCAGGCGGTTCGGCGTGTCGGGCCAGTCGAAGATGCGGACGCACGGCACCTCCATTTGCCGCGTGGTCTTCATCGGGCTCCGCAGCAACTGGAAGAACGTGACCGTCCCGTAATACAGGCCCGGTTCGTCGGCGCCGGTAATGACGATGCGGCCCGGCTCGACGGCCAGGCAGTAACCCTGTTTCTTCAGCGGCTCCGGACCGCCCGGCATCTGCACCGACGGGGCGACGCGCAGGACGATGCCCTCTTTCGGCAGCGCATCGCCGAACGTCGCGACCGGCAGGCGAACGCCCGTGTAACCGTAGTACGTGTCGGCGAACAGTTCGGCCGTCCGCGCGGTTCGGGCCGAGGCGTTGCGGCCGAGATGCAGCGCGCGGGCCTTGCCTGCTGCAAAGAATTCCTTGCCCGACCAGGAGCACGTCTTGGGTTGCGGCAGGAGAATGGGCCGGCCGAAGAACGGTTCGGCCGGGGGGCCGGCGGGCGGCTTCGGTGCATCGTGCTCGACCATCTCGATCCGCCCGAGGCGATAGGTCATCTGTGCGGGGTTGTCGCCGGCGTCGGAGGTCACCATGATGTAGCGCAGAAGGCCCCATTTCGGCGGGAACCTGGCCCTGCGGAAGCCGGCGCTCACGGTGTAGGAGTGCAGTCCCCGGTCCATGACCAGGTTCTTCGAGAGTTGCGTATCGTCCGAGAACTTGGCTTGCACGCTGATACGGGGGTAGTCGTCGCGGTCGCAGTCGATGAGCAGTGTGAGGCCCGCGTAGCGTTTGCCCGGATCGGGCGGCGGCATCGCCTCGAAGAACACCGTCGAGCAGGCCATCCCGCGGCTGCCCGTGTAGCGGACTTCGAGAAAGCGTCGCCCGTCTTTCTCGACGGGCTTCGCCACGGGCGTAAGGTCGCTCCCTTTGCGCCAACTGGCCGTGTAGTGTCTGAAGACGGCGGGGTCGTCTCGGGCGGCGTCGAACAGGCAGACCTTGCCCTGCTGCCTGGCGGGCTGGACCGCTGTTGCCGCCAGGCTGGCCGAGAAGGGAAGCCACACCAACAGGCACAGAATACGGGGCCACACCTTTCGCGCGGTCATTCGGCAGTCCTTCCCAGGCAGGATTGTCGGCCCGACAGGCGGCCGGCGCCGCTCGGGGGTCAGACGGCCAGTCTGTCGAACTCCTCCCGCTGGGCCTTGAGGAACCCCACCGGGTCGTCGCCCTTGTACTGTGTCTCGATCATGGTGAAGTGGCGGAAGTCAGCGGCTTTCAGCAGAGCGAAGAGTTCCTTCCACGGGTAGCCGGGTTCGGTGAGCGTGTGGATGTGGACGTGCTTGATGTACGGCGCGCACATTTTGAAGTACCGCTTGATGGAGCCGTCCTCGACGTCGACCGCGTTGCAGTTCCAGCACAGGCAGGCCGACGGGTGGTCGCAGATCTTCATGATCCGCATCATGCGGTCGGGCCGGCTGGTGTCGCGCCCGTGACACTCGACGAAGAGGTTGATCTTCTTCGGCGCAGCGTACTCGGCGCACGTGCGGACGGCTTCGCCGATCTGGTGGAGCGTTTTCTCCTCGCTGACTTCCTTCGGCAGGCCGTTGGGCCGGATCTTGACGCCCCAGCACCCCAGGTCGGCGGCCAGGTCAACGAACTGCTTCGTCAGGTCGATGTTTTTCTGGAGGACCTTCGGGTCGGGCGAATGGTACTCGCACGCCGACCCGAGGGCGTAGCATCGGACGGGCGACTTCTCGAACAGCGCCCGGACCTCCTTGCGCCGCTCGGCACTAAGGTCCGGCTCCACGCCGTGTTTGTGGGTCGAGCGCAGTTCCACGCCCTCCATGCCGCTCTTCTCGCACGTCTCGATGAGCGTCGGCAGGTCCATCTTCGCGCCGACCATGTAGGTCACCAGGCCGATGTGCATCTTGGGTTTTCTTTCGGCGGCGGTTGCGCTCAACGGTTGGGCAGCGACGCCTGCGGCCAGCGTCCCTCCGGCCACGAGACCTGTGCGCAAGAAGCCTCTTCGCGTCAAATGGCTCGACATGATCCGCTCCTGTTGCCGACACCCCATGCAAACGGGCATCATAGAGCGGGTTCGGCCCGTGTCAAGCGGCGCTCGTGCCGGAACCGCGCACCTTGAACTTGGGGGGCCCCGGCGACTAGAATACCGGCGTGAACGGCATCGTTACCGACATCCAGCGGTTCAGCGTCCACGACGGGCCCGGCATCCGCACCACGGTCTTCCTGAAAGGCTGCAACCTGCGGTGCGCCTGGTGCCACAACCCCGAGACGCTCCGCCCCGGCCCGCAACTCCAGGTCCTGCCCGACAAGTGCATCGGCTGCGACGCGTGCCTGGAGGCGTGCCCGCGCGACGCCCACGAGGTCACCGGCGGCCGACGCGTCTTTCACCGCGACCGCTGCACGGCGTGCGGGGCCTGCGCCGAGGTCTGCTACAGTGGGGCCCTCGTCCTCGTCGGCCGCGAGATGACCGCCCGCGAGGTGATGGCCGAGGTCCTGGAAGACCGCGTCTTCTACGAGAACTCGGGCGGCGGGGTCACGCTCTCGGGCGGCGAGCCGCTGTGCCAGCGCGAGTTCACTCTCGACATCCTGGGCCGCGCGCGGGCCGAAGGCATCCACACCGCCGTCGAGACGAACCTGGCGGCCCCCTGGCAGGACGTGGCCGCGCTGTTGCCGGTCACCGACCTCTTTCTGGTTGACGTCAAGGTGATGGACCCGGCCGAGCACGAGCGGTGGACGGGCGAGCCGAACGAGTCGGTTCTCGAGAACGCCCGGCGTCTCTCGCGCGAGGGCGTGCCGATGGTCGTCCGGACGCCGGTCGTGCCGGGCGTGAACGATACGGTCGAGCAGGTCGGGGCCGTCGCCGACTTCATCCGCGGCTTCGGGTGTCTGGAGTATTACGAACTCCTGCCGTACCACCCGCTCGGGACGGGCAAGTATCGCAGCCTGGGCATGGACTACGCGATGGAGGGCCTGGCGCGTCCTGAGGCGGACGTGATGCAGGCGCTGGCTGCGGCGGCGGGGGAGCGCGGCATGGCGGTCCGCATCGCCGGCGCGGCGAGGGCGGAGGAGGCATGATCACCGAGCCCCTCACCTACCGCCGGCGCCTCGACCTTCTGCGCGAGAGGAAACTCGAGCAGACCCGGGCCAAACTCGCCCGCAACGGGTACATGGACGAGGACGATTACGGTACCGTCCTCCCGCCCGACGACTTCCGTTGGGAACCGACGCCCAACCACCCCGACGGCTCGTGGTACGGGGCCGAAGGGTGGGCCCGCAACTTCCGGTCGCTCATGGAGGTGCACCCGACGTACGTTGACCCGCTCGATGCCCTGGCCGGCCGGTGGATGATCTTCATGAACCGCGAGCGGCCCACGAAGTGGCCGCCCGAGTACGCGTATTCGCACCTCGTGCCGGAGCAGGAGCGGTACGGCATCGATCCGGGTATCGGCGCCGACGCCCACTTCACGCCCGACTACGCCATCGGGTTGGCCGTCGGTTGGGGCGGACTGCTGGAGAAGGTTCGCCGCTACCGCCAGGTGCACGCGGGCGACGCGGCCAAGGCGGCCCTGCTCGACGCCGAGGAGCAGGCCGTCCTGGGCGTGCAGACGTGGATCCGCCGCACCGTCGAGGCGATCCGCGGCGCCGAAGCCGGTGAATCGCATCCGGACCTGCGCCGGAACCTGCGCGAGATGGCCGACGTGAACGAGCATCTCATCGACCAGCCGCCGCGCACCCTGCGCGAGGCGTGCCAGTGGATCGCCTGGTTCAACATGGCGTCGCGCACCTACAACCGCGACGGCGCGGGCGACCAACTCGACGAACTCCTGCGGCCGTACTACGAGCGCGACGTGGCCGACGGACGCATCGACGACGAGGACGCCATCTTCCTCATCGCCTGCCTGCTGCTGAACGACCCGCACTATTACCAACTGGGCGGCCCGGGGCCCGACGGGGCCGACCTGACGAGCCACGTCTCGTTCCTGGTTCTCGAAGCCGCCCACCGCCTGGGCGCGTCGTGCAACCTGACGATCCGCGTCCACGACGGCCTCGACGAGCGGCTGTTCCTGACATCGGTCCGGCACCTCTTCGAGGACCGCAAGGGATGGCCGCGCTACTCCGGAGACAAGGGGCTCGTCGAAGGTTTCATGCGGAACGGGTACCCGGTGGAACTGGCGCGGCGGCGGATCGCGACCGGCTGCCACTGGATGGCCATCCCCGGCCGCGAGTACACGCTGAACGACTGCGTCAAGATCAACGCGGCCAAGGTGTTCGAGGTGGCGTTTTGGGAGATGATGGACGATGCGTCGGCTGTGCCGAGGGTCGCGAATCTGTGGCGGCGTTTCGAGGACCACCTGCGGCGGGCGGTCCGGTGCACCGCGAAGGGCATCGACTGGCACCTCGACCACCAGCGCTACAATGAGCCGGAACTGCTGCTGAACCTCCTGTGCCACGGGCCCATCGAGACGGGCCTCGACGCGGCGGACGGCGGCGTC
>DATKXP010000503.1:0-5273 GCA_035529015.1 Phycisphaerae bacterium | reverse complement strand
CCCCACCGCCAACTCCCCTCCGTCTCGGTCACCTCGAGGAACCGCTCGCGGTCGGGCCGGTGCCAGTGGAAGCCGTCGCGGCTGAAACCCAGCAGCACCTCGTTGCGTTTCTGGATGCCGCGCTTCGCGCAGTCCGAGTTGTTCGGCCCCTGCCAGACGGCAAACAGGCCGAGCATCACGCTCTCGTAGGCGACCGCGTCGAGGTTGTAGAGTTGGGCGGCGAGATTCTTGAAGTCCGGGTTCGGGTTGCGCGGGTCGAGCCCGTCGGAGGCCACCCACTCATACCGCTCCTCGCCGCGCCACGTGGCACCCGCCACGAGGTCAGGATGTTCGCGGTACTGCCGCTGGCGTCCGCGCGGTCCGCCGCTGCGGATGCCGTACACCCACACCTTGCGGAACGGGTTGTAGAAGATCGTGGAGCGGTCGCCGATGGGGGAACTCTCGGCCAGTTCCTTCCAGCGGACGCCGTCGGGCGAGCCCTGAACCAGCAGGAACCACCCGCGCCGGCCATCCCTGACCGTGGCCGTCGCCATCTTCCACCGGCGCTGGGGGTCCTTCTCCGCCCAATCGAGCCAGACGGTGGATGAGTCGCGGCGCCGGCGGTCCACGAGGTTGGTGCCCTGCTCCACCGCCTCGAGCGCCGGCTTCTCCCATTCGAGGCCGTTGCGGCTGGTCGCGTAAGCCGTGCCGGCGAAGATGCTCGCCATGTACCACATCTTGAAGAGCCGCTCCGACGGGTCGTACCAGACGCCGTCGCTGAAGACGGCCGCAAAGGGTGCCTTGCCCTGCTTCTCCCACGCCTTCTCGGGCCTGACGACGGGGTTGCCCTCGTGGTATTCGGGGCGATGGAAGGTGCGCGTCAGGTCCGTCTTCTCGACGAGGAAGTCGTCCACGAACAGTTGGCGGCCGACGTCGATGGGGACCATGTCGGGCCGCTCCGCCAGATACGGGACGGGCATCGGCTTTTCGGTCGGCGGAGGAAGCCTCGGCGGCCACTCGGACGGGAGACGGATGCCGTTGTACAGCACGTCGCCGGCGGCGGACGGCGCTACGGCTCCGGCCGCAACCTCCGCCGAAGCAGGAACCACCCACAGACCCGCCAGCAAGAGCGCGCGGCACGTCGTTGCCATCGATCACCCCCCATTCCGGATGCGACGGTGCGCCGATGCCGGCTACCACCGCTGAAGGTTTCTGCGCGGCGGGTCTCCGGACCCGCCGCGCCAAACGCTTGTCGCACGGCGTCGCCGCTTGCCCCCACGCCCTACCACCGCGGCTCGATGCGCACCAGTTGCGTGTCGGCTTTGCCGCGGAGCACGAACAGGACGATCTCCTTCGGCTTCTTCTTGACCTCGGCCCGGAAGACCTTCTTGAAGGCGGCCAGCGTCGGCGTGTCCTGATCCTGCACCTTCTTGATGATGTCTCCCGGCTGCAGGCCCCCGTCGTGCGCCCAGCCGGCCGGGTTCAGGAACGAGACGACGACGCCCGTCTCGGAGGCGGGAAGTTCCCTCGAGAGCCGGTCTCCCACGACCATCTCGCGGACGGTCAGGCCGAACGTCTCGTCGCGGAACCGTTCGGCCTCGGCCACCATCTTCGGCATCGGGGCCAGCGTCACCTTCACCTTCTGTGTCTTGCCGGCCCGCCAGATCTCCATTTCCACCGTCTCGCCGACCTCGCGTTCGCGGATGTCGTTCGAGAAGTTCTCGACGAGTTGGCCCTCGGTCCCCGTGATGTTCTTGCCGTTCACGGCCAGGATGATGTCCTCGGCCTTGATGCCGGCCTTCTCGGCGGCACTCTTCTCGATGACCTGCCCGACGACCACGCCGCGCCGATCGCCCAACTTGAAGTACGCCGCCAGGTCCTTCGTGACGGGCGTCAGCGTCTGCACGCCCAGCCACGGCTGCTTGACCACGTTGCCGCCCTTCGGCGGGTCCTTGATCCGTTCGATGAACCGTTCGGTCGGCCACAGAACCTGCGCGAGCGACATCTGGGGCCGGGCGTTCGTCCCCCGGTTGATCTGGACCAGGCCCACGACGCCCACCGCCTTGCCGTCGAGCGTCAGGACCGGCGTGCCCGGGGACCCCAGGCCCTTCATGCAGATGTACGTGGTGATCGGCTGCTCGATCTCGGCCGCGATGCGCGTCATCTGGAACACCCGCTCGTAGCCGTCCGGTTCGCCGAGGTTCGCGACCGAGATGAGCGGGTCGCCGACCTGGACCCGCGCCGTCTCGTCGAACTCGAGCGCCGGCAAGGCCGGCGCGGCCGAGTCGGTCACCTTGATAAAGGCCAGTTGCGCCCGGTCGTCCTTGCCGAGGTACTCGGCCTCGTGCTCCGCCAGGTCGTCGCCCTTGGTCACGATAATCTTGAATTCCTTGAACTGCGACTGGGCAAACTGCGGCGGCACCGCCGCACTCGCAAACATCACCAGGTTATCCTTCCCGACGACCGTGCCCAGGACGCGGACGTCGGCCTTGGCCCCGTCGTCGCGCTCGATGTAAAACGAAACGATCACCGTCGAAGGCTCCACCGACTTCTGCACCGCCCGGATCTGCTCGGCGGTCCTGTCGGCGAACGCCGATCCCGCCGGAATCGAAACCAGCCATGCAGCAACACACAACGCCGTCACGGTACGGTAAGGCATGAGGGGCCTCCTGGTTACTGGATCCGCGCCGGATGAGTCCGGCGGCGACCATCGGCTACTTCACTTCGTCGCCGGGCTTCGTCGCCGGCGATGGCTTTGGGGGCTCGGGCTTCGTCGCCGGCGATGGCTTTGGGGGCTCGGGCTTCGTCGCCGGCGTCTTCTTCTCGGGCTTCTTCTCGCCGGCGTAGTCGAGCCTCAACAGGACCGGCAGCACGCCTTGACCACGGCGGACGCGCAGCAGGACCATCTCCTGCTTCTTCTTGACGGCGGCGGCGTACACGCGCTTCAGGTCCGCCGCGCCCGCCACGTCCACCTCGCCGACGCGGACGATAATGTCGTCTTTCTTGACACCCGCACGCTCCGCCGGCTCGCCCCGACGCACGCCCGTCACGTACACGCCCTTGGTGGTGGGCAGTTGCTCGCGTTGGGCCAGGCGGTCGGTAATGTCCTGCCCCACCAGGCCCCACTTGAGGAAGTTCTCTTCCTTGCTGCGGACGGTCGTCAGTTCCTCGGTCACGAGTTCGACGGTGCGGACCTCGCCGCCCCGTTTGAGTTTCACCTTAACCTTCTCCCCGATGGGCGTCGTGGACACACGGCGGCGGAGGTCGAACAACTGCTCCGGATACCGCCCCTCGACCTTCTCGCCGCCGAACTCCAGCAGCACGTCCTGGGCCTGGACGCCGGCCTTGGCGGCCGGACCCTCGGCCTCGACGCTCGAGACGACCGCCCCCTCGGTCTTGCCCACGTCGAAGAACGTCTCCAGGTCCTGAAGCGGCTGGAGCGTCAGGCCGATCGTGCTGCGCGTGACTTTGCCCTTATCGAGGATCTGCCGCACCACCTCCTTCGCCAGGTTGATGGGCACCGCAAACCCCAGGTCGTTCCCGCCCCCGCGCGTGTTGATGCCGACGACCTCGCCGTGGTAGTTGACGAGCGGCCCGCCCGAGTTCCCCGGGTTGATGGCGGCGTCGGTCTGAAGCCACGTGTTGAACAGACCCGTCTCGAATCCGCCGGGCGTCTCAAGCCCCGTGCCGAGGATCCGGTCGCGGCAGGAGATGATGCCCGACGAAATCGACCGCGACAGGCCGAACGGGCTCCCGATGGCCAGAACGCTGTCGCCCTCTTCGACGGTGTCGGAATCGCCCAACTCCGCGTGCTCGAACGTCAGCCCCTTCTCCTTCACCTCGTCGAGATCGAGTTGGATGACCGCCAGGTCGGTCCACGGGTCGCCGCCGACCAGTTTCGCCTTGACCCGTTCCTTGTTGAAGAGGATGCACGTGAGTTCGTCGGCCCGGCCGGCCACGTGGAAGTTGGTCAGGACGTGCCCCTTGCCGTCGAAAATGACGCCCGACCCGTTCCCGCCCGTCCGCCGCTTCTTGCCGCCCACGAACTCCTCCCGCCGCGCATCCACCCGCACGGTGGCCGGGTAGACACGGTCGCGGGCCACCTTCGTGGCCACTTCCAGGCTGACGTAAGCCGAGCCGGCCCCGTACTGCGGACCGCACCCGCCGAGCGGCAGAACCATCGCCGCAGCCACAACCCCTGGCATCAGTGCACGCATCAACCTTCCGCCCTTTCCGCTGGAAACGACAGACGCCCAAGTGTACGGCCGAGCATCCCGCTCCGCAAGAACGGTTTCACGGCGTGATACCGGTCCTGGGAATGACACGCGGCCGCGGCGGAGCGCTTAGTCGGACGATTCGCCGTGGCAGCAGGTGGGAGCGGCGTGGTCGGAGGCCGTCTCGGCCCCGTCCCCCGCCCGATCGCCGTGCTCGTCGCAGCACGGCGCCGTCGCTGTGCCGCGCGGTATCTTCCGATAGACCCATCGTCCCACGGCGTGCAATAGATACGCACCCAGCAGAACGCCGGTGGACACATACACCCACTCCGGCAGAAGACGGTGGGCGTGCTCCGGCATCACATCAACCGCCAGGACGCCGGTCGCCACGTTCAGCGCCGCCCCGCACGCCAGCGCCAGCACCGCGATCGTGCCGACGTACAGGACGGCCGAACCTTTGCCGAGCATGCGACCCACCATCAAGACGGTCGCCAGGTTCGTCGCCGGGCCGACGAGCAGAAACACCAGCGCCGCGCCGGGATTCAATCCCTTCATCGCCAACGCCGCCGCCAGCGGCGTCGAGGCCGTCGCGCAGACGTACAGCGGCAGGCCGACCCCAAGCATCACCAGCATCGACGCCCATTCGTCCGCCAGATACGCCTCAAAGAAATCGTCCGGCACCAGCACCGTGACGATCCCCGCCAGGATCAGGCCAAGGGTGAGCGTCGGACCCACGTCGTCGGCCATCTCGAAGATGACGAACCGCCAGAATCGGCTCCAGGCGCTCGGCCGCGCAACGTGCTCGCACGAATCGCTCTCGCACGCCTCGCACGCGGGAGGTTCGACCTCGTGCGGGGTCTCGCGCCGGCCGCGGACCGTCTCGAGAAAGCCGGCCACCATAGCCGTGACCACCGCCGCCACAGGCCGAACGATCGCCATCACGGGACCCAGCAACGCCCACGTGACGGCAATGCTGTCGATGCTCGTCTCGGGCGTCGAAATGAGGAACGAGACGGTCGCCCCGCGGCTGGCCCCTTTGCGATACAGGGCGTACGCCGCCGGCAACACGCTGCAACTGCA
>DATKXP010000502.1:0-9664 GCA_035529015.1 Phycisphaerae bacterium | reverse complement strand
CAGCTGCCCACATACTCATACAAGCTCATCCCGTCCACGTACCCAATGGGATCGCGTTGGAGCCAGCGGCCCAAGGTGGGATGATACATCCTCTCACGGACGTGATACAAGGCTGTTTCCGGATCGTAGCGGTAGCCGCAGTAGAGGATTTCGTTGTCCCAGTCGGAGCCGCCGGTGTCTTCGTCCCACTCGGTGACGTCGCCATCCTTGTCGTAGTAGATTGGGTTCTCGGGGTCGCTCGTGTCCTTCTCGCCGTGAAGGACCGTGACCTTCCCGTAGGGGTCGTAGCGGTACCGCTCGACGACGTACCCCACACCGCTGTCACCCGGCGTGCCCTGCACCAGGGCGGTGACGTTGAAGTTCGCGTCGGTCAGGTAATACAGCCGCTCGTCGAGGCCCGAGTCGTCCTTGCCGAGGTCGCCGTCGTCCGGGTCGCCATCGCCGTCGGAGTCGCGGTCCCTGAGGACGGGGGCGTCGATGTACCGCGGGCTCCAGACGACCTGCTCGTAAAGGGTAGCGGCGAGGTCGGGTTCACCGAGGGAAAAGGGGACATTCTACTTTTTCGGCCCCTCATGGAAGACACGCCGACACCCGCTCGCGCCATCCACGACATGCCGACACACTACCGCCCTACGATGCCGAGGATCGGGAAGGAAGTAGAATGTCCTCTTTGTCCCCGCTAGGCCTGCCACGGGCGTTGGCGTTTGAGGTCGCCTGACAGGACCTTCCGTGCGATGCCTGCGTCCTCGCGGACCTGGAAATCGAACATGCCCACGCAGGCGAAATCGGCGCCGTTTTCAAAGACGTATCGCAACCCGGCGCGCGGATGAATCGAACCGGCCGCCAGCACCTTGAAGGCAATCCACGGCCGCTTCACCTCCCGCATGTACTTGGCGGTCTCGTCCGGCGCGGCGCACCAACTGTTGTCGTGCTTGCCCTCCTTGGTGTACGACCAGTAGTCGGTGCGGTGGAACGTCTTCATGTAGAAATCGGGCTCGAGCCCTGCGGCTTCGACGGCCATCGGCACGTCGAGCAGGTGGCCGCCGACGCCCCCCGGCACGCCGGCATCCCGCATGACCTTGAGCGACTTCTCGATGAGGTCCAGGCGGTCGGCCTTCACCCATCGGTCGCCGATGCCGCCCTGGATGTAGCAGGCCATGGCCCCGTTATCGACCGCCCGCTTGATGTTGGTTTCGGTGTCGTTGTCCTTCGGATACACCTGGGCCAGCCACTGGATTTTGCCGCCGCGCTTCTTCCAGTACTCGTCCAGGATCCCGATCACCTGGTCGTCGTTCCGCAGCAAGGCCGTGTTGATGCCGGCCTGCTCGCAGATGTGCAGCGTCTCCCAGATCTTCTCGTCGGTGAAGTAGTGCTTGAGCATCGACGAGACGTAAACCAGGTCCCTGCTGTGTGCGAAGCCGCTGATCAGATTCCCGCCGCAGATCAGCCGCGTGACGTCGTGCTTGCCGATCTTGCCCGTCGGCAACAGGTCGGCCGACGCCTCGGAAGCAGTCTCGGACGGTTTCGGCGCATCGGCGGCCGCCAGCGCCCGCTCTTCAAGGCTCAGCCCCAAGGCGCCACCCGCCGTGGCCGCCAGCGTCCCTTTCAGAAAATCCCGGCGCTTCGACGTCTTCTTCATTGCCGCCACCTGCCCTTCCCTGTCGGCACCTTGTGGACTCGGTCCGGATGACACCGGTCCGCACAGACCGTGGTCACCGCATTGTATCGCCGTGAGGGATGCTGACAATCCCCAAAGCGGCGCGGCCCGGGGAGCAACGTCGGCGCCTTGCCGGCGTTGGGTTTAACCCGCAACTCGGCCGAACGCACCGGCAAACCACTTGATTCCGCCGCAGGGGGGCGTATACTACGCCGTGTCGGTCCGGAGGCCAAGGGCGGGTCTGCCGCCCTTTTCCATTCGGGCTGCCCCCTGGTGTAATGGTAGCACGCGCGGCTCTGGACCGCTTAGTCGGGGTTCGAATCCCTGGGGGGCAGCCATTTCTTCCTGACGCCGGTGCGTCCTCTTCCAACGAGAACGGAACCGCCCCCCATCGGACGGGTTCGTACAAGGGAGGCGCACCGCAGGTGCGCGCCGCGTAAGGAGACGAGCCATGCGGAAGTCCGTGCTGATCGCTCTCGTTGCAGCCGTTTCCGCCGGGGTTCTGGCGATGGGATGGTCGATGGCAGCAGAAAAGCCGCCCGCGGCGGAGAAGGTCAAGAAGGCCCGCGCCTTCGTGCTCGACGACCAGGACGGCAACAAGGTGGTGATGTCAACGTTTCACGGCCAGGTCGTCGTCCTGGAGTGGGTGAACTTCGACTGCCCGTTCTCAAAGCGGCACCTGGAAGCCGGCACCTTCAGGGAACTCTACAAGAAGTACAAGTACGGCGCCCCGGGCGCGAAACCGGTCGAGACGCAGCCGCAGCAAGATCGCAGCCGGTCGCGCGCCAAGAAACAGAAGGTCGTCTGGCTCGCCATCAACAGCACACATTACTCGAACGCCGAACAGAACAAGGCGGCCGCGACGAAGTATACCGTCCCCTACCCCGTCCTCGACGATCGCCTCGGACGGGTCGGACGCCTCTACGGCGCCAAAACCGCGCCGCACATCTTCATCAAGGCGCCGGACGGCAGCCTGGCGTACGACGGGGCCATCGACGACGACCCCGAAGGCACCAAGGAAGAGCCGCTCAACTACGTGGCCCAGGCGCTCGAAGAGATCCTGACCGGCAAGGCCGTCTCGATACCCAAGACCAAGCCGTACGGCACGAGCATCACGTACCCCAAGAGCCGCTGACGACCCCGCATGATGACCCGAGCGCCCCCGTTCGCGGCTGGCGGCTTGCAGCCGATATATACTTTACGAAAACGGCGTTTCTTGAGACCCCCCCAAATGGCGCTTTTCGGGGTGTCGAACCCCGTTTCTGGGCCAGAAACGGCGTTTCGGGCCTCAAATGTGAAGATAGGCAAGGCAAAAAGCGCTCCGTTTTGATCGGTTTCTGATCGCTTTTTGCTCAAACTTGGTCCGTTCTTCGTCCTTTTTACCCCTTTTTTAACCTACGTGGAGCGGGGTCAATAGGTGCTAAAGTATACGAAAAGCGGGGACCAGGGACCAGGGAACGGGGAACAGGGGTGGAGAACGGCTCGCAGATTGTTAGAACTCTAACAATCGCGGGAGGCGAAAAACAGCCCTGGCGCTACCAAAAACGCCGATTCTGGCCAAACGGCCGGGCAGGACGGGATTGGACGTATGGCCCGAATGGAATATGAGGCTGCCAAAATGGCCGATTGGCGTAAGACCTTGTACGACAAGGACTTACGTCGCGAATAGGGCGGCAAGAGTTGTTAGAACTCTAACAAAAAACAGCAACGGCAGCCCCAACGGGGCAAGCAGCCTGGAACGCAGCCCAACGGGCCCCTTCTGTAACATGGGGAAAGCGCCGCCCACAGTGCCCCTCTAGCCAAACGTGGTTGCCCCGGAAGGGCCGGGAACCGCCACCAAGGCGAACTGGTAACCGTGCCTGCTATGCCAAGGCGGTGTCCAGTACGACCGCTGTCAGGGCCAAACCCTGGATCTTCCCTGTGGCCTGCAATGCCTGTGCCTGCCGTGCGAATCGCTCCAGGGCAGCCTCGATGGAGTACCGGGGCGCCGCCGCCTTCCGGTAGTCGGTCTGCGACCATGGGCCGCAGTTGAACCAGCCAACGAGGTACAAGCCGTGGGGGCACTGGTTATCCTTGAGGTAGCGGTGCACCAGTTGGGTTTCCATCGCCGTTTCCAGTTCGCGGTGGTAGCAGCCCTTGACCTCGATAATCGCGGAAACCGCGCTGGGTGTTTGGTTACCCTCACCCGGCACCAGAGCATCCACGTGAATGTCCGTAGCTTGGCCACGACGAATATGGACCTCACGGTTTACGACGATCCCGCGGTCTGCGACATAAACCCGCAGGTTCCTTGCCACCCAGTCGCTCAGCCGCCCCTCGTCAACCGGGCACCAGATAGGGTGGCGCGTGTTGCCGCGGTTGTCCCAAAGGTCTTGGGCGGCCGTCTCGCCGTGGAGCAGTTCTTGAAGACGCTGAAGCGCCTCGTAGAGGACCTTGAGCAACTGCTGGCCGTTCTGTACGTATCTCCGCTGCCGATCCTGCCCAAGGGCAATAACCTGCTCAGGGCTTGCGGGTTCCCACGTCTGGCGGCGTGTGTGCCCCTCGGCCTCCAAGACGGCCCACTTCAGCCATGGCACGTCCGGCAGTTCGCCCGCGATGCGCCGAACCTGCTCGCACGCATCGAGCGTGCCCCGGCTCTTGAGACGCTGCAACAGGCCATCGCGGAACCAGACGATGCTGTCCCGTGGCCCCGCGAAGTATGCTCCCTCGTGGCGCGGGTCTTCGGCATGTGGGTACTGGCGCGCTAGCCACAGGTAGACGTCGGCCACATCCTGTTCTGATAGGGGTTCAGCAAACTCCGTGTCATCCGTCCCCAGGCCGTGGCGCGCGAGTTCCTCAAACACCTCGCGACCGAACGCGCTGTCGGCGCGAACGGAGGGAGACACAGACACAAGGCCCAGCTTCGGCATGTGCCTCAGCAAGGCAAGCGCCGCCACCTTCGCTCTGGCGCGGGCCCAGGGCGCACTCGGGGGAGGGAAGCATGAGAGGAGCCGCGCGTAGCGGACGGCCCCTTCGTAATTGTGTCGAAGCAACTGGCCGAGCAGAATGGCCAGACGGTCTGCATCAAGGCGGCGGGTTTGCACCTTGTCAAGCAGAACCGCCGCGATGCGGTCGTCCCAGCAGTGATCGAGGCGGTCGGATTCCCAGTAAAACACCTTGAACGCCGCGAGCACAGCATCGGGAGCGTGCTGGTAGGCGAGGCGCACAACGTCTGTGTGCGGCGTCTCTCCACACAGGCTGCTGGTGCTCAGCGGGAAGGCAATAGCGATGGGCGCCCACGTGGCCCACGCAACGGCAGAAAGGCTCTCGAGGAATGCGGGGTGGGTCGTGCGGAGGAGGGCAAGTGCCCTATAGCCTGCGCATGCTGGTCGGTGCAACGTGTTTGTCCCCAGCCACGATTGGTCTATGGGGGGCGGGCTCGATACATATCGTTTGGCGGCCAGAATCAACCGCACGCGCGTCGGCTCGTCAGCGTCGCGCCAGCCCGGTAAGGCAGTCAGGTCCCACTCCAACTCGTCACCGTAGTACCGAGTATCGGGCTCAAGCGTCATCTCCCTGTTAAGTTGCCACCACGCGTCCTTGTCCCCGACGTCGAACTTGTCAAGCAAGGCCAGAACGCGTTCCTTGGGCGGCGGCGTCAGGAGGGGGCGGTTGCGGCGCTCGTCGAGGCGCTTCATGAGCCGTTTATGCCTGAGGAACCGGGCTTTTGCCTTGCGGCCCTCGGGGGAGTTGATTCCCACAGGAGCCATGTAAGGGAAAAGGTCGGCGAGATCGGGGAAGTCACGGCAGATCTTGAGCACTAACTCAAGGTGTTCCACCTTGCCTCGGTCAAAGACGAGTTCAATCAGCTGGCCCCAGCGGCGCCGTTTCTCCGGCGGTGC
Organism: Phycisphaerae bacterium; assembly: GCA_035529015.1. Classification (GTDB taxonomy): domain Bacteria; phylum Planctomycetota; class Phycisphaerae; order FEN-1346; family FEN-1346; genus JAUVZF01. The sequence goes on along the minus strand of DATKXP010000502.1, from coordinate 4,126 downwards.
ATCGCGCAGTCGCCCGGCGAGCCAGGGCGCGTCGTCGCTGACCGCAAGTGGCGTCTCAGTGTACGCCAATTGAAAGAGGTCGTTGTCGTTCACGCCCTGGAGCGAGACGGCAGCCGCAAGTACTCGCCGACGCCTCGGATGCTCTTCCCGAATCATCTCGGCCAAGGGATGCCCCTCAGTACCCTTGGCAATGAGATCATCCTTCCGCAGTCGGGCAAGCGCTGCGTTGGCGAACGGCTGCGCCAGTTCGGGATGCTCTTCGAGTGCCTCCCATGCCCTCGTCATAATGCGCTCGCCGATGTCCTCCAGGTAGTGCCCACTGCAGCGCCCCTCGGCAATCCACTGCAACGCGAATGGCAGTTGATCCGGAGACAGTGTCGTGGCAAGGCTCTCTCGTAGGTTGTAGAGGAAAAAACTGTACGAGCCGCCGTAAGTCGAACGCTGTCGCGGAGTGAGTGTCTGGAACAACTCCTGAGGTGTCATATGCTCGGGCCAGACGGCCATCAGGCCGCATCCCTTGAGGTCGTCATCAGGGTCGGCGCCCGCCTGCCCGAGCGCGAGTGGTTTGAGTTCCGCCTTCGCCTCCGAGTCGCCAGCCCGCAGCACCGCGTGCGCAGCGTTCTTGCGCACCTCCTTATCGTCGGTCTGATCAAGCGCAATGCGCAAGAGGTCGGGGAGTAGTTCCTGCACTTTGCAGGCCTCCGCGATGTCGATGGCGACCCGGCGGGCGATGTAGCCCGTCTCTCTATCGCAGACATAGGGGCGGAGTTGGTCGGCAAGGCCGGGGTGGGCGAGGGCCGAGTAGCGGCCCCGGAGGTCAAGGTCGCGGTCGACGATCTTCTCCTCGTTGTAGAGGGACAGGAGTGTTTCCACAAGCCGCTGCCGCTGTTCGACGTCGGCGGATGCCACGTCACTACGCAACAGCACTTCCGGATCGCGCTCCATCACGGCCGCGAAAACGTCTGGCTGCATGCCCGCCACCCAAGCCGTTGTCTCGTAGAGTTGAGGGACCAGTTTCTGCCCGGGATCGTTTGGGTGGACAACCAGGCTCAGTATCTGTTCGAGCGTCATTCCGTTGCGGACAAGGTAGGTGGCCGCGAGAAACTCAGCGTACGTCTGATGGGCCCACCCCATGCGGTGCGGGCCGCGTGACGTGAAGAGGCCGGTGTGATACGCCTCCCGGATTGCGTCTTCCGTTACCTCGGCTCTGCCGCCGTTGACGTTCTCAGTACCCCCGGCCAGTTGGCGGACGGTTACGTCCTCCGGCGGCACCTGCCCCTCGTCGATATCCGTCCAGATAGCAAAGCGCTTTCCGAAGACGGTCGCGGCGGCGATCCGACACGCAACGGCGAAACGAACGGGAGCCGAGACTTCGCCCTCCAGTCCAGCCTCGCGTCGCGCGGGGTTCGGTTCCTCGCACAGGAGCCGGCATCCTTGCTCATAGAGTTGCACTTGCCGGTGGGGGAGAGCCGCATCCCTTCGGAACAGTCTAACTAGCAGGCGCAGGGTGACCGGCTTGATCGCCAACGGCACGGCATCCCTGTCCTGGACGGTTTCAATGAATCGCTCGCAGTCGATCCCCTCCGCCTCCGCCGCTGCTCGCACGTCTCGTCGCCGTAGTGGGAGCAGTTCGTACACGCCCACATTGGCATCGCCCCACAGCCTCTTCAAGGCGGCCTCAAGGGACTGCGGCCAATCCGCCGTCCGGCATGCGATGCGGAGCATAAGACGGTGCACGGGGCATCGCGCGAGTTCCTCCTCAAGCAGCGCCGCCACCGTGCTGATACGTATCAAACCCTCATCCAGGCTGTCCAGGAACAGCTGAAGCCGATGGGGCCCCGCGATCCAGTGCCTGAACTGCCCAGACTCGAACAGGCGGGCGCACAGGCGATGATCTGTCTGGAACGCGCGAAGGTCCACAGGTAACACTTGGTCACCGGACTCCCCGGCTGCGGCTTCTACAGTCTCCTTGGCCGCCGCAAGTTCATGGCTCTTGCCGATGCCCGGTTCGCCCAAGAGGACGAGGCATGGCGTGGCAGCGATCTCGTTGAACTTCCGTGCGTCGGGGTTAAGGGCCGAGCCCCAGTCCGTCTCCGGGTCGGCCAAGAAGCCACCATCCGACAGGGTGTACGTGCCTTCCGGCGAACGCCAGAAGCGTTGCCAGTCGTACCGAACCTCCGGCATGGTCGGCGCCCTTGCTTGGTCTCACGACAGTAGGCCAATCTATTCCGATACCCGGTCCGCGTCAACTCCAAAGAAGAGAATGCTGTGTGGCCGCTTGCCGGTTGATTGCCGGGGCAGGCCCCGGCCTACGCAGCGGTGATGGCATGCGTTCGCGAGCGAAAGCACGCCAGTCGGCTAACGAACGCACGGCGAGATGCTTCACTGCGTTCCGCATGACAGCGCGGCAGGTACGGAGACCCGCCGCGCGGAATGCTGCGGCGGCGTGATGAGGGGCTATGGCGCGGCGGGTACGGAGAGCCGCCGCGCGGTATGCTGCGGCGTGCCGCTTACGGCTTCTCGATGCGGATGGTGTGCTCGACGGGTGTGGCCGTCTTGACCAGGGGCTCGACGCCGCGGCCGAACTGGTACGCGACGACCGTCACGGCGATAGGGAACACCGCGCGGGCAGGTATCTCGCTGACCTCCATTCTGCCGCCCACGACCCTCGCGGGGCCGCAGGCCACGTAATACTCGACCGGCAGACCGGCGTCGCTGGTCGCCCTTAGCGGGACCGGCTCGCCGTCGGCCTTCAGGTTGCCCGGCGAGGGGAAGGTGATGGTCTGGTCCGTGCCCTTCGTCAGGCCTTTGAAGCCGCGCGGCATCATACCCACGTGCTCGGTGTAGCGGTACTGGGCGTCGCCAAGGCTGCAGGCCATGAAGGTGGCCCGGGACGGGTCGGTGGCCGGGGCCAGGCTGTCGTACTGGATGCGGAACGTGTTCGGCCCCGCCGGGACCAGCGGCCCGCTCACGTGCTTGATGCGGATGGGGGCGGTCGAGTGGCCGACAGGCTTGCCGGCATCAAGCCATCGGGGCCCCCTGCCCCCCGGCTGCGCGGGGCAGGTGTCGGCGTAAACGGGGTGCACCTCGAAGGTCTGCCCGTCGCCCACCCATTGGAGTCTGGTGAAGAAGAAGCGCGTGCCGGCATCCACCCAGTAGGGGTCGTTCCACGCGATGAACTGGTCCTTCTTGCCGAACCCGCCGGCGTGGCAGGCGACGGTGGCCTGGGCCATCTGCTTGTCGAAGTGCCAGGCGGCCTTTGCCCTGTCGCCGCGATACGCCTCACAGGGAGCAGGCTCGAACGCTCCCGGCGTCTTGATCGCCAGGTCGGTCAGCCAGCCGGTGCGGTGGTCGATCTGCTTCAGCGCAACGGGTTCCCCGGCGTCGGTGGGCCACGCCGCCGGGATGCGCGCCGCGGCCGCCTTGCGGATGAAGAGCGCCAGGTACGCGGCGTTGCGGTCGGACCACGCGAAGTGTCCCGCGCCCGGTTCGACCACGATGCCGGCCAGGTGCCGCTCGTCCAGGGCGCGGAAGGCGGCCACGGCGTCGCGGCCGCCCTCCCAGGTCTCGCGGCCGGCCTCGTCGCGCATCGTGCCGCCGAATTCATCGAACTGCCCCACCATCATGAGCGCCGGCACGCCGGGCGGGACCGGGTCGCTGCCGCCCGGCACGCCGCCCCGGTACTGGACGAGGCCGAAGCATCGTGCGGCCATCGTGACGGCGCGCGCCTTGGCCTGCGGCCCGCCGGCGGAGTGGCCGACGAACGCGAGCGGCGCTGCCGACAGTTCGCGATAGCCGGAGACCTTCGCCAGGTCGTCGAGCACCTTCTGGAGATCCGGCCTGCCGAGGCCGCACTTCAGAAAGACGATGGCCAACTGGGCGTCGGCGCACGCCCGCCGGATGACGGCGTCCTTGGCGAACTCACGCTCCATGAGCGTCATTCCGGCCAGAACGGCGCCCCGCACCTGCTTCGCCTTCGGCGGGATCCACAGATAGGCTGCGCTCTCGCCCTTCTCCGTCGCCACCGGCACGGTGTACTGGAACACCGCCCCCGACGCAGAGAACGTGCACATCATGAGGATGCCCAGTGCACGGGCAACGAGTCGCACGAGCCGTCTCCCCTGGT
>DATKXP010000501.1:0-9307 GCA_035529015.1 Phycisphaerae bacterium | reverse complement strand
GGCCGGCCTCCCCGTCTACCTGCTGATTGCGGGCGCCATGGCCGGCCGACTGATCCAGTTCGGCGTTTCTCGCGAGCGGCTGTTTCTGGCCGACGCCGAAGCGGCGCGCATGACGCGCTATCCTGAGGCTCTGGTCGGCGCGCTCGAGAAGATGGACGCCGACACGACGCCGCTGCTTAGCGCCAGCGCCGCCACCGCCCACCTCTTTACGGTCTCGCCCGTCATGGCCGGCGGGGGACGTTTGAGCGGTGTGTGGTCGTCGCACCCAACTACCGAGGAGCGCGTCGAGCGCCTGCGGTCCATCGGCGGGGTGGAGGCGTAGTGCTGTCACGCTACGTGTCGCGCGGCGGGTCTCCGGACCCGCCGCGCACTGGCGAGAATGGGCTTTAACGCGCGGTGGGTCCGGAGACCCACCGCGCGGAACAGCGGATTGGCGTTGTAGGATTAGGTCGCCTGCCGGAATCGTCGAAGGTCGGCCCCGTGTTCTGCCGACACCAACTGATGAGCGAGGGGTCGGACCGGAGTCCCGCCGTGTTTCGATACCTGGGGTGCATTCTGGTCGTCGTCATGGCACTGGTGCTGGTCGTGAGCCTGGCGGCGATTCTGCTGGGCGCGTTGGCGGCGCGTCTGTCGGCCGATCCGGCGCTGCACCTGACGGCCTTCGACGGCGTGGCCCCGGTCGGCGGTCCGCCGCCGCGCCTCCGTGCCTGGACCGAGGGCTCCGAACCCGGCCGCCGCGCCGACTATTCCTGGCTCGTCATGCGGCTGGAGGACGGCTGGTCGGCGTGGGCGTGGATCAGTCAAAGCGGCCACAGTTGGGCGTTGGGACCGCAGGGCCTTCGCACCGGGCCCCACCGTTTCGTGGTGGGTCTGCCGGAAGTCCAACCCCGCCTCGACCTCAGCGCCCGTGCCACCATCTATGCCTGGCCGCAGGGCGACCCCGTCATCTGGTTCGACGCCGCCGCCATCGTGCCGGCCTGCGGGGCCCGTCTCATTCGTGGCGCTGCGCCGTCGGCGCCGCCCGGCCAGGTGCAGACCCTCATCGATGTGGTGGAGACCCTTGCGAGCGGTCGCTTGCCGGTGTACCTTGTGACGGCCGACGCGCAGGGGTATGCTTCGGCTCGCCGGCGTCTGAAGGCGTACGGGGCGCCGCCGGGTCCCGCCTTTTGGGTGATCCCGGGTCAGGAACGGGGGCGGTTGCTCGGCCTCAAGAAGGTGTGGCCGGGCGTCCATGCCGCCGTCGTCTGCAATCCGACGTTGCTGGACGCGGCCGCCAGGGCGAAGGTCCGGGTCCAGGCGGCACCGTCGGCCGATGCCCTGGCGGGGCCGGCCGAGGCGACGGAGGCCTGGCGACCGATTCTGGAAGCACTGACGGCTCGGCCCGCGGGTGGCGACAACGTGAGGAGGTAACGTGTTCGGGCGACTGGCACTGGCGGCAGGTGTCGCGGCGGCGCTGTGTTCGGGCGTCGGCTGCTCCGGCCCGAAGCGGCTCGGGGGCGCCCCGGCGCCGGTTCCCCGGCAGACGTTCACGTACGAGCCGATGCAGGTCCGCTCGCCGGGCGAGGTCCGCGCCGCGATGCCTCGCGAGACGAAACGGCCCGAACCGGTTCGGCGCGTCGAGGCGTTGCCCGAACACGATCCGACGTGGGAGGTGGCCGGGTGGCAGCGGCCGTGGCGTTGGATCGTCGTCCATCACAGCGCGACCCATCGCGGGTCGGCCGCCCAGTTCGACGACTGGCACCGCAACGGACGCCACTGGGATGAACTCGGGTACCACTTTGTCATCGGAAACGGCTCGGGCTCCGCCAACGGCGAGATCGAGATGGGCAGCCGGTGGCCCAAGCAGAAGCACGGGGCCCACTGCAAGGTCGGCCAGGACGAGACGTACAACGATTTCGGCATCGGCATCTGCCTGGTGGGCAACTTCGAGAACCGCCGGCCGAGCGACGCCCAGATGGCCGCCCTCGCACGCCTCGCCGATTACCTGGCCGCACGCTATAAGATCGGCGACTCAAACATCATCGGCCACGGCGACGTGGACAGCACGAAATGCCCCGGCCGGTATTTCTCGTTCGACGACCTGTTCCGCCGTCTCAGGATCCGCCGCGCACCAGGCCGTTAGCCGCCGGGCCTTCCCGGCGCGCCAATTAGGAGTCAGCCTGATGCCGAACCGTAAGGCCGAACCTTCCCTGACCCGCCGCCGTCTTCTCGGCGCCGGACTGGGCGCCGTCGGCGCTGCGGCGGCCGGCTGCGCGCTGGAGCGCACGAAGGATGCCCGGGCGACCGCCGCCCCGGCGGGCCTGCCGCGCAAGCCCAACATCATCTTCATTCTGGCCGACGACCTGGGCTACGGCGACGTCGGCTGCTTCGGCCAGACGCGGATCAAGACGCCCAGCCTCGACCGCCTGGCCGCCGAAGGCATGCGGTTCACCCAGGCCTACGCCGGCTCGACCGTCTGCGCCCCGTCGCGATGCACCCTCATGACGGGCCTCCACACGGGACACTGCTGGGTCCGCGGCAACGCGCGGGTGCCCCTGCGGCCCGACGACGTGACGGTGGCCGAACTCCTCAAAGCGCAGGGCTATGCCACCGGCATCATCGGCAAATGGGGCCTCGGCGAACCCGAGACGACCGGCATCCCCAACCGGCAGGGGTTCGACTACTGGTTCGGGTACCTGAACCAGCATCACGCCCACAACTACTGGCCGTCCTATCTGTGGCGGAACGAGGAACGTGTCCAACTGAAGAACGTCGTGCCCAAGGAAGATGCGGTCGGCGGCGGCGTCGCCAGCCAGCGCGTCGAATACTCCCACGACCTCTTTGCGGCCGAAGCCCTCGGGTTCGTCGAAAAGCACAAGAAGGGGCCCTTCTTCCTGTACCTCGCCCTCACGATTCCCCACGCCAACAACGAGGCCGGCAAGACCGGCATGGAAGTGCCCGGCGACGAGCCGTACGCCGCCGAATCCTGGCCCCAGCAGCAGAAGAATCACGCCGCCATGATCACCCGCATGGACCGCGACATCGGCCGCCTCATGGCCCTCCTCGAGCAACTCGGCATCGACGACCAAACCCTCGTCATCTTCACGAGCGACAACGGTCCGCACCGCGAAGGCGGGGCCGACCCCGACTTCTTCGATGCGAACGGGCCACTCAAGGGCATCAAACGCGACCTCTACGAGGGCGGTATCCGCGTCCCGACGATGGCCCGATGGCCGGGCAGGATTGAGGCCGGATCCGTCAGCGACCACGCCTGGGCGTTCTGGGATTTCCTGCCCACCGCCTGCGAACTCGCCGGCGCCCCCGTCCCGAAAGACATCGACGGCCTGTCCTTCGTCCCGGCCCTGCTGGGCAAACCCCAGGAGGCCCACGAGTGCCTGTACTGGGAGTTCCACGAGCGCGGCATCAGCCAGGCCGTCCGGATGGGCAACTGGAAAGGCGTGCGACGCGGCAGCCGAACCGCCGCGACCGAACTCTACGACCTCGCGAAAGACCTCGGCGAAGCGACGAACGTCGCGGCCGACCATCCCGACGTCGTCAAGAAAATCGAAGACCTCTTCGCCGCCGCCCGGACCGACAATCCCAACTTCCCCGTCCGAGACGCCAAACCGCGACCGCCCACGAAGAAGCCCGCCGCCAAGACGTGACGCCGGGCAACAGGCCGACCGTCGGCGAGGCAAGGGCGTAGCATGCTGCGCCCCTGCAGGCTTTCGGGGTAGCTTCCGTGTGCCGCGCGGCCCGGCTTATTCGATCACGACCCGACCGCCGGGGTCGCGCCGCCAATGGACCACTTCCGGATGGTTTCGCTCGATGTGACCCAGGATCTCGGCCTGCTTCTGGGCAAGGCTCTGGTACTCGGTCAACTCGTAGGCCAGGATGTCGCGGACCGAGACCATGCCGTGCGGCACCTCGTCTTCAATGACCGGCAGGTGACGCACGTTGTGGGCCGTCATCAGGCGGCGGACCTTCGAGAGCGGCGTGTCCGAGCGGCACGAAATGACGCCCGGCGTCATGATGGTCCCCACCGTCACCTTGGACGGATCGGCCCCGCGCGACACCACCTTCGTGATGACATCCCGCTCGGTCATGATCCCCACGACCTGCTGCCGCTTGCCGAGGACCACCAGGCATCCCACGTCGTGGTCGGCCATCTTCGTGGCGGCCTCTTCCACCGTGTCGCGGTCCTCGATCGTGAGAACCAGCCCAAGTCTCCAGTCCTTCAAATCCGCCTCCCGGACGGTTGCTACCGTGGCCGTCTCGGTCATGTGTGTTTCCCCCATTGCCGGAGTGTGCTTGACGCCCTCTTATCGGCCAATCGCGGCTCAACCTTTGCGCGAAACCCGCCTGACGGCCAAGAAACCGCCGTCCAACACGCCAAACGCGGCCGCCGCCTGCCCCGGCGTATGGGGGCCTGCCCCGGCGTTGGGGGGCCTGCCCCGGTGTTTGGGGCCTGCCCCGGTGTTGGGGGGCCTGACCCGCCGCGCTGTCATGCTGAACGCAGTGAAGCATCTCGCCGTGCGTTCGTGGTGGTTAGCCGGGCGCCATGCTTTCGCCCGCCCGTGGTAGGGTGGGTGCTCTGCACCCACGCGCATCGTCGCGTGTGCCGCGGCGGGTGGCATGGCCATCCCGCTCGTGCTTCGCAGCAAAGCGCTGCTTCGCAGAGTAGCAAAGGGCGGGTGGCATGGTCATCCCGGAGGGTGACCATGGTTCAGATCATCTCGGTCGAATCACCGCGCGCCGGGTGCCATGCCGGGTGCCACTGGCGGCTTGTCCGCCAGTGCCCGGCATACGCGCCGTGTGCCGTTGCCGCTTGCTTGCCGTCTGTCCGGCGTAGAAGCCTTCCCGCCTTCGCAGCCGAGGCTGCTACGGCGGAGTAGGCTGGCGAAGTCGGGCCGCAGCGTTTTTCCCCGACCAACGAGCGAAACATGGTGTATACTGCCGTGTTCAATCCGCCTGCCGAGACCGAATAGGCAGCCGTCCGCCGCAAGAGGGGAATGCCCATGCACCTGCCCAACCGAACGGCCCGCGCTCATCCAGTCCTTGAGCCTCTTGAAGCGAGACTTCTGTTGGACGCAGATGCTGCCGCCACCCAGTGGGGCGATGCAGACGCTGCCACAGGCCTGTTCACCGACATCGGCGCCGGGCTGACGGGTGTGTCGAGCAGTTCGCTGGCCTGGGGCGACTACGACAACGACGACGACCTCGATCTCATCATCGCCGGCTCTGTCGGGTACGCGACCCGGGTAACCGACCTCTACCGCAACAGCGCCGGGACCTTCAGCAACAGCGGAATCAGTCTGCCGGGCATCGATTACGGTGGACTGGCGTGGGGCGACTACGATAACGACGGCGACCTCGACCTCGCCATCGACGGCCAGGGCACGGGTTCAGGTCCTCGCGTCGGCGCCATCCTCCGGAACTCCGCCGGCTCATCGTTCACCGACATCGGCGCCGACATCACCGGCATGTCCACCGCCGCCGTCGCCTGGGGCGACTACGACAACGACGGCGATCTCGACCTGGTCGTCTCCGGATACTGGTGGGACGGGACCGAGCACCCCGAAACCAACCTCCACCGCAACGACGACGGGACGTTTACGCCAGTCCCCAACCCCTTCGTCGGCGTCACCTACGGCGCCGTGGCGTGGGGCGACTACGATGCCGACGGCGATCTCGACCTGGCCGTCTGCGGCGAGGACAGCAGCGACGTCCGCCGAACCAAGATTTACCGCAACGACGGCGGCACCTTCAGCGACATAGGCGCCACGCTCACGGGCGTCCGCATGGGCGACCTCGCCTGGGGAGACTACGACAACGACGGCGACCTCGACCTGGCTGTCTGCGGCACGCCATCCACCTCCACCTACGTCACGAAGGTCTACCGCAACAGCGGCGGCACCTTCTCCGACATCGGCGCAGGGCTGACGGGCGTCATCCGCGCCTCACTGGCCTGGGGCGACTACGACAACGACGGTGACCTGGACTTGATCGCTGCGGGCGTCTCGAAGGATGAGGGCGTCATCACGCGCCTCTATCAAAACAACGCGGGCTCCTTTGTCCCCTACGCGAGCGGAATCGATGGGTTTGCCTACTGCTCCCTGGCTTGGGGCGACTACGACAACGACGGCGATCTCGACCTGGCTGTCGCCGGCACAACCGATTCGATCGGCAGCGGGAAGGCCGGCAGGATCTACCGCAATGACGGCGCCGTGTCCAATACGCCCCCTTCCGCCCCTGGCGGGCTCTCCGCCAGCGTCTTGGGAACCGACGCGACGTTCAGCTGGGCTGCGGCTTCCGATGGGCAGACGCCCGCCTCAGGCCTTACGTACAACCTCCGTGTCGGGACCTCCCCGGGCGACGACGACGTCTTCGGAGGCATGGCCGACTTGACCACCGGACTCCGTCTCCTCCCGGCCACGGGCAACGCCGGACATCGCCTGTCCTGGACGCTGAAGGGACTCGCGCCCGACACGTACTACTGGAGCGTCCAGGCCATCGACACCGCCTTCGCCGGTTCCCCCTGGGCCCCCGAAAAGACGCTCTCCGCCCACGTCGCGCAAGGCGAGATCCGCGGCATCAAATGGAACGACCTCGACGGCGACCGCTCCAAGGACCCGGGCGAACCCGGCCTGGCCGACTGGATCATCTTCATCGACTCCGATGGCGACACCCGGCACGACCCCGGCGAGCCGTTCGCCACGACCGGACCCGACGGGTCCTACGCCCTCACAGGATTGTCCCCCGGCACGTACACGGTGGCCGAAGAGGATCGCCCGCGGTGGACGCAGACCTACCCCGGCGGCACGGGCACCTTCAGGTTCCTCGCCGGGACCGTGGGCGACGACCCCGTCTTCGCGCTCTCGGAACTGCGGACCGATCCCGTCAGCGAGGTCCTCATCGGGCCGTCTGCGTACTACGGCGGCGGGCTGGATTTCAGCCCCAGCGGCGTCCTTTACGGCGCCTGTTCGCAACTGTACGTCGTGAACCCGGCCACTGGCTCCTATACGACCGTCGCGACGCTCCACAGCGCTACGCTGCCTGAGATCACCATGTGGAGCATCGCCTTCGATCCGTCCGGAACGCTGTACGGCCACGGCGAAGGCTCGTTCGGTGAGAGTGTCCTGTACACGATCGATCCGGCTACCGCCCTTGCCACACCGGTCGGCACGATTGACGCACTTGTCTGGGGCATCGACTTCGCGCCGGACGGGACCCTTTACGCCGGGGAGTTCGATCTGTTCACGCTCGACCCGGCCACCGGCCACGTCCTCTCGGAAGTCGGCTACGCTTCAATCTTCGGGTTTGAGGACATCGACTTCGCTCCGGATGGTTATATCTACGGCGCCAGCAACGACGGCCAACTGCACCGCATCGATCCGGCAGACGCCTCCTCCACCGTGCTCGCCACGTACGCGAGGGGACTATGGGGACTGGCCTCCCAGGTCCTGTCGCCAGGCGGCAACCCGTTCCATGCGGTCCTTGTCGGGACCGACCAGATCGTGCCGAACATCAACTTTGGAAACCAGGGCATGCCGCCCGTCGCCCCCCGAACGCCCGATCTGGCCGCCGCCTCGGACACCGGCGTCTCCAGTACCGATGACTACACCAACCTCGACAACAGCAGCCCGTCGAAGGTCTTGAGGTTCGTCGTGGACGGAGCCATCCCGGGTGCGACCGTCACGCTCTACGACGGCGGGCTCGCCGTCGGCAGCGCCGTCGCTGCCGGCTCCACCGTGACTGTCCCGACCGACGGCACGCACGATTTGGCCGACGGGGTCTACTTCATCCAGGCCAGGCAGACCGAGGCCGGCAAACCTGAGTCGGCCGAGTCCCCCTACCTCTTCGTCCAGATTGACACCGAAGCGCCCGGAAGCCCTGCTCCACCCGACCTGGTCTCGTCCAGCGACAGCGGCGCGAGCCAGACCGACAACGTTACCAACGACCGCACGCCCACCTTCAGTGTGCCCATCGGCGCCTATTTTCGCATCTACCGCGACGGCTACCGCATCAGCGGATCCTACCAAACCGGCATTGCTTACACGACGACCACCCAGCTGGACGGGACCTATGACTACACCGTCACGGCCCTGGACGGCGCAGGCAACGAGTCTGCTCCCAGTGACGCCCTGACCGCGACCATCGATACCAACGGTCCGGCCGTGACGCTGACCGACCCGGCGTGTATCCACCAGGCCGGCGCCACGAGCGACATCATCCACCATATTGGCCTGACATGGAATGAGCCGCTTGATCCCGACGATGCCGCCAACACCGCCAACTACGAACTGCGGGAAGATGGCGATGACGGCGCCTTCGACGATGGCGACGACACGCTCTGCACGCTCGCGCCGGCCTATACGCCCGGCACGGCCCACGTGTTCTTGGACATCGGCGGTGGACTCCTCGGCGACGGCCGATACCGGCTCACGGTGCGCGGCGCGGCCAGCATTCACGACGTGGCCGGAAATCGGATGGCCGATGATTACGTCCGAGTCTTCGCCGCGGCACCGGCCGAGGACTGGCTCGGCGGCACCGACGAGCACTGGGAGGACGCAGCCAACTGGTCGGGCGCCGTCGTGCCGGAGCCGCGGATTCTTGCCGTGTTCGACGCCCCCGCCACGCACCAACCCAGCCTGTACGGCAACCAAAGCGTCAAAGGCCTCGACTTCCGCACGGCAGGTTGGACACTCTCCTGCAACAGCCACACGTTGACCGTCGGCGAGGGCGGCATCGCCTTCGCGGGGGCGCCCACCTCGACCATCGACCTGGGCACGGGCAATCTGGTTGTCGATTACACCGGCGCGAGCCCCCTGGCCGAGATTGCCGACATGATCCGTTCCGGCCTCAACCTGCCTGGCGGGGGCAACTGGGACGGCACGGGCATCACCTCCAGCGCGGCGGCCGCGCATCCGCAGGGGTTGACCGCCGTGGGCGTCATCGACAACGGCGATACCGAGACGGGCATCGGCGGCTTGACGGAGTTCGGCGGCGTGCCGGTGGACGAGACCAGCGTCCTGGCCGCCTGCACTTGGTGGGGCGATGTGAATCTCGACGGCGTCGTGGACTCGAACGACTACGACCGCATCGACACGAACTACGTCCGGTGGATCAACGAGGGACGCGTGCCGGACGGCGGGTGGCGATGGGCCGTCGGCGACCTCGACTACGATAAGATGATCGACTCGAACGATTACGACCTCATCGACAAGGCGTTTCTTCTCCAGCACGGGCCGACGGCGGCCGGGGGCGCGGCAAGCGTCGCGGGTCCGGACCCGTTGCCGCTTACGGCATCGTCGCCGAAGGCGCGTGA
>DATKXP010000500.1:0-4567 GCA_035529015.1 Phycisphaerae bacterium | reverse complement strand
CCGCACAGTGGGGTCACGGTCTTGCGGCAACTCTATTGCGGGTAGCCACACATCGACCCACTCGCCCACATCAACGGGCCGTATTGGTGTCAGCCGCGTCATGACCCATCATCCTCGTCGTTGTATTCCAGATAGTCTGATGTCCAAGAACCAGTCGTGGATGTAGAGTTGGTCATCAGTAAACCCCACCGCCCCGCTGCCGTCACATCAGAGTTGGATGCCGAAAGAGAATCGTGCCCCGTGATTGCGGCGACAACACACTTGACCCACGCCATCATCTGCGAGCCCGCCTGGTTGTTGATGTTGGTGCTACTCCCGCCGAGGATGCGAGTCAGGAAACTGTTGTATCCGTTATAGCGGGCTGCCTTGTAATAATCCAAGGCCGTGTCCTCGCTACTGCATCGCACTAGCGCGCCGACTTGTGCCCATGTCGTGCCGTTCAAGGTGTTGGTAAGCGCAGCGGTCTTGCACGTCCCATCCGCCGACGCCTGTGCCGTGTGGGAGTAGAAGCGGGCATAGAGGGGGGAGCCGGTGGCGTCGAACTTGAGCTTGCCGCCTGTGGTGTATGCCTGTCCCGTCTGCGCTGTTTCATCGGTGTAGGCAATCGTCATGTCGCTGTGGGCGACCTCGAAGTTGTCCTTCAGGTAGTAGGTCTTCAGCCCCGTCGGGTTGGCGGCGATCACGGCGGCGTTGAAATCGGCAGCCAGGAAAGTATCATTCGTGTTGGTCCCGTCGTGTCGCCCGTACCAGCCCACATAGTTCCCGAGCGTAATGTTGCCGATGTCGATCGCGTCGAAGTGAATCCAGTAACTATTGGTGATCGTGCCGCCGACGCGATCGTAGGTTTCCTGGAACGTCAGGCGGTGGGCCTTATCGCCGTCGTCATGGAGCGACACCTTGAACATGCTGTGCGAGACGGGCAGGCCGGCCAGGTGCTCAAGCTCAAAGTGCCAGATGGGATGGTCGGAGATGGACACACCGCCGCCGTCGTTCTTGATATAGTAGAAGCAGACCGAGACGCCGACCCCGCCGCCCTGCCCGCGCATCACGCCCACAAGCCCGGTGGTGGGGCTGCTCGCGCTGTTCGCGCCCAAGACGAAGCCGCCATAGACGTTCCCGGCGTTATTCGTGAGCCCGCTGATTTCAGCCCACACCGCATGCGAGTTGTCGCACATAGGGGTGTTACGCATGAGCAAGTATTCGCGGTCCTTGCCCGCACCGCCGTCCGTGTTCTTAAACTCAAGATCGTAGGTGGCATCGCCGTTGTCGTGGAGCGAAAACGTCAGTGCGGTTCCGCCGCCGGTGTTGGTGATCTGTGTCTGCGTCCACCCGCTGGTGTCGCCGTCGTCAAAGTTGTCAGAGTCCGTGGTGTTACAGGAGGGCGACGCGCTGGCGGTCGCGCTTCCGCTCGCGCTGGCAGTCGGCGTCGCCGTGGGTGTGGCGGGGGGCGTGGCCGTGGCGCTGACGGTCTTGGTCGGCGCCCCAGACGCCGTGGGCGACGGGCTTTGGCTGGCTGTGGGCGTGGCAGTGGACGAAGGGCTTTGGCTAGCTGTGGGCGTGGCCGTGGGCGAAGGGCTTTGGCTGGCGCTATGGGTGCCGCTGACGCTCACGCTCGTACTATCGCTGACGGTCGTCGGCGCCTCAAAATTGAGAACGTCCGCCGTCATAACGTAATAGCCGTTGCGTGTGATGATGATGCCCATGTCAGTACAGCGTAATCCTGCCGTCGTTGGTGTTTTCGACACTTAGCCCGATGATCCGCACGCGCCCATTGCCCTCGTCTTGCCGGATGATGCCCGCCTTGCGTATGGTGGCGATGCCCTCGTCCTCCTTGACCACGGTGGCCCCGTCGCGCGCCGAGATATTGATTGTGTGGACCTCGTCCGTACTGGCCACACCCACGCCCGACTCGCGGATCACCAGCACGCCAGCCGTCACGGGGTCCGCCAGGTTCTCGGTCGTCAGGATAGGCATTAGACGTAGGCCACCAAAAGAGACTCGCGGACGCCGCGATCCACCACGAACGAATATCGTTCCGAGCCCGTCGCCTCGGTCAGCCAGCCCACGCCCTCCAGCAGGGTCAGCGCGAACAGCGCCCCGCCCTCGGCGTGCTGTATCCGCGTGTCGTCCCGCGCGGTCGTGTAATAGGCCTTGGCCGATCCGGCCTTGTGCCGCGCCAGGTGAACGCCGCCGACATAGACCGCGCCGCTGTAGCCGTTGTCGATGCCCTGGATCGTAAAGCCGACGTTCGTCAGGCCAGCCGCCGAGGGCGTGCGAATGTAGACGCCGGCCTTGTTCGTGATCTGCCCGTATATCTCCACGGCCGACAGCGGCGCGATGTTCAGGCCGCTCTTGTTGTGACATCGCAACGGTATCGCCAGCGACTCCAGCGTCTGCGCCGGCAGGCTGGAGGCCCGGTACACGGTATCGATGGCCTTGTGCAGCCTGGCGAAATAGCCATGCGTCAGCCGGTCGCCCCGCTGGGGCACGGGCGGCATAATGAGCTGATCGTCAAACCGCTTGCCG
The DNA here is from genome assembly GCA_035529015.1 of Phycisphaerae bacterium. Classification (GTDB taxonomy): domain Bacteria; phylum Planctomycetota; class Phycisphaerae; order FEN-1346; family FEN-1346; genus JAUVZF01. The sequence goes on along the minus strand of DATKXP010000500.1, from coordinate 2,041 downwards.
GTGGGGTCGATCATTAGGGAATCCCAGGCAGCGCGCTGAAGTCGGCCTCGTCATAGACGCGATAGCCGACCAGGGCGCCCGTCTCCAGATTCTCGCGGTAGACGACCCAGCCGTTCGGGTCGTACTGGAACGTGTGCGTCAGTAAATAGAACGGCGTGGCCTGGCCGACGACCTCGCGCGACCGGCAGCCGCGATATAGCCACGTGTTCTTGGCACCGCCGAATATCACCACGCTGTTCGTCTTGCCGATCAGTGGCCCGATGGTCGTGACCGGCGTCAGGGGCGTGGTCAGGACGTTCTTTGAATAGATCAGGCCGGGCTCATAGATGACGGCGCCGTTCGGGATCTCGTTGCCGTCCTTATCGAAGTAGGCCTGCACCTGCACGGCGCTCATGTCGTATTCTTCGTCCACGCCCTTCAGTGCCGGCAGCGAATAGGTGATGATGGCCAGCGAGGTCGTTTGTGAGCTGGCCGGGTATTGCGCGAACTCGCGGTTGGAGACTTGCAGGTTCGCGTCGTCCGGGTGTGCGGCGCCATAGGCCGGCACGTCCGTCTCGATGGAGGCCGACGGGCCGACGAAGGCTCGCGTGCGCGTTCGCGCCGTCGCGGAGTCCGTGTAGCTGCGCCCCTGCGGGAAGGCCACTTCCGAGAATGTCGCGGGAAAGGTCATGGCTTAGCCTACCGTCCCGATGTTGCGGGTGTTGCGTTCAATACGCTCTAACAGGCGGTTACGTTCCTTGTCGGCATCCTCGGCGATGCGGCGGCCCACGCCACGCCGCAGGGCGGAAATGTCAGAGAGGGATTCGATGTTGCGGAAGCCGGCGAAGGGCTTCGGCACAGACGCGGTTCGGGGCTGCCGGGGTTGCGCCTTGCCGCCACCACCAAAGAACGCCGGCAAACCGCCGCCGATAACTCCACCGACAAGCGGCCCAAGCGGGCCGACAGCTCTGCCGACAAGCGGCCCAAGCGGATGGCGGCTCCTCGCCAATGTTCGCGCACCGCCGCCGACATCTCCACCGACAAGCGGCCCAAGCGGGCCGACAGCTCTACCGACAAGCGGCCCAAGCGAATCGCGGCTCGGCGCCCAATCCGGCCCGGTAAGCCCCAGCCGTTCCAGTTCCGCCGCCGTGGCCTTGTCGCGCGTGGCCTTGGTGTCGGCCATGATCTTGGCGATGTCGGCACCTTGTAAGCCTGCAAGCGATGCGCGGACTTGCTTTTCCTGCTGCCGCAAGCCCTCTAGGTTCTTGCGGCGGCTTTCAATCTCAGGCTCAAAGGTCTTGGCGCCATGCTCGTACTGGGCACGCCGAAGGTTATACATGCCACTGCCGGCCCCGTACTTCTTGTCGAGGTAGTCGTAGATCTTTTGATCTTCCGCGTGGATGGAATCGCCAAGGCCCCGTAACATGTCGGTACGTTTCTTTATGGCCTTGTCTTTCTGTGCCTTGACGTCCTCTTCCGTGGCGCCGGCCTGCTCCGCGGCGAACTCCAGGGCGTTGACCTCGCGGGTCTGTGCCGTGCGCCGGGCCTCGGTGTTGGACCGCTTCTCCTCCGCGCGCCACGCCTTGATCTTCGAGATCATTTCCAAAACCTTCGCCGCGCCGATTAGGCTTATGGCAATGCCAATCGATCGGATAGCACCGAGGCGGCCCACCAGGCCCAGAATGGAACTAAGCGCCCGCGCGACCGGCGAGAGAAGGGCAGTAGTCGCCACCAGGACCACGCCCCACTTGATGAAGTCCTGAATCATCGCCCGTGTTGCCGGGTCCATGTCGTTGATCTGTTTCGTCAGCTTCTGAATCGCGTCGGTAATGTCCTTGATGTTTGCGCCGCCGCCGTCGAGGCCGAGTATCAGCGCACCCAGGGACTCGCCTAGGTCGCCAAGGGCGTTCTTGAGTTGCGTCAGCCGCCCGGCGGTCGTCTGTGCCTCGGCCTCTGCCAGCGCGAAGTTCGCGGCCCCGATCTTCAGCAGCTCGTTAAACTGCTCCTGTGCCGTGGCCGTCGTATCCAGCACGATGCCGTAGCGGGCCAGCGTCTGCGTCTG
>DATKXP010000499.1:0-11147 GCA_035529015.1 Phycisphaerae bacterium | reverse complement strand
GTGGCTGGTCAGCAGTTCGACGGCCGAACTGAGCCGCTCCTGCAGTTCCGGGTGCCGCGTCTCAATCGCCCGGGCGATGCCCGTCAGCGTGATGGTCTTGGCGATGGGCAGGATGAGCAGCCACATCGCCACCGCCACGGTAATGGCGAAGGCCGAGAGCGTCAGCACCCACCGGAGCGTCTGCGAGAACAACGTGAACCCCGCGTCGATGGCCATGACGAGCAACAGCGTGCCCAGGCCCGTGGCCACCACCGCCGAGACGCCGCGCAGCAGAATGACGCCGCGGACGCGGTGAATCAGTCGCCGCAGCGCCCTGGCGATCGGCTGGGGTACGTTGCCCGATGCGAGTGGTGATGTGGTATCGGTCATCACGCTAACCCTACTTTCTTTCTGAGCAGCCATTCGGCCGTTGCAATCAGGACGATCAGGACCAGCAAGGGTACGGAGTCCCAAATGACGTACTCGTGGCGCTCAATCTCAACTTCCGTGACCGGCCCGAGCGAGCCGAGGACGCGGTCGGCCCGGGCCGGATCGGCCACGATTCCATTGGTCAGGGTTGCCAGCCGACTCAAGAGGCCCCGATCGGGGGTGAGTTCGACCTGTTCGGCGGGCGTGGCCGGATCGACCGAAAACTCGATCGAGACGCTGTCCACGTTCTCGGCAGCCAGGATGGGCCTGGCGGCCGGCGCGTCGAGTTCGACGCGATAGGTTCCGCTCTCGAGTTCGCCGATGTCGGCCTCGTACATGCCGGCCGAGTTCTCGACGTACTTCAGAGCATGGCGATTGGGCGGTTTCTTGTCGTCGCCGTACACGTTGACGGCCACGTCTTCGCTGCCGACGATGGGCGTGAAATCCTTCTTGGCGATCTTGGCCTGGACCCGCACGGACGCGTGCGGCGCGTAGCGCGTGCGGTCGGTGCCGAGTTTGACGGTCTCGGTGCCGGCGGGCAGTTTGTTGGCGGTCGCCCACCGCAGCACCTGCCCCCAGAAACGGTGGTGGTACGTGTCGCCGATACGGTACCTCAGCCGCCACGTGCGATCGAAGGAGAGAAACATGACTTTGCCCATGGCCACGTTGTGGTGGGTGATGAGGGCGCGCTCGCGCTCGAAAACGCGGCGTTTGCTGAGGATATCCTCGTCGGGCGTCTCATCGGGCGCGGTGCCTTCGAGGCGGGGTCTCGGCATGAAGTCCGGGGGCTCGGGGGGCATGGCGTAGGCCAGCACCGTGGCGCCCTCTTTGGCGTGCAGGATCGGGTGACGCCAATGCATCTCCGGCAACTCGTTCCAGATTCCGAGGTTCTCGTCGGGATTCACCTTCTGCCGCATGATGACGCTTTCGCGCCCTTCGGCGGTAAGGGCGATGCGGAACTCCTTCTCGGGCGGCTCGGCAATCGGCTCGGTGGACTTCTCGAACGTGACGGGGAGGATCTCCGCGATGTCGGCGTCGCCGTAGGCGTGCGGCGTGTGGAGCGGCCCGGCTACCACGATCAGCGTGCCGCCTCGTTCCGTCACGAACTTCCGCAGGATTTGCTGCTGGTCCTCGCCGATGGACTCCGACGACACGTCGCCGAGAACGATGACGTCGAACTTCATCCACTCCGCCTCATCTTTCGGCAGCGAGGTGGCCTCGATCTCTTCGACCTCGCGGGAGGCGGATGCGTGCGTCTGCGGCGGCAGCGGCACGCCCTCGATACGGTCCGGCTCGAGCAGCACGTACTGGAGGTGGACCGTCTTGTCGCGACTGGCGAAGAGGTTCTTGATGTAGCGGAACTCCCAGCGTGGGCGCCCGTCGATCAGCAGCAGTTGGGTCCGCTCGTCCGAGACGCTCACCGCCAGCGGGTACTCGTTGTTCGTGGTCAGCACCTCGCCGTCGAACTTCTCGATGCTGATCGCGTACCGGTGGAGCCCCGCCTCCTTGGGTTCATCGGCGAACTGGACACGGGCGCGGTAGGCGTCGGTGGGTACCCGGACGGTCTCGGTATCGACCGTCTTGTCACCGTCGTTCAGGGTGACCTTGACTTCCTTGCCGGCCAGGCCGTCGAGTTTCACCTGGGCCGTGACGAACATGCGGTCGTGGGTGGCGATGGCCTCGGGCGCCTCGACGCTGATGATGCCGGCGTCGATGGGCGGCTTCTCGCCGCCCAGGACGATCGACGAGACGGGCACCTGCTGCATGCCCAACTGACGGACCAGCGGCTCAACACTCTTGGTGGCGTTGTGGCGACCGTCCGTCAGGACCAGGATGCCCGACAGCCGCTCGTCCGACATCTCGGTCATCACCTTTTCGAAGACCGCCGTGAAATCGGTCTGCTGCTGCTCGTCGGGCAGTGCGGCGGCGTCGCCGGGAAGGTCCTCCGCGGGGCCCTTGTAGCCCTCGGCGTATGCCTTGAGTTCGACCTCGGCCGGCTGGCCGGCGAAGGTGAACATCTTGACGCCGTAATCCGCCTGAAGCCGGTCGAGGAGGCTCTTGCCCGCTTCGTCCTTCTCGCCGGACGGCTTGCCCGGAGCGGTCGGGCGGTGGAGCAGCACGTCGCGGGCCAGCGCCAGCCGCTTCTTGCCCGCGAGGGCATCGACCTTGCTCTTGAGGTCGGGATCGAGCGCCGCGTAAGCGGCGGCGTCAAGGGCCTTGGCCATGGCGGCGGTCTTCGACGCCAAGGCCGCCAGTTCGGTGGCGGCCTGCCGGACCGTATCGAGGAGCCGGCCGTGCTCGGCCACGAGGCGTTCGGCATTGTCTTTGCCCGTCAGCGTGACGGCTTCGTTCAGGCGCTGCCGCACGGGGTCGGCAATCCGCTTGCCAATGTCCTGGAGACCCTTGACGAGTGAGTCGCTGAGATTCAGGGAAGCCTGGAGCGGCTCGGCCGCGGTCTCGGCCTTCTTGGCCAGGTCCTTGTCGGCTTTCGTGAAGGCGTCGTTCAGGTCGCTGCGTCGGGCCTCGAGTTGCTGCTTGCGGGCTGCGGCGTCGAGGTTGCCGAGCGACGCCAGCCATTCTCCCTGGGCCGAGAGGCCGCGGCCGACCTCGTCCAACTCTCCGGCGAGACGGTCCAGCGCGAACGGGCGAGAGACGCCCTCGACCGAGAGGGCCTCGGCCAGGCGGAGTTTCTCCGCCGGCCCCAGTTGCGTGTCGGGCACGAACATCGACGCGCTCGTGTCGAGCAGAACCGCCACCCAACGCTGGATGGTCTTGTCGAGGTTCCACGGGCGGACCGGCTGCGCGAGCATGATGATGACCAGGATCACGATCGCCACGCGCAGGGCCGACAGCGCCAGGCCTGCGCCGCGCGGGACCGTGCGGCGCTCCAGGGCGTACAGCGCCAACACGATCTCCACGGCCAGCGCGCCCAGCAGGGCGATGGGCCACAGGGGCCAGTTGGTTGCCAGGACAAGCCCGCGCTGAAGCGCCTGCCAGACGGCCAGGAGCGTCAGAAAGCCGACGGCCGTCAGGAAGGCGAACCGGACGGCCCGGCCACCCGCCGCGCTCGGACGCCGCCACACAAAATGCAGAAGGACCCATACCCCGGCGGCGACAACGGCCATCAGGTACACCAGCACCGTCGGCACCGACTCGGGTAACACGTAATGCGCTTCGGTGATTGGGTTCATGCCTTGGATGCACCCTCAGGTTTGTGACTCGAGACGGCCAACAGGCTCCTGGCCCGTTGGCGGAACGTCTGGACGTCCACGGCTTCCGGGCCGAACGACACCGTGTCGATCATGTGCATGCGGCGCTGCGTGGCGATCCACCGGGCGAGTCCGACCTCGGCCAGAAGGCCGACGAGCAGGGCCAGCGCGAGGTATTTCCACAACTCCTCGCCGGGGACGCTCCCCGTGACGGCCTCGATGAGCCGGGCCGTGCTGTCGGCGCGGAACAGATCCACGTGCTGGCCGGCAGCCTCCAGTTCGGCGTCCGTCAGCGGCGCCAGGTTCCCCTCCGACGCGTCGTCGAGGACGACAAACGGAAAGCCCTTGCCGGTGGCGGCGGCCGGCACGACGAAGTCCTCGCCCACCTTCCGGGCAACGGTCAGCCGATAGAGGCCGGGCTCATACGTTCCGGCGAACGTGACGCGCAGGCCGTTCGGCACGGCGGCCAGCGAGGCCTGGACGCGTCGGTTGCTGGGCGTGACGACGTCGGCCGGCGTCTTCGCCAGGGCCTCGGCCTTTTGGGCGGCGCCCGGCGACTTGGCCGGCAGTTCCATGATGAACTCCGAACCCGGCTGAATGTTCGTCTGCGCCAGGGCAGGGGCGGACAGGTAGTACGCCAACTCGTGGACCAGCGGAACGAAGCACTTGAGCGACGGCAGGTTGCTCTCACGCCGGTCCAGCGACATCGACGTCATCAGCACGTACCCCTTGCCGACCCGTCGCTCGACCAGCAGCGGTTCGCCGGTGTCGAGCAGCCCTCCGACCCGCACGGTCTGGTCCTTCTCGTCCACGTCGAGCGTCCAGAAGGCGGTGATGGCGGCTCGCTCGACGTCGGACTGGGTGGTGTCGCGCATCAGCGCCAGCGCCGGATGGCTGAGCGTCTTGAGGCCCAGATGGGCCGGCGCGTCGGGAAGCGAACGGCGCGTGGCGAGCGTTGCCGGGATAAACGGCTGGCCGCCTTCACTCGTCCAGCCGCCGTAGAACTCCGGCACCGCCTTGTCGCCGGGGATGATGAGCAGTCCGCCGCCTGCCTGGACGTACCGCACGAGTCTGGTGGCCACGGCCTGCGGCAGGCGGGAGACGTTTGCCAGGATCACGAGGTTGTAGGCGCCGAAGTCGTTGACCGACGCGATGTCCGGCGCGGGCACGACCGTCGGCTCGACCAGTTGGCCCAGGACCGGCTCGGCGTCGGCCTTCTTCTTGTCGGGCTTCGGGGTGTCGTCCGCTTCATCATCTTCTTCTTGCGGCTCCTGCTGCGTTTGTTCTTCGTCTTCGTCGATGGGCGTCAGGGCAATCTCGACGAACGCCGCCGCACCGTCGAGGGGACGCGTGGACGGGCTGCCTTCGACGATCAGCACCGGGAGTTTGTCGATGACGGGCACGACGCGCGTGGCCTCGTTATCGCTGGGCATCTCGTCTTCGCTCAGGACTTTGGCGGTCACGAGGTGAGGACCCGGCTGGGTGAACCGGTAATCGAACCGGACGGTCGCGGCGGCCTCGGGCAGCATCTCGCCGGCGTCCTGGCGCGCAGCACCCGCGCCGTCAACGAGCAGTTGCACCGTGAGCGGTTCGATGGGCGTCGTGCCGGTGTTCATGATCGTCACATCGATGCGGACGGAGCGGTCGGTGCCGACGACCTTGCGGGAGACTCGGATGTCGCTGACGGCGGCGTTTCGCAGTTGGTTCGGCAGGTCGAGGGTGCGGCAGACGATCTGCGGCGGGACGGCGAACGCGTTCAGGCCGGCTCCGAGGAATTTCCAGCGCGCTTCGTGCCGCGCGTCCCAGCCCACGCGCTGACCGTCGGTAATCAGGACGATTTTCTTGGCGGGATTGGTCCCTTCGGCAAGGCTGGTTGCGGCGGCGTTCAGCGAATCCAACACCCGCATCGCGCCGCCCGTGGCAACCAGGTCGTGGAGCGCCTGAGCCAGTTCCTCGCGGTCGGCGATCGGGTTCGGGATGACCGGTCGCGGCACGGGTCCGGCGAGCAGGATGCTGACCGAATCGGCCGGGCGGCAGGCCAGGATGACGGCCTGAGCCTCTTCGATGGCGCGTTCGAAGTTCGGCTTGCCGTCCACGGGGATCGTCATGGAGGTCGAGCCGTCGATGAGGATGGCCACGTCGCGTTCACCGCCCGAAAGCGACCACTGCCGCTGCTGGAGGACGTTCTCGATGATCGACGCGCCGACGGCGGAAAGCGTCAGCAGCGTTGCGACGCCCAGAAGGATCCACCGCGTCCCCACGCTGCGCCACATGGCGGCAGCGATCCCTGCCAGAATGGCCGCAACCAGCAGGGCCGGCAACACGAGCGCCCACGGAATGGTCGTGCGACTGGGCATGAACGGCCGAGCCATGGCCAGGACCAGCAGGGCCACGACGAGGCACCGCAGGGCCATCAGGATGATCTCTTCGATAAGGATTCGGCGACTGCGATGGGTCAGCGACTCCAGAAGGAACCGCATGGCCCCCCAGTCCACGATCGTCGCCCGCTGACGGTTCAGCAGATGAATGATGATCGGGATGGCGACGGCCGCCAGGCCTATCAGCATAGCCAGGTTCAGGAAGGTCATGCGCTTATACCCCGGAGGTCGAGACAGCGGGAACAGGCAGGCCGGCTGACGGTTGCCGCCGGTCTACTTGTTGCCCAATCCCTTGGTTCGGGTTTTTCGGCTCGCCAGATAATGGGCCAGGGCGATGTCGAAGTTGCGTTTGGTCGAAAGGGGCACGTAGTCGATATCCATCTGCCCGCAGCCCACTTCGATTTCGCGGACGAACCGCCGGACGCGTTCGAGGTAGTCGGCCCGGACGGCCCGCGGGTCCAACTGGACCCGTCGCATGTCCAGTTCAAGGTCGCGGAACATGCTCCACCGGTCGAAGGGGAACGTCAGTTCCTCCTCGGCCATCACGTGCAGCAGCAGCACCTCGTGTTTGCGGTACCGGAAATGATGGAGTGCGTTGAGAATCTCCCGCGCGTCGTCGAAGAGGTCCGAGATGACGACGATGAGGCCGCGCCGGTGTGCCCGTTCGGCGATGTCATGGAACACCGGCGCCAGGGCCGATTCGTCGCCCGGCGACGTATTCGCCAGTTCGTCGAGAATGACCCGCAGGTGGGTGACGCGCGACCGCGACGGGATATAGCGGCGGACCTTCGTGTCGAACGTCACCAGCCCCACGGCGTCTTGCTGGTTGATCATCAGGTGAGCCAGCGACGCCGCCAGGAACTGCCCGTACTCGAACTTCGTGAGCCTGTGACCGTCGTGCTCGGCCGCCTGCCGGCCCGTGTACCGCATCGAGCCGGAGGCGTCGAGCAGGATGACCGACCGCAGGTTCGTCTCCTCGATATACTGCTTGATGTAGTAGCGGTCGCTCTTGCCGTAGACGCGCCAGTCGAGGTCGCGCAGGTCGTCGCCGGGAACGTACTGCCGGTGCTCGGCGAACTCGACACTGAACCCCTTGTAGGGGCTGCGGTGCCGGCCGGAGACGAAGCCTTCGACCAGCCCGCGCGCAATCAGTTCCAGCCGGTGGATCTTGGCCAGCGCGTCGGGGTCCAGCAACCGCATGTAATCCGACGTTGTGCCGCCTTGTAGTCGTGTCATGTCATGTCACCCGGTCTGCCGCCCGAGGGACGGCGGCCCATGAGTCGTCCCCGGCGGCGCGGGCTCCCCGTGGCCTGCGCGGCCGCCGCAACCCCGCGCGCCGTCAGGCGATGGCCGTCTCGACGGCGGGCTGAATCTCGGCCAGCAGCCGGTCCACGACCTCGTCCGGCGAGATGCCGGCCGCCTCGGCGTTGAACGTCGTGATGATGCGGTGCCGCATCACCGGCGGCGCCACGGCCCGCACGTCTTCGGTGGTCGCATGGTAGCGGCCGTGGAGGATGGCCCGGGCCTTGGCGGCCAGAATGAGGTAGATGCCGGCGCGCGGGCCGGCGCCCCACTGGACGAGTTCGCTGATGAAGGGCGGCGCCTCCGCCCGGTTCGGCCGCGAGGCCCGCGCCAGGTCTCTCGCGTACTGGACCACGTGGTCGGCCACGGGCACGCGGCGGACAATGTCCTGCAGCCGCAGGATGTCCTCGCCGGTCAGGGTCACGTCCAGGTCGGCCTCGTACGTGCCGGTGACCTGTTTGATGATGGCCATTTCCTCGTCGGCGTCGGGGTAGTCCACCATGATGTTGAACATGAAGCGGTCGAGTTGCGCCTCGGGCAGGGGATAGGTGCCTTCCTGCTCGATGGGGTTCTGGGTGGCCAGGACGAAGAACGGCTCGGGCAGCGTGTAGGTCGTCTCGCCGCACGTGACCATGTGCTCCTGCATGGCCTCGAGCAGGGCCGCCTGCGTCTTGGGCGGTGTCCGGTTGATCTCGTCGGCCAGGATCATGTTCGAGAACAGCGGCCCGTGGACGAAGCGGAAGATGCGCTTGCCGGTGGTGCGGTCCTCTTCCAGGACGTCGGTGCCCGTGATGTCCGACGGCATCAGGTCGGGCGTGAACTGGATCCGCTTGAACGTCAGGTGCAGCAGTTGCGACGTGGTGCTGACCATGAGCGTCTTCGCCAGACCCGGCACGCCCACGAGCAAGGCGTGGCCGCGACAGAAGATGGCGACGAGGATCTGTTCGATGACCGCGTTCTGGCCGACGATGACGCGGGCCAGTTGCTCGGTCATCTTCTTGTAGGCGACGTTCAGGGCCTTGACGGCCTCGATATCGTCGCCCTCGCCGAGTTTGGGAGCCACTCGCGGGTCTTCTGCATCGGGTTTGGGTGTGTCGGTCATCTATCGGCCTCCGCTGGAGGGGTTCACATTCGCCCGGGTTTACCGGTTCCGTGACGTTCGTGGACTGCAGGCGCACACTCCACTGTATGTAACCTGAAACCGCCGACGGTGGCAGGGGTGGCGGATATTCCTCCGGAAAACCGTCGGCCGCGCCCTCCGTCGGCGCCGCGCCGTGGCGGCTGCGAAAACGGATTGACACCCGGCGGCTCGCGCCTCTAGTATAGGGGCCGCCGACGCGGGCGTAACTCAGTGGTAGAGTGTCAGCTTCCCAAGCTGGACGTCGAGGGTTCGAATCCCTTCGCCCGCTCCACTGCAGGCCATGGCGGGCCTGTGCCTGAGACCGATCTCTCGGACCATGCCGGGGAACACCGCCTGCCGCGCCCGCCGACCTCACGGGATCGTCAACAGCGCCACCGTCTCCTGGTCCCTCACGAAGACCCTGTTTCCGGCGAGCACCGGGTGCGCGTAGGTGGGCGTGTCGGCCACCTTGATCCGGGCGAGTTCGCCGTACGCCTCGCCGCTGGGCTTGAAGGCGATGAGTTCGGAGGTGCTCGGCAGGGCCAGCAGGCACGAGTCCGCGTCGAGAACGGCTGCGAAGCCGCGGCCGTGCGCGGTCGTGTCGGTCCAGGCCGTCTTGCCCGTCTCGGCGTTGATGCAAAAGAGGTTTCCTCGGTCGGTGAGGCCGAAGAGCAGGCCGTCCTTCAGGACGGGCGTATTGAATTGCACGGCGACCTGCGGGTTGCTCCAGAGTTCCTTGGCGGCAAAGCCGTCGCCCTGTTTCTCGATCTTCAGGGCCTTGGTGCCCCGGGCCGCGCCGGTGATGATCACCGTTTGCCCATCGACGATCGGCGTGGCGGCGTTGTAAGCCCTGCTCTGGGGCGCGAACGGGACCTGCCACAGCAACTTGCCGTCGGCCGCGCCGATGCCCACAGCGCTCTTCTCGGTCAGCGTGACGATCTGCTTCGTGCCTTCCACCGTCAGCAGGGCGGGCGATGCGTACTCCGGGGCTTCGCCGGCCCATTTCCACTTCTGGTCGCCGGTGGCAAGGTCGAACGCAATGATTCCCCCCTTGCCTTTCCCGCCGACGTGCGCGACGGCCATCCCGTCCACGATGATCGGCGACATGGACGTGAAGAACGTGGGAACGACCTCCGGATACGGGTCCTTGCGCCAGGCGAGCTTGCCGGTGGCGGCGTCGAGGCAGGAAACGACCCCGCCCACGCCCAGCGTCACGACCTTGCCGTCCGCCACGGCGGGGGAACTCCTGGGTCCCGGATGGCGCGCGGCGGCTCCGGTCACGGCCTGTGCCGCGTACTTGTCCTGCCACACCTGCTTTCCGTCGGCCGCGTTCAGACACAGGGTGACCTCGTCCTGGCCCTGCCGCGCAAAGACGTAGAGTTTGTCGCCCACCAGGGCGGGCGTGGCGTCGCCCGATCCCACCGTCGCCTTCCACTTCGGCGTCAGGGCGTTGGGCCATGTCTGGGGTGCGGTGAACCCGCTGACCTTCCCATCCCGATTGGGCCCCCGCCACTGAGGCCAATCCTGTGCGAAGACACAGCCGGCGCCGATCAAGAGGACACAAACCGCAACCACGGCGATGATTCGATCCACGTTCTTCATAGCGTTTTCCTCCAACCCCTCCTTGGCCCGTCTCCCGTGTATTCTAACCGCACGGCATGCCCCCCCTCAACAACGGAAGCCGGTCAGAACCCGTACGTGGCTTTGGCCTGCTTGCCGGCCGCCCTGACGGCTTCCTCATTCACCGTGGGCGCCGTCTTGATGAGCCCGAGCATCGCCTCACCGAAGGAGACGCCGATCTTGTAGAACGTGTCGGCACGGCCGCGGTAGTGGTAGCCGCCGTCATACCCCTTTCCCTCTGTGACGACGTACGGACTCGTCCGCGCGTACGCGACGGTGCCCTTGAACTCGGGCATTTTCGACGGGGCCTCCTGGGCGGCACGGATGGCATAGTGCTTGTGGGCATATCGCGGATCGACCGTGACGCCGTTCATGCCCAGTTCGCCGATGACGATGGGCAACGCCGGCACGCCAAGGTCTTTGCGGACGTCTCGGATGAAGTTGACCATGTTCTTGCCGTACTCCGCGCGGTACTCGTCGTTGATAACGTCGTTGAAGCCCTGGAACCACACGAGGCCCGAGAGTTCGTACCCCGAGCCGTCGTACGCCGGGAAGACCTGTTTGATGTCGGCCAGGACGGTGTGCACCTCCTGGATGACGTCGCGATACCGTTGGCCGTACGTCGCCTTGACCTCTTTGAGCGTGACCTCGGGCCGGTTTCGCTTCTTGTTGCGCTCGTTGGTCTGGTCCACGATTTTCTGAAGCGCTTCGTCGCTGGGCAGTCCGGAACTCGGCGGCCGGAAGTCGCGGCCGAGGCTCTGTCCACCCCAGGCCACCTTGAGGATCAAGACCTGGTTCGCCAGTTTGGCGCCGACGACGTGGCCGAAACCGAGTTCCGGGCCGATCCGGTCCTCCGGGCTCCCGTATCCGACGGTCAGTTTCCCCTTCTTGTCCCAGTACTTGATCCACACGTCATCGAGGTCAACCCAGTTCCCGTCCTTCTTGAGGTGTTGGTACTCCGGGTCGGCAGTCAGTTCGTCAAGGTGCTGGATCTTGCCCTTTCCCTGCATGTTGGATTGCCCCACGAGGACGAAGACCCGCAGGGGCCCTTTTTCGGCGCCGCCTTGCGCCCGAGCGTTCAGGCCACTCGCCAGGATCAGTGCCGTGATG
>DATKXP010000498.1:0-5857 GCA_035529015.1 Phycisphaerae bacterium | reverse complement strand
AGGTAACTGACCATGCTGTCGGGCCAGTGCAGCATCCGCGTCTCGACGAACGTGACACGGGCGTCTCCCAGGCTGACCGTCTCGCCGTCGGCCACCGCCGTCACGCGACCGCCCAGGCGGAAGTGCGCCTCGAGCGCCTCGACGCCGTTCTTCGAGGCGAAGACCTTCTCGGGCCCGGCCGCAGCCATGACCTGCGGCAGGCAACCGGTGTGATCCATCTCCGAGTGGTTCGAGATGATGTAGTCGATCCTGGCCGGCTCGACCACCGAGGCGATCCGCGACATCATCTCATCCATGAACGGCGCCTTCACCGTATCGATGAGCGTTACCTTGTCGGCCAGGACGAGGTACGCGTTGTAGGTGGTGCCGCGGCTGGTGGCGTACCCGTGGAAATCGCGAATGCCCCAATCGACGGCGCCGACCCACCACACGCGGTCCGAGACCTTCACGGCCTCAAAGGGCTGACTCACGCGGTTCCCTCCGCCCCTCCGGATACGTCCCTCAAAGCATGTATCATAGGCGGCCGAGCCGACATTTTCAACCGCGCGGCAGCATCTTCGCGGCGCCGGCCAAGGGGGCACTTGCCCGGCTGCGGCCGCAGCCCGGGACGGAGGCGAGCCCCTGTTTCCCGTCGAGCCCGGGTTCTTGCCCCCCGGGCACGGAGCAATTGAAGGTGGCCGATAAAAGTGTTTCGGGCGTTCTTGTGGCGCAACCGCTTTCCAAACAAGAACTTAACGCAGTTTCTGCCATTATGGCCGATTCAAAAAAGTCGCGTTTTCCCGCATTTTTTGGCCGTCTCGGTTTGATTTTCGGGGTGTTTTGGGCCATACTTAGGGTGCAGGGGGCCGAGGCCAAGTGCCTCGGCGTTCCAAATCCCATTGCATATCGGGGAGGGGCACGCGCCACGTGCAGGCGCGGGCGCAGCGAGCCGTTGCTTGCGGGGGCGGAGAGAGTCTTGGCTGGTTGCGGGACTTTGAGTCCCTGGACCCCCGTCGGCCGGGTGCCGGGGCACGTCGCCTCGGCGGTCGTTCGTCGGAAGAGAAGGAGTTTTCCGATGAAAGCACTGCGCTCACTCGTCTACGGTGCCCTCAGTTTCCTGGTGGCCGTGTGCCCCGTTGCGACTCGGACGGCTCGTGCAGCCCCGGTCGGCACGACCGGCGACATCGCCATCTTCCGCGAGGCCACCGCCGGAGACGACATCCCGACGACCGACTTCACCCACGACTGGGACACGTCCGTCCGCGCCGACGGTGTGTACGCGCTGAACGGCGGGGGCAACACCGACATCCAGTTGTCGGAGGGCCATCACCTGGTCCTCTACAGTTCGCGCTTCGACTCGACCGGCGGCACCAACCGCTCCGAGGTCCAGTCGCAACTGGCGCTGGACGGGACGGATCTGGCCACCGGATGGTCGCAGGGCTACATCAGGAGGGCGGACGCCCAGGACGAAACGCTCACGGCCGGCGGCGGCATCGTTTACGTCGATGCGGCCGACCCCGGCATCCTGTCGCTGCAGTCCTTCCGCACCGACGCCAACAGCGCCACCATCGCCAGGGCCGCCGATACCGCCGGCATCCAGATCCTGAAACTGAACGACAATGCCGATTACCTCCGCCTCAGCCTCGCGGGCAACCAGGCCGGGCCCAACGACACCTCCACCTGGGTCCCCGTCCAGTACGACACCCAGGACGAGGTGGACCCCGGCTCGTTCGTTCACACGGGCGGCAGCGAGGACGTCATGCTCAAGAAGGCCGGACACTACCTGGTGCTGGCCAACACGTACGGCGAGCGCCCGGACAACGGCACCCGGATCTCCATGACGCAGAGGCTGACGCTCGACGGCACGGAGGTGGACGGGTCCCTGACAACCGTCTACCTGAGGGGCAACTCGAACGGCAATGACTGCTTCCAGGGCGCCGCATCCATCGGCACCATCATCGAAACCACCGCCCCGAACCAGGTTCTGAACGTCGAGGGCATCCTCGGCGCCAACTCCGAACAGCTGACGTACATCGGCGGCAGGACCGCCCTCACGATCGTCAAACTCTCCGACGACGCCGATTACATCCGCCTCCGCGACTCCGGGGCCGACGACTTTAACCCCAACACCACCACCGCCCTCGGGTGGGACACCGAACTCGAGAACGACCCCAGTTTTACCCACAACGACAGCCAGGTCGGCGTCGCGGCAGACGACGACTACCTCTTCCTCGCTGCCCTGTATGACGCCGATGACGGCGCCGCGAGGGGCATGTTCTGGCAGCGGTGGCAGGAAAACGGCACCGACATCTACCCCTACGGCCAGACGGGCACCTACAGCCGAAACAGCGAAGTCCAGGACGTGGGCAACTGGTCCGGTGTCCTCGTCGATCTCGACAGCGGCGAGTACGTCGAGACCGTCTCGGAGCGCCTGGGCGGAGGCGGCCTGTTGAGCGCCGACATCAACGGCCTCCAGGGCGTAAGCATCTCCACCATGTGGATCGTCATCCCCGAACTGACGTGGGACGGCGCCACGCACGGCAGCGGCAAGTGGGGTGAGGCCAAGTGGACCGGCGACAACCCGCCGCCGCCGCCCAACTTCCCCGACGCCACCATCAAAGCAGTCATCAACACGCCTGACACCGTCACCGTGGCCGACGCCGATCAGACCGCACTGAAACTGACGATCACCGGCGGCGGCACCATCGCCGTCGCTCCCACCCGAAGGCTCGACGTCGTCACCGACCTCGACGCCGCCGGCGGCTCGGTGGTCCTCAACAACTCGACCCTGGCCGTGGGCGCAGGAGGCTCCATCGGCACCCTCACGGCCGATAACAACGCCACACTCACTGCGGGCACCGCCATGACCATCGGTTCGGCCGCCCTGAACAACTCGACGCTCGCCATCGGCGGGGGCAGCGCCGTCACCACGTTGACGGCCGACGGCAACTCCACGCTCAGCGCGGGCGGAAGCATGGCCGTGGCCAGTTACTCCGACAACGGCACCGCCACCGCGCTGACCCTCGCAGGCGGCGCGGCGTTCGACCTCCAGACCGTCTCGACCGTGGCCGGGTCGTCCTTCAGGGTCGAAGGCAGTTCGCTCCAGGGGCACACCGTCGCCAAACCGCTCGGCAACGCCCAGACGCTTGTCCTGGCCGGCGGCACGTACGCCTTTGCCGACGTCGTCGGCGCAGCCGCGTCGGGCGCAGCACCGAGCGGCAACGTCGTGGCCCACTGGGCCTTCGACGACGGGACCGGCACCAACGCCCAAAACGCCGCCAGTCCGGGAACCAACGACGGCACCCTCGAAAACTTCCCCGTGGACGACTCGCAGTGGGTGGCCGGCCTTATCGGCACCGGTGCGCTTCAGTTCGACGGATCCGATGACCAGGTCAGCATCGTCGGCTACCAGGGCATCTCCGGCACGGGCGCCAGGACCATAGCCGGTTGGATCAAGGCGTCCGACACCAAGGCCGACGCCAACATCATGTCCTGGGGGACCGACAGCCCCGGACAGAAGTGGATCTTCCGCGTCCAGGACGATAACGGACCCGTGGACGGCAACATCCGCGTCGAGGTCAACGGCGGCTACATCGTCGGCGAGACCGTGGTCAACGACGATGCGTGGCACCACGTCGCGGTCGTCGTGCCGGACGGCGCCACGCAGGTCCAGGACATCCAACTCTACGTGGACGGCCAACCTGAAACGCCCGCTGCCCTCAGCAACCGGGCCATGGACACCGTCAACAGCGTCGACGTCATCATCGGCCGCGAGGCCTGGAACACCGGCCGCTCGTTCATGGGCGCCATGGACAACCTGTACCTCTACGACCGGGCCCTGACGGCCGCCGAGATCGCCGAGACCTACGCCACCCACACGCCGCCCGACTTCTCGGCCCTCCAGGTGACCGTCGATGCCGGCACCGCCACGCTCGCCTCCCAGTGCACGTCCGACACGGCTTTCGCCGGTCTGACCATGAAACAGGGCGGCACGCTGGCCACCACGTCGCTCTATGGCGCGGGGCTCTCCTTCACCGGCGGCACCACCATCGAGGCCGGCGCCACCGACGTCGGCTTCGACCCGGGGGCGGGCCTCGACCTGGGCGCCATTGACGGCAGCGCCGCGCCCAACGTCGTCATCACCAAGACCGGGACCGGCACGCTCGTGCTCGACAACGCCGGCACCGACCTGGCCGCCACCGCCACCATCAACGCCCAGGGCGGCACCGTCGTCGGCTACCACGCCTCGAACCCCTTCGATGAGGCGACGCTGAAAGTCAGCGGCGGCGACTTCCTCCTGTCGGCCAAGCCGGCCGCCACCTCGCCCGTCACCTACGACAACGCCGTCGTCGCCGACGCCAACGGCGCCATCACCGCCGGCGCCGGCACCGCCGGGCACGCCGGACCCATGACCGTCAACCTCGGAAGCGGTGGCAACGGCGTCACCATCAACAGCGGCAATACGCTCACCCTGCGGACCACCGACAACTACATCCTCAACGTTGCCGGCAGCGTCGCCGGCGGCAACCTCGCCGTGGACCAGGGAACCGTGAACCTGGCCGGCGCGACCGTCGAGGACCTCAGCGTCTCGGGCACCGGACAGGTCAACCTCAGCACCGGCATCAACACCACGAACCTCACGGTCAGCAACACCTCGCTCCACGCCGGAGCCCATACCGTGACCGTGGCCGAGGCGGGCGTCATGACACTCGGCAACGCCACCTATACCGCCACGACCGGCGCCTTCCAGGTCACGGGCGACGTGGCGCGCGGCGGCGCCGAGACCCTGATCCTGGGCGGCCCCGGCACCGTCCTGACGGCCCACACCCAGGGCCCCGCACCGTTGGTGGGGGTCAGCCTCGGAAACGACACGAACACCAACTTCCCCGTCGGCGGCAGCCTGGCCGTCAACGGCGAGACCCTCACCTACACCGTCACCGCCAGCGGCGGCGACATCTGGGGCTCGTCCGACGGCTGCTACTTCGCGTGCCAGGCGTTCGACGTCGGCCAGGCGTTCGACATCACCGCCCTCGTCGGCGCCAACGGGTACGTCGGGGGAAGCAACGGCTGGCGAAAGGGCGGCCTGATGGTCCGCGACTCGCTCAACGCCGACTCCCGCAACGCCTTCACCCTGATCGCCGACTCCGACGGCAACGGCATCAACGCCCAGATCCGCCCGGACGACAACGTCGCCAGCATCGGCTGCGCCACCAGTCCCGGCACCGCCAGTTACATCGGGCAACGGACCGCCCACGACACGCCCCTCTATCTCAGGCTCGTCTATCACGGCGACGGCACCTCCTTCGACTACTATTGGAGCGAAGACCCCGCCGTCGGATGGAACCTCATCAACGACCCCGCCTGGGACACCGAGGGGAAGGTCACCTCGCCGACCCTGCTCGACGTGGCCATGACCGACACCATCTACGTCGGCCTGGCCGTGACCTCGCACGCGACCGGCGATCAGACCAGCCTCGACTTCGATGAACTGGGCGGATTCGTCTTTGACGTCGTGCCGACGACCCTCAACAACGTGACCGGCGAAGGCACGATCATCGACGACCTCGTCGTCACCGGCGCCCTGGCCCCCGGCAGCAGCGTCGGACAGATCGACGTGGTCGGCAGCTTGGCGCTCGACGCCGCCGCCACCTTCGACGTTGACGTCGACGCCGCACTCATCGACCTCGTCACCGTGGACGGCGACCTCGCCCTGGCCGGCATCCTCTCGATCGACGGTCTCCTGACCGAAGAGGAGTACACCATCATGACCTACACCGGCGTCCTGTCCGGCGCCTTCGACGACATCAGCGACGTCGTGGCCCAGGGCATGACCGTGAGTTACAGCCTGCCGGGCGCCGTCCGGATCACGCCCGAGCCC
>DATKXP010000497.1:0-2040 GCA_035529015.1 Phycisphaerae bacterium | reverse complement strand
ACCTACCGGTACGCGAGCGGTGTGCTGCTCCAGGTGGTCGGCCCCCACTTGGACGGACGGAATGTGTTCGTGCCGGAGGGCTGGGACGTGAAGACGCGCCTGACCAACTTCGGCGCCCTGTTCGTGGGCGAGAACGGCTGGGTCCAGGTCGGCCGGGGCGGCTACCTCAAGACCTACCCCGCGGAGATTCTGGAGGGGGCTCGCCGCCGGCCCGGCGGTCAGGGCTCGGTCGTCGGCCACCATCAGAACTGGCTGAACTGCATCCGGACGCGCGAGCGGCCCGCCTGCGACGTGTCGGTCGGGTGCCAATCGACCATCCTCTCGCACCTCGGGTGCATCGCCCACTGGACGGGCCGAGCGCTGACGTGGGACCCGGCGAAGGAAGTCTTCATCGGCGACGACGACGCCAACCGCTGGCTCGGCCGCCCGATGCGGTCGCCGTGGACCCTGTGACCCGCAAACTCCGCGCGGCTGCCTTCCCAGGCCGCTGCGATGCCGAAGCAGCGCATTCTCGTGGTGGCCTAGGAAGGCCACCACGCGGGACGTTAAACACGTACTCCGCGCGGCGGCCTTCCCAGGCCGCCGCGACGCCGAAGCAGCGCATTCTCTGCCAGGGTGGTCGTTGCTGTTTCGTCTTTCCCACGGCGAGACCCTTCGCTTTGCTCAGGGTGACAGCCTTGACCGACACGCTAAACAAATGCAAGTACGGCCACCCCGACTACTCCTCGATACGGTACAGGTGCGTCTCGGTCCGCAGGAACAGGGCGTTGCCGGCGACGGCGGGGGAGGCCATCATCTTGCCGTCGAGGGCGTTGACGGCCAGGACCTTGCGCTCGCGGCCGGGTTCGATGACGGTGGTCTTGCCGGTCAGGCCGAAGAAGTAGATGCGGCCGCCGGCGTAGAGGGGTGAGGAGGCGTACTCGCCGCCGATCCGTTCCTGCCACACGATCTTGCCGGTCTTGGCCTCCACGCACGCGGCCGTGCCGGTGTCGCGCACCATGTAGAGCAGGTCGCCGATCAACAGGAGCGACGGCGTCTTGGGCATCCGGTTGCCCTTGGGAATGGTCCAGACGACGTGGCTGTCGGTCACGTCGCCGGCGCCGCCGGGCCGCAGCGCCCACAGTTCGGGGAAGTCAAAGTCCATGATGACGTAGACGAGCCCGTGGCCCGCGAGCGGGCGCGGCGTCATCGACCAGCCGCCGTGGCGGATCTTCCACAGTTCCTTCCCCGTGCGCGGGTCGTAGGCGAAGATGGCCTTCGAGCACGGGCTGATGAGTTCCAGCCTGCCCGCCGCCTCGACCACGATGGGCGTGCAGAAGCCCTTGCGGTGGTAGCGGTTCACGCTGCTGTAATCGACCGAACGGTCGGTCTTCCACACGGTCTTGCCGGTTGCCTTGTCGAGGGCCACGACGTACTGCACGTCGCAGCCGTCCACGTGGAAGATGAGCAGGTTCTCGAACAGCATGACCGACGAGCCGGGGCCCATGTGGTGGTCGCAGGCCAGGTCGCGGCGGGTCCACAGGACCGCCCCCGTCTTCGTGTCGAGACAGGCCGTGCCGTAGGTGCCGTAATGGACCCAGACGCGGCCGTCCTCGATGGCCGGCGTGGGCGAGGCGTAACTGTTCACCGGGGCGATCCGCTGCGGCTCCTCGACGTCGAACACCTTGACGTCGTAAACGATCTTGCCGCCGGCGCGGTCCACGCACACGGCGAACATCTCGTTGCCCTTGAGGGTGGCGGTGGTGAGCCAGATCTGATCCTTCCAGATGACGGGCGACGACCAGCCGCGGTCGTGGATGGCGGTCTTCCATGTGACGTTTTCGCTCTCGCTCCACGTAAGCGGCAGTCCGGTCGCGTCGGCGTGGCCGTCGCGCGTGGGGCCGCGAAACTCAGGCCACACCTCGCCCGCCCACGCGTGGCCCGCCAGCAGGGCTATCGCAATGACGCACGCGGTACCTCGCATCGGCCTCTCCTTGTTGATGTTGGAGCGCGTTCGTTCGCCCAGGCGGCATCGTACCAAGCCGCTGCGGCGGGTGCCAC
>DATKXP010000496.1:0-4261 GCA_035529015.1 Phycisphaerae bacterium | reverse complement strand
CCCACCCCTTGCGATAGGTCTTCCGGATGAACTGGTCGACCTCGGGGCAGTTGGTGGCCTTGAGGTTCTTCGAGTCCCACTCCAGCGGTTTACCCACGCGGTACGCCGCCAGGGCCAGGAGGTTGTTCTCGACCTCGCCGCCGGCGTAATCGAAGTTGCAGGTGGTCTTCTTATCGGTCTTGGCGGCCTCGATCCACTCGCGGTGATGGCCTTTCGACGGCGGGATCAGGTCTTCCTTCTTCGGCGACTTGTACTGCGTCATGTCGCCGCTCGTGGGCATGACGATGCGGTAATCGTAGTCGCACAGAAGGTATCCCTTGTCGCCCTTGAAGATGACGCCCTTGAACATGGCGTCGCTGTCACGGTTGAAGATTTTCGACGGCACGCCGGGTTTCTTGCCGCCATCGTACCAATAGAGTTTGACGGCCGGCCGCCAGTCGTTGGCGGGGTGGTCCCACTCGGCCGTCAGCCAGATGGGGCAGGTGGCGTCGCTCTTGGGTTCGGAGCCCTCGGCCTTGCAGCTGGTCGGCACCCCCAGGTCCAGGGCCCAGAACGGCATGTCCATCATGTGACTGCCCATGTCGCCGATCTGGCCGGAACCGAAATCCCAGAACCGGTTCCACGCCAGGCATCCGCCGAAGTACCCCTTGTTGTAGGGATGCATGGGCGACGGGCCGATCCAGAGGTCCCAGTCGATGTGCTTGGGCGGCTCGCCCTCGGCGGGCAGGTAATCGCCGCCGGTGGGCGCGCGGCTGCACCAGACGCGGGCCTCCTGCGGCTTGCCGATGGCCCCGCCGCGAATCAACTCGACCATCCGACGGTAATTGTCCGAGGCGTGAATCTGCGTGCCGTGCTGCGTGGCGATCTTGTCCTTGTGCTTCAGGTACGTCTCGCGCACCAGGTGGGCCTCTTCCACCGAGTTGCCCAGGGGCTTCTCGCAGTACACGTGTTTGCCGCGATTCATCGCCCACACGTTGATGAACGCGTGCGTGTGGTCGGTCGTGCCGCAGACCACGGCGTCGATGTCTTTCTGTTCGAGGCACTTCCGCCAGTCTTTGTAGGTCTGGGCCTTGGGCCATTTCTTGACGGCGTTGGCGAGGCTCTGCTCGTTCACGTCGCACAAGGCCACGATGTTCTCGCTGGCGCAGTCGTTGATGTCGGACCATCCGCGACCGCCCACGCCGATGCCGGCAACGTTCAGTTTGTTGCTGGGCGCGTCGGCACCCGACACGATTCCCGACCGCAGCACCACCAGCCCCGCCCCCGCCACGGCGCCCGCCCTCAAGAAATCACGACGTTTCAGACCACCGTTCATCGGCCACCTCCTTCATAGGCTGCCGCAAGAGACCCCGACAGGGATCCTCGCGATTGGCTCAGACCATGCGGCCAGCGTAGCCCCCCGCGCCGCACGTGTCAAGCAACCGTCGAAACACAGTTGCAGGCCCGCGGCGACCGTGGCATGATGGCCTTTTAGCCGCGACCCGAAGGCGAGCCGTGGCACACGAAGTAATAGCCGTGAAACACCTTTTAGCCGCGACCCGAAGGGGAGCGGACGCCCGCCTTGGCGGGCGCGCCGCCAGCACGGGCGAGTGGAGGCCGAATCGGCATGAAACAAGTCACCGTCACCGGCCCCAGGCAAGTCGAGATCGTCGAGCGGCCCGACCCCCGGGCCAAGGGCGACTACGTCGTCGTCAAAAACATCGCCGCGCCCATGTGCACCGAGTACAAGGCCTATCGCGACAACCGGACGGCCGAGAACCTCGGCCACGAGGCCGCCGGTGAGGTCGTCGAGGTGGCCCAGCCCGGACGCGTCCGCGTCGGACAGCGGGTTGTCGTCATGCCGGTGGACGCCTGCGGCACGTGTCCCCTGTGCCTGGCGGGCGAGTACATCCATTGCCGGCACCCGGTCGACGTCCGGCAGGTCACCGGCAACGCCGCCGGCACCGCCACCTACGCCCAGTACCTCGTCAAGGCCGACTGGCAACTCGTGCCCATCCCCGACGGCCTATCGTACGAGCACGCCGGCATGGCCTGCTGCGGCCTGGGACCCACCTTCCAGGCCATGCAGCGGATGAACGTCTCGGGCCTCGACACGGTCCTCGTGACGGGCCTCGGGCCGGTGGGCCTGGGCGGCGTCATCAACGCCGTCTATCGCGGGG
This sequence comes from Phycisphaerae bacterium, assembly GCA_035529015.1. Lineage (GTDB taxonomy): Bacteria > Planctomycetota > Phycisphaerae > FEN-1346 > FEN-1346 > JAUVZF01. Next base: position 2,102 of record DATKXP010000496.1, on the reverse strand, counting down.
CCCGGGTCATCGGCGTCGAGGGTCACGCGTACCGCGCGGCCCTGGCCCGGGAACTCGGGGCCGAGACGGTCATCGACCCCGCCGCCCCCGACGCCCTCAAGCAGATTATGGACCTGACCGACGGCCGGGGCGTCGATGCGGCCGTCGACTGTTCCGGCGCGCGCGAGGCCCAGCGCCTCATGATCGATGCCGCGCGGCGACGAGGCCAGGTCGCCTTCGTCGGCGAGGCCGGTGACCTCACGATAAACGTCTCGGACGACACCATCCGCAAGGGCCTGACGCTGCACGGCGTGTGGCACTATCCGCTGGGCGACGCCCCGGCGGTGATGGACGTCATCCGCCGCTCGCCCGGCCCCATGGACCAACTCATCACCCACACCTTCCCCATGACGGGAGTCCGCGACGCCTGGGAACTCCAACTGACCGGCGCCTGCGGCAAAGTCGTCCTCCACCCGTGGGACGCCGCGTAATCGGACGCCGTCCGAGTGCGTAGGGTGGATGCTCCACCCGGCATGGGTCCAGGGATTTTGCCATTGACACCCTCTGCACTTTCCGCTAGAATGCTATGTGTTCCGGGTGCGTGGACTCGCACACCGGTTGGGATTGGTGCCGTTGGACAACGGACACCGCAACTGAAAGGGTTTTATCATGGTACAAGCAACGATCAAGTCTGAGTACTCCCGCAGGATGCCGGACCCGGTTTTCAAAGGTGTAGACCGGCACATTCTCCTCTGCCGAGCGGCCCACCTGCCGGATGGCATACCGCTCGACCCCAACCCGCGAGCCCAAAAGACAGACCACTGGCTCTACAAACAGGTCAAGAGTAGCCTTCTCAACGACGAGGACGGTTCTCCGGAGAACTCCTTCCACCTTAAGAACAAAGGCATCACCATCATCTGCGACTCCATCGAGCAACTGGATGACAAGGGCACGTTCAAACTCACCTTCGACTCCGGAGGAGGCAAGAAGCAAGGCATAGTCGATGGCGGCCATACATACAAAGTCATCAGGGAAGCCATCGATGACGGTGAAAACGGGTGCCCGCCCGAGCAGTTCGTCAGGATCGAGGTTCTCCAGGGCATTCACCCCGATTGGATAACCTACATCGCCGGCGGACTGAATACTTCGGTGCAGGTCCAGGAGATGAGCCTGGCCAACCTCGCGGGCAAGTTCGACTGGATCGGAGACGCGCTCTCTGGCTGTGCCTTTGTCGACAGGATCGCTTACAGGGAGAATGAAAAGAACTCTGCAAGCAGGCCCTACGACGCCCGCGACGTGGTGTCCTGGATGACGTTGTTCAACGTAGACCTGTACCCGAACGAAGGTGCGGCACTGCCGATCAAGGCTTACACCAGCAAGGAGGCCACCCTCAACGAATACCTTAGTAAGACCTCCACATACAAGAAGCTCGTGCCTATTCTGCCCGACATCCTGCGACTGCACGATCATGTGCAACTGGCTGTCATCGAAAGCCACAATGTGGCTGGCGGCCACGCCGGGAAACTCGCCTTCGTATCTCACCGGAAGCGAGGTGAACACAGTCTCGTTTTTATAGGCAAGAATGCCAAGAAGAAACTGTACGACGGGGCCTTGTATCCCATGCTGGGCGCTTTTCGTTGGATGGTTACCCACGACAAGAGGTCCGGCACATTCAAGTGGCGCGGGGGAAACTTCACCTGCGTCCTCGAAATCCTGAGAAAAGTCGCAAGTCAAATGATGGCGAGTACCAAGGACGTCAGCGACAAGACTGGCAGGAACCCGAACGCCATCGGCAAGAATCGCAGCCACTGGGAGAACCTCTACCGCACGGTGGCAATGGAGCAAATGAGAACGGAGATGTCTGAACGTTAGAAGCCATCTGCGCACCGAGACAACTTGGCCCCCGTGATGCCGTCGCGGGGGCCTTGTCTCATCAGGTAGGCGGCAAACTTGAGCCTCTCGCTGCGCGTGCGGTTCAGGTATACTCTGTGTCCATCCGCGCCTGCGCGCCGTCCACGCGCCCGCACCCCCGACGCATGATTGAATCGCAGGCCGTGCCGCCGGCCCGCCAGCGCGCGCGGGTGCCACTGGCGGCTTGCCCGCCAGTGCTCGCCATCGCCCCC
>DATKXP010000495.1:0-2066 GCA_035529015.1 Phycisphaerae bacterium | reverse complement strand
GCCAGAGAGCATCCTCAGCCGCACGCTGCGAAACACCGCGTCCGAGTGTGACGTGCCGAAGGCCGGCTGGCCCGGCCTGGGAGACGCCCAACTGGTCTGCGGCGAAAGGTCGGTCAGAGGCCCTTCCCAGGCGATCAGGGGCTTGTTGTTCAACCGCACCGTGATCCGGGCCCGTTCACCGCGGACCTTGACGGTCATGCACGCCCGGTATGTCACGCCATTCCTCAGGATGCCGGGCTTCACGCCCGTCTCGTTGGACCGGGCATCCTGGCCCTTGACGTCGCTCAGGCCGTGCACGGCACTCTGCCAGGCGCTGAAGAAGACCGAGATGCTGCGCGACCCGACGGGCAGGACGAAACACACCGTGTCGTCACCCGAGACGCGGACGAACCGCGCGTCAAGCGTGTAACTTCCCGCCGGCGCAATCGGCGCCGCGGCCCGGTTCTGCTCGGCGGGCGATGACAGTGCCAGACTGCGCCCGCGACGCTGCCACGTGCCGGAGACCGTATCACGCTTCGGATCGATCAGCCCAATCAGCTCCACCCACTGGCCGGGCTTGACCGTCTGGGCCGAGGCGTCTGCGGCAGAGGCGGGCGAGCCGACCGGCGGACGGCCCAGTCTCTCGAGTTCCGCCTCGACCTTTCTCAGGGCCATTGTGGCGCCCGCCCGGTCCAGGTTGGCGGCTGCGTGCACGTCGAGGAACCGCTCGTAGTACAGTTCGGCCCGGGCTAGCATGGCGGCCTTGCCGTCCTCGGTGGCGTCGTTGCCGAGCGACCGGTACCAGTTCCCCAGTTCCAGACACGCCAGTTCCGGCGGGGCCTCCACCCCCTTCGCCGCCGCCGTGACATACTTGCGGAGCGAAGCGTCCGCAACGCCCTCGACGTGCTCGGCGGCCTTGACCGGATCGTCCAGGTCCACGAGGCACAGGCGCACGAGCCGCTCGCGCGCCGCCGCGTCTCCCGGGTCCTTGGCGAGGGCGGCCTTGAGGCCGTCGATCTCGCCGCCCGCCTTGACGAGGCGCGCCAGACGCTTTGCCCGGACCTCGATGGATGCGTGCCAGGGGATCTTCATGGCTCGGGCGGTGGCCTCGGCCCGGCGGCAGGTTGCGGCCGCTGCCGACAGGTCGTCCGACGCTTCCTGCGAGTCCGCCATGTCGAGCAGGGCATCAATGAGGGCGTCGGCTGCTACGACCTTCGCCTCGCCGCGCGCCCGCTCGTATTGTTTCTGGCGGATGGCGAGGACGCCCACGGCGCACGCGCCGGCCCTTTCGGGCGCCGACTCGATCAGCAGTTCCATCGCCGCGAGCGCCGTGACGTAGCCGTCCGGATGACCCTCGGCCAACTCGGCCGCCTTCTCGCACAGCACGACCACCAGCGCCGGCTTGCCGGCGCTGTCCTGCCGCGCAGCCTCGAGCAGACGCTGCGCCAGTTCCACGTCATCCGTCCTGTCCCGAGTCTTCGTGACGCGCTCGATGTCGCTGCCGAACAGGGAGTTGAACAGGGCGACGGCCTTGTCCTCGGCCTCATCGGCGAAGAGGCCAGGGGTGAATCCGGCGAAAACGAGGCAATACACAAGAACGGACGGCCTGACACAAAGCACGTACCACCCCCTCCGCCACGAGGCCTGTGAGAAAGATGCTCTTGCCGAACGACGCGGGCATTATCCGGCGAGCTGGCGAATCTGTCAAAGCCCATCCACTAATCGCACCGCCCTCTCATTCTGACGCGTCACGATCATGAACCGTTCGCGTCTACGATCCGCCGGGGGCGTGGCGTGATGCCGAGACGCCCTCTTGCCGCCGTGGGCTCGCTGTAGTGAGCCGTGTCTCAAGACGACTTCTCAGAGTTGTACGTCGAGGGCCGGCAGCGCGAGGGCATCGACGAGGTCGTCGGCGGCGAGGGTTGAGCCTGTCGCGACCGTGTCGGGCACCGCGGGCGACCAGGGCGCGGCCGTCTCGGCGGGTGGCATGGCCACCTGATGTCGGGTGGCCATGGTCTCGGCGGGCGGGGGCAGCGCATGGCCACGCGTGTGGCGCGGCTGGCTTGCCCAGCCGTGGGTGGCACGGC
>DATKXP010000494.1:0-2810 GCA_035529015.1 Phycisphaerae bacterium | reverse complement strand
CGCAACGTCGCCATCATCGCCCACGTCGACCACGGCAAGACCACCCTCGTTGACGAACTGCTCCGCCAGAGCGGACAGTTCCGCCAGGGCGAACTCCAGGGCGAGTGCATCCTCGACTCGAACCCCCTGGAACGCGAGCGCGGCATCACGATCCTGGCGAAGAACTGCGCCATCCGCTACGCCGACCGGGCCGGCCGCCACTACCACATCAACATCATCGATACCCCCGGCCACGCCGACTTCGGCGGAGAGGTCGAACGCGTCCTCAAGATGGCCGACGGGGCCCTCCTGCTCGTCGACGCCGTCGACGGCACCATGCCCCAGACACGCTACGTCCTCGGCAAGGCCCTCGCCAACGGCCTCCGGCCCATCGTGGTCATCAACAAGATGGACCGCCCCGAGGAGCGCCACAGCGCCGTCCTCGACCAGGTCTTCGACCTGCTCGTTGACCTCGGGGCCGACGACCACGCCCTCGACTTTCCCGTCGTCTACGCCTCGGGCCGCGAGGGATGGGCCGTGACCGACGCGGCCCTTCGCCCGGCCGACGGGCGCGGCGACATCCACGCCCTGTTCGACACGATCGTGCGGCACGTGCCGGCGCCGCAGTTCGACCCGGAGGCCCCGCTCCAGGTGCTCATCACCACGCTCGACTACAACGACTACGTCGGCCGCATCGGCATCGGCCGCGTCTTCGCGGGTACCTTCCGCGCGGGGTCCAACGTCCTGACCATCGACCGCCACGGCAACCGGCGGCTGCAGCGCGTGAGCGGGCTGCTCCGCTTCGACGGCCTGGGCCGCGTGGAGGTCGACCGCATCGACGCGGGCGACATCTGCGCCGTCGTGGGTCTCGAAACGGTCGAGATCGGCGACACCCTGGCCGACCCCGACGACCCCCGCCCTCTGCCGCCCGTCCACCTCGACGAGCCCACGCTGCACATGACCTTCCGCGTCAACGACGGTCCCTTTGCCGGCAGGGAAGGGCAGTTCGTCACCAGCCGCCACCTGCACGAGAGGCTCCAGAAGGAACTCCAGTCGAACGTGGCCCTGTGCGTCGCACCCGGCGAGACACGCGACGAGTTCAAGGTCTCGGGACGAGGGCTCCTGCACCTGGGCATCCTGCTGGAAAACATGCGCCGCGAGGGGTACGAACTGACCGTGGGCAAGCCGCGCGTCATCTACCGCGAGGCCGGCGGCCATCCCACCGAACCGATCGAACGCCTCGTCGTTGACGTGCCGCGCGACAACCTCGGGCCCGTCATGCGCCTCCTGGGCGACCGCCGCGGCGAGTCGGTGAAGATGGAGACGCGCGGCAGCCTGGTGCACGCGGAGTTCCTCATCCCCGCGCGGGGGCTCATCGGGGCCCGCAGCCGCCTGCTCGCCGCCACCGCCGGAGAGGCCGTCATTCATCACGTCTTCTCGCACTACGACCGGGTGCGCGGCCCGATCCCGGGGCGGACGACGGGCGTCATGGTCGCTATCGAGACCGGGCAGGTTACCGCCTACGCGCTCGACCAGTTGAGCGATCGCGGCACGATGTTCGTCGAGCCCGGCGAGGCGGTCTACGAGGGGCAGGTCGTGGGCGAGCACGCCAAGGACGACGACATCGCCGTCAACGTCGTCCGCCAGAAGAAACTGACCAACATGCGGGCCTCGACCAAGGAGTTCACCGTGGTCCTCAAGGCCCCGCGCCGCCTCGCGCTCGAGGCGGCCCTGGAGTACATCGAAGACGACGAACTCGTGGAACTCACCCCCGCCTCACTCCGCCTGCGCAAACGCCACCTCCGCGAGTCCGACCGCCGCCGTCTCGCCCGCCGCGCCGACCGGGCCTGACGCCCCGCAAGGTGAGCATGTTCAACCACGACCGCTTGAAAGGCGTCAGAATCATGGGTGGAGTGAGGCGGACGGAATGTTCGGGAGGAGCAAGCAGACGCGGTAGTCACTGGCAACGCGGAGCCCGCTCGCATGAACACTCCTTTCGCTATCCGCCCTGTTCTGGGGTTGCTCTGCATAGTGGCCGTTTCCGGGATGAGCCACGCCGCTGAGCCGGTGGCGAAGGACGCGCCCTCGCAGTATCGAATCGAAGAGGCCCGATCCCAGACCGCCGTCGCCGTTGATGCTGCGCGCAATCCGCCGCCGGCCCGCCCCCACCGCCATCCGGTCCCCGCCCATCCCTTGCCGTCCCCGGGTTTCGAAGCGGATGTTCGGCGCGGCACGCAAGATTGAGGACGGAGGCAGCCTGACCGTCATCGCCACCTGCCTCATCGATACCGGCAGCCGCATGGATGAACTCATCTTTCAGGAGTTCAAGGGCACCGGCAACATGGAGGTGGTCCTCAACCGCGAACTGGCCGAGCGCCGCCTGTGGCCGGCCATGGACGTCCTTTCCTCCGGCACGCGGAAAGAGGAACGCCTCGTGCCGCCCGAGGACCTCCAGAAACGGTATCTGATCCGCCGGCGGCTGGCCGGCTCCAAGCCCGTCGAGGCCCTAGAATCGCTCCTGTCGGCCATGTCGAAGTATCCCTCCAACCGCGCCCTGCTCGACGCCATGACCGCGCAGCGGTAGCGGAAAAAAGGTACCTGGAACCTTTTTTGCTATTCATCGAACGCAAGAAGAGCCTTGGCCCGTTTTGGCTGGACCGTTCTTGTTGGCGGTCGGTGGCGCAGGGTGGTGGCGCACAAGAGCGTCTATCGCGTTGGATTCGGACAAAAAGGTTCCTGGAACCTTTTCTGTGGAATCCCTCTCGCTCGTGCTTGGTGCCGCAAATCGCGGACGCGCGCGATGGTCTATCCTGTTGGATTCGCTGTAGTCA
>DATKXP010000493.1:0-6469 GCA_035529015.1 Phycisphaerae bacterium | reverse complement strand
GGCGAGGCGGGGCAGGGCGTCCAGACGACGGGCGGGCTGCTGGTTTCGACGTTCGCCCGGATGGGCCTGCACGTTTTCGCCACGCAGAGTTACCTGTCGCGGATCCGCGGCGGACTGAACTGGTACGACGTGCGCATCGGCGATGCGCCGCTCTTTTCGGGGCGCGAGGCGGCCGACCTGCTGGTGGCCATGACGCCGCAGGCCCTCGCAACGCTCCGGCCGCACGTCTCCGACGGCGGGGTCGTCGTTTTCGACGGCGAGTGCGAGGGCAACTGCGTCGGCATCGCCCTGGAGGCCGTCGCGAAGGAGGTGGGCGGTTCGGCCGTCATGGCGAACGCCGTGGCGGCGGGGGCCGTCTTCGCGCTGCTCGGCTACGACCTCGCGCCGCTGACGGAGTACCTGCACGTCCAGTTCAAGAAGAAGGGCGCCGAGACGATCGAGAAGAACGTGGCCTGTGTCGAGGAAGGCGCCCGGCGGGCCGCCTCCCGCGCGGGCAGCCTGGCAGCGCCGGCGCCGACCGGCAAGGCCGTGACGGTCTCGAGCGGGACAGAGGCCGTCGGCCTGGCGGCCGCGGCGGCGGGCGTGAAGTTGGCGGCGTCGTACCCGATGACGCCCTCGACGGGGGTGTTCACGTACCTGGCGTCGGTGGCGGATGAGTACGGCATGGTGGTCGAACAGGCCGAGGACGAGATCGCCGCCGTCAACATGATCTGCGGCGCGGCGTACGCCGGGGTTCCGGCGATGACGACGACGTCGGGCGGCGGGTTCGCCCTCATGGTCGAGGGCGTGAGCCTGGCCGGGATGCTCGAACTGCCGATCCTCATCCTGCTGAGCCAGCGGCCGGGGCCGGCCACGGGGTTGCCGACGCGGACCGGTCAGCAGGACCTCCTGTTTGCGGTGCATGCGGGGCACGGCGAGTTTGCGCGGGCGGTCTTTGCGCCCGGGAGTCCCGAGCAGGCGTATCACCTGACGCGGCGGGCGCTCGAGACGGCCCACAGGTGGCAGTCGCCGGTCATCCTGCTGCTCGACCAGTTTCTGGCCGACCTGGTGACGGACACGCCGCCGCTGGAGGCGGCCCTGCGGCCGATTGACCGGCATATCCTGGCGCGTCCGCCGGCCGATTACGTCCGCTACGCCGTGACCGACAGCGGCGTGTCGCCGCGCGCCGTGCCGGGGAGCGGCGCGTTCGTCGTGGTCGATTCCGACGAGCACACCGAAGACGGGCACATCACCGAGGACCTGGAGGCGCGGGTGCGGCTTCAGGACAAGCGGTCGCGCAAGGCCCAGGGGATGCGGGCCGAGGCGCTGCCGCCCGAGCGATACGGCTCGCCCGACGCCGAGACGCTGCTGGTGTGCTGGGGCTCGACTCTCGGCCCGTGCCGCGAGGCGGTCGACAGGCTCGCCGCCGGCGGCGCGAGCGCCGCGATGCTCCACTTCGGCCAGGTGTGGCCGCTCGACGTGGCGGCGGTCCGGAAGGCGATGGGCCGGGACGGCGGTGCGGCCGGGCCGAAACGCATCGTCGTGGTCGAAGGCAACGTCGAAGGCCAGTTCGCGGCGCTCTTGCGGCAAGTGGGGGCGCTGACGGACTGCGAGCGCGCGTGCAAGTACGACGGGATGCCCTTCACGGGCGAAGAGATTGCAGATAGGGTCAAGGCATGATCAATCCACCGTCCGACAACACGCCGGCGTGGTGTCCCGGGTGCGGGAATTTTGCCATCCTGAAGGTGCTGGACCGCGCGATCGAGGCGGCCGGCGTGGACCGCGACAAACTGGTCCTGGTCTCCGGCATCGGTCAGGCCGCCAAGACGCCGCATTACACGCGGGCCAACGTCTTCAACGGCCTGCACGGCCGCGCGCTGCCCGCGGCCACGGGCATCAAACTGGCGAACCACGGGTTGGAGGTCGTCGTCACGAGCGGCGACGGCGACATGTACGGCGAAGGCGGGAACCATCTGCTGCACACGCTGCGGCGCAACGTCGGCGTCAAGATGTTCGTCCACAACAACCAGGTGTACGGGCTGACGAAGGGGCAGGCGTCGCCCACGTCGGACCCGGGGTTCGTGACGAAGATTCAGACGCACGGCGTGGTGCTGGCGCCCGTGCGGCCGCTGGCGCTGGCGATTGTCGAGGACTGCTCGTTCGTGGCCCGCTCGTTTGCCGGCGACCAGGAACACCTGGAGGCGATGATGGTCGCGGCCTTGAAGCACACCGGCGGGACGGTGCTCCTGGACATCCTCCAACCATGCATCTCGTTCAACCGCGTGAACACCTTCAAGTGGTACAAGGACCGCGTGCGGCCGGTCTCAAGCGACCACGACCCGTTCGACCGGGCGAAGGCGCTGGCGTTGGCGATGGAGTGGGGTGAAGAGATCCCGATCGGCGTGATTTACCGCTCGAAGCGTCCGAGTTTCGAGTCGCAACTCGGCGTGCTCGCGAAGGGGACGCTGGTCGAGCAGTTCGAGGCGGCCACGTAGGCCGGGGCAACGCCCAGGCAATTGGCTCATGGCCGTGGCGCGGCGGCTTTGTCAGACCGGCGAAACGCACGCAGCAGGGCGTCCCGTAGGAGAGGGTGATCGGGATCCTTAAAAAGGTAAATGGGCTCCTCTTGGGCGGCGTCCCGGCTCACGAAGCCATAGACGGCACCTTCGCCCTGCTCGAACCTGCCGAGGTACTGTTGAGGCGTGGCTTCTTCCCATCGCGACTCGCACAAGAGGATTCTGCCGCTCCTCTTGCTGATCGTGAACCAGATGCCGTTCATGTCGATGAGGATCAGGTTGCCGTCGTCACCCCGGTACAGGTTGCTTATGGGTCCCAAGCCGCCGGGTTCGCCCAAAAGGGGGACGCTCACAACGCCGCCCGAGCGCGTCAGGACGATGAGCGCGCGCCCGTGGTCGTGCAGGAACGGGTGACGTTCGGTGGGAATGACGGCCAATCTGAGTTCTGTCACAGGATCCGTCCAGATGCCATTCTCGCCGACTCTGGGATGGACGTGTTCCACTTGCATGCTGCTGGCCGGCGCAGCATCCGGTGTCCCCTCGTCGCAGCCTGAGGCACACATTACGCACGACACAGCGAGAGTGAGTATCCCAGAACGCCTCACTATGCTTGCTCCTCGGCGAGGGACCTGGAACCAGTATACCTGTGATCGGCGGTCGACGGAAGACCTCCGCAGGCCTGTGTGTGCTGCCATGAGGAATGGGAACCGCAGCCCGTGCACCGCAGTTCCCTTGGTTGCCGGTGACGGCTACGGGACCCGAACCCGCGAGCCTGATCAGTCCTGGTCGTCGAACCGGTATCCCTGTTTCTCGAGCATCTCCTGGACGGCGGCGACGAAGTCTCGGGCATCGGCCAGCAGCGCCTGGGCCTCTTCCTCTTCCACGGGAACGAGGTCGTAGTCACCCTTGCTTCTGAGGGCGAAGCCGGTATCCAGTATGCGGAACATGTCCCTGTCAAGGGGGCCGTCTTTGACGAACTCGCGTCCGAACCGGGCGATGACGGCCGAGTGCTTGGAGAACTCCAGATCGCGATGCAACAGGGCGGCCTGGGCGGCGTAGAACATGGCGTAGTATGTGCGCGAGGCCGCGATCTCGGTGTGTCCCTGCTGCAGGAGGCTCAGGGCCGCCACAAGGTTTTCGTGGGCCCGCTCCAGAAACGCTCTGACTTTCGCGCGTTTACTCAGACCGCCACCCCCTCCCGCTCCACCGCGCCGAAGACCATGAACCCCGCGTGTTCGGCGGCGATGCTCTCGGAGACGATGATCGGACAGACCACGTACTCCCAATCCAGCGACACATCGGCCGCGACGCTGTAGACGGCTCTGCGCGTCGGGAACGTGTAAGCGTCGTCCGGCAGGATAACCATCAGGTCCACGTCGGAGTCGGGTTCGGCGTCGCCGCGGGCGCGGGAACCGAAGAGGATGAGGCGGAAGGCGGGGCCGATGCGCTCGACGAGGGCCCGCTTGATCTCGGCAAGGGCCTCGCGCAGACGCTCGTCCCGGATTCGTTCCATCGCATCGGGCAGGTCTGAAGGCTGCGACATGGCACGTGCCCCCAACGGATTTCTGCAAGTAGTATACCCGCGCTGCGCAGCGGGTCAACGGTCTGCGGGGGCATGGCGGTCGCGGCCGTGTGAAAAGGGGACCGCGGCTTGCGTACCGCGGTCCCCTTCGTTTTTGGTGACCCCAACGGGACTCGAACCCGTGTCTTAGCCTTGAGAGGGCTATGTCCTAACCGCTGGACGATGGGGCCAACGTTATTGCGGATTTCGGATTGCGGACTCGTGCTTCGCAGCGAAGCGCTGCTTCGCAGAGTAGCATTGCGGATTGTCCGCCAGAAACCGGGCCCTCCGATTCGTGTCTTGACGCCTGTGTCCTAACCGCACTTCGAGTTCCGGATTCGTCCTCCGGCCTGTCCGGCGTCCTGTCCGGCGTAGCCTTGGCGAAGACGGAAGCCTTGGCGAAGGAGGATGGTGACCCCAACGGGACTCGAACCCGTGTCGCGGCCTTGAAAGGGCCGTGTCCTGACCACTGGACGATGGGGCCAATGCCATTGCGGATTGCGGATTTCGGATTGGGTGCCCTGCGCAATCCGCTCCTCCGTCCCTTCGTCACGATGTCACTGAGCCGTTATGGTGAGGGAGCAGGGACTCGAACCCTGGACCCACGGCTTAAAAGGCCGTTGCTCTACCAGCTGAGCTACTCCCCCGAACAAGACGCGGCATTGTAGCGGCCGCACCCCGCCTTTGCAAGGGCCGGCGAGGTTTTTCGGGTAACGCCTCGGTTACGGGTGGCGTCGGTGTGCAGCAATCTGGGCCGCGCCCGTGAGGAAGCGGCCGCTCCCTGACACTCGCGGCTCTGCTGCGACGCGCGACGGCCAGCCTGACGGCCATCCCACCCGTGACTGAGGCGTTACCGTCGGCGCTTTTTTTCGGTGGACTTCGCCGGGAATCAGTGTATCCTTAAGGTGTTCTCAGTCGTTGCAGATCCCCCTCTTCTTCCGGGAACGTACTGCTGGCACCGCACCGTTTGGAGCCACGATGACGCAGGCAGAGCAGGGCACAGCGCGCGGCGTGCTGGAAGTGCAGGACCGCGGATACGGATTCTTGAGGAATGCGGACCGCGATTTCCGGCCGGAGCGCAGCGACATCTTCGTGCCGCCCGGCCTGGTGGCGAAACGCCGACTCAAGACCGGCCTGACCCTCGAAGGGCCCACGCAACCCGACAAGAAAGGACGCGGCCTGCAACTGGCCGACGTCGAGAGCATCTGCGGCCACAGCCCCGACGAGTACGCCGCCCTCGTGCCGTTCGACCGGCTGACGGTCATCGACCCGGAGGAGGCCCTGTGGCTGGAGACGGGGCCCGAACCGGTGCTGACCCGCGTCCTGGACCTCCTGACGCCCATCGGCAAGGGGCAGCGCGGGCTCATCGTCTCGCCGCCGCGCGCCGGCAAAACCATCATGCTCGAGCAGATGGCCGCCGCCGTCCACACCAACTACCCGGACGTGACGCTGATGATGGTGCTGGTGGATGAGCGGCCGGAAGAGGTCACCCACTTCCGCCGCACCACCGGGGCCGAGGTCCTCGCCTCATCGAACGACCAGGATACCGAGCAGCACGTCCGGATGGCGCGGATGGCCTTCGCCAAGGCCAAGGCCGAGGTCGAGTTCGGCCGCGACGTCGTCCTGTTCATGGACAGCCTGACCCGCCTCGGCCGCGCGTTCAACAAGGCCGTGCCGTCCAGCGGCCGGACGATGTCGGGCGGCGTGGACATCAACGCCCTCCAGGAGCCGAAGCGGATGTTCGGCGCGGCACGCAAGATCGAGGACGGAGGCAGCCTGACCGTCATCGCCACCTGCCTCATCGATACCGGCAGCCGCATGGATGAACTCATCTTTCAGGAGTTCAAGGGCACCGGCAACATGGAGGTGGTCCTCAACCAGGAACTGGCCGAGCGCCGCCTGTGGCCGGCCATGGACGTCCTGTCCTCCGGCACGCGGAAAGAGGAACGCCTTGTGCCGCCCGAGGACCTTCAGAAACGGTACCTCATCCGCCGGCGGCTGGCCGGGTCCAAGCCCGTCGAGGCCCTCGAATCGCTCCTGTCGGCCATGTCGAAGTATCCCTCCAACCGCGCCCTGCTCGACGCCATGACCGCGCAGCAGTAGCGGAAAAAAGGTACCTGGTACCTTTTTCGCTATTCATCGAACGCAAGATGGGGTCCTGGCCCCTCGCGAAAAGGTACCTGGAACCTTTTTTGCTATTCATCGAACGCAAGAAGAGCCTTGGCCCGTTTTGGCTGGACCGTTCTTGTTGGCGGTCGGTGGCGCAGGGTGATGGCGCACAAGAGCGTCTATCGCGTTGGATTCGGACAAAAAGGTTCCTGGAACCTTTTCTGTGGAATCCCTCTCGCTCGTGCTTGGTGCCGCAAATCGCGGACGCGCGCGATGGTCTATCCTGTTGGATTCGCTGTAGTCA
>DATKXP010000492.1:0-6905 GCA_035529015.1 Phycisphaerae bacterium | reverse complement strand
GCGGCGGATTCCGCGGCGCGGATTCGTCATCGTCTTCTCGGACCTCTTCGACCACGTCGAGGATTTCCTCAAAGGCCTCGATCACCTGCGGTTCCGAGGCCACAACGTCGTGGTCTTCCACGTGCTCGACCCGTACGAACTGCGGTTCCCCTTCGGCGGGGGGACGTGGCGATTCGAGGGACTCGAACGCGAACCCGAAATCGTCACACAGCCGAAGCGAATTCGTGCCGCCTACATGAACGAACTCGAGACGTTCCTCCGCCAGATCCGGACCGCCTGCGAACGCAGCCATGTGGACTACGTCCTGGTCGATACGTCCCGGCCGATCGATGTCGTCCTGTCGGCCTACCTGATCAGCCGCGTCCACAGCGCCGCAGGTACGCGAATGTACTAGCCGGGTGGCATGGCCACGCTTGCGTGGCCATGTGCGTGAACCATGCAAGCGAGCGTGCGCACGACCGTGGCGACGGCCCTGGTGGCGTTCACCGTCTCGGCTGCCCACAGCGCCGGCGTCGTCCGCACCTTCGACGACCGTCTCGAAGGCCACGTCGTCTTCCGCGACGGAAGCGTCGAGGTGGGCGGCAAGGCCGTGCCGTGGGCGGCGATCGTCTACGCCATGCCCGACGGCCACGTCCGAACGCTCGGCGATCCGGGCGCGGTTCGACTGGTCGGCGGCGAAGTGTGGCGCGGAGACGTCCTGCGCCTTTCGGCCGGCAAACTGACCGTCCGCTCCCGCCTGTCGGGAGAGCGACAGATCGACACCGCCCGAGTCACGGCCATCGAGTTCGCCCACGGCGCGCCGAGGGCCGACGGCACCGGGCCCGCCACGCTGTACCGTGAAGACGGCGAGCCGGTCCCCGGGTCGCTGCTCTGGATCGACCCGTCGCGGTTAGCCATCGACAGCCCGCTCGGCGTGCTGACGCTCTCGCGCCGGCGCCTGCTCTGTTACGTCTTCGACCGGGCCGACGCCGGGCCCGCGAAAGCGGGCGCGCCCGATGAGGTCGGCCTCGTGGACGGAACGGTCCTTCGCGGCCGTGCGACACCGGCACAGGGAAGCCTGCGGCTCGAACACGCGACCCTCGGCGCCCTGACGCTCGACGCCAGGATGATCCGCTATCTTCGCCGGCACAACGCTCGCGCCGTGGACCTGGCGACGCTTGCGCCGGCCTCGGTCACTTCGGCCGCTTTGGCGGGCGAAACGCCGCAGGGCCGCCCGGTCGAGGTCGTCTTCAACGGCCAGGCCAAGCGCCCCGGGGCAACGTGCCTGGCGGCCGTCCACGTTCGGCCGAAGAGCGTCGTCCGCTACCGCTTGCCGCAGGACGCAGGCGGCAGCCTGAAACTCAGCGGTCTCCTCGGACCCCTGGAAGGGGCCGGAGGCGACGTCCGCATCCGCATCGCGGCAGGCGACCGCGTGCTTCTGGACCAGGAGTTTGCCCCGGACGCCGACGACGTGCCCCTGCGGCTGTCCGTCCCGGCCGGCGGCGAACTCGTCCTCGACGTCGATTTCGGCAAACGGATCGGGTTCCCCGCGGGCGTCCGCCTGGAGGACCCGCTACTGGTTGCTCATTGACGATAAGAACGCCGCGCCGTGGCGAACCATTTAGCCGGCGGGCTTGCCCGCCGCGCATGAGCGAACCATTTAGCCGGCGGGCTTGCCCACCGCGCCGTGGCGAACCATTTAGCCGGCGGGCTTGCCCGCCGCGCCGAAGCAACTGAGGAAACGTCATGCCCGTCGGGTTTGGCAATCCGTGGCTTCTGCTCGGACTGGCCGGGGTGGCCGTCCCGATCCTCGTCCATCTGCTGAACCGGTTTCGGCAGCGGCGGATCGAGTGGGCCGCCATGGAACTCTTGCGGCGCGCGATGGTCCTGCGGTCGCGGCGCATCCGGATCGAGGACCTCCTGCTGCTGGCCCTGCGGTGCCTGGCGGTGATCCTCATCGCCCTGGCCATGTCGCGGCCGAGCCTCCGGTCCGAGGCGGCCAAGTACGTGGGCGCCCAGGACAACGTCGGCGCCGTCATCGCCCTCGACGGCTCCTACAGCATGGCGTACCGGCCGGGCGTCGGCAGCCGCTTCGACCGGGCCGTCGAGATCGTCCGCGACCTGAAAGGCGCACTGAATCCCGGCGACTCCGTCAGCCTGGTCCTGATGGGAAACCGCCCGAGGACTCTGCTTCGGAACACGGCCTTCGACGAGCGGCGCCTGGAGAAGGCCGTCGCCGACGCCGCGCCCCTCGCCGAGCCGCTCAACCTGGAGCCGTGTCTGGAGCGGCTGGCGCTGCTGGCCGACGAGATGAAAGTCCCCATCCGCGAATGCTACCTCGTGACGGATGCCCAGACGGTCACGTGGCAGCGGATCTCGGAGAAGGCAAAGCAGACCTTGCGCCAACTCGGGTCGGATGCCCGCCTGTTCGTCCTGCCCACGGCGCCCGACAGCGGCGAGAACCTCGCCGTCAGCCGCCTGACGCTCGCCGCCGGGTCGCTGCGGCGCGGCACGGTGGCTCGCCTCACGGCCGAGGTGGTGAACCTCGGCCGCCGGCCGCAGACACGCGTCGTCGTCAATCTGCTCGCCGGCGAGAAGGTGGTGGACCAGTACGTCATCCAGGAGATCAAGCCGGGCCAGACGGTCACCGTCCCGCTGTTCGTGCGGTTTCAGGAGGCGGGCAACGCGCGCCTGAGCGCACGCATCGGACAGGACGGCCTGGAGACCGACAACGTTCGGCACGCCGTCGCCCGCGTCAGGAACCGCGTCAACGTGCTCGTGGTGGACGGCGACCCGTCGGACAGGCCGTTTGCGAACGAGACGGATTTCCTCGTGACCGCGTTGGTTCCGAAGGCCCCCGCCGGGGGCGGCGCCACGCTGGTTCCCGAGTCCATCCCGTGGATGGAACTGCCGACGCGGCAACTCGAAAACTACGACGTCGTCGTCCTGGCCAACCTGCCCGACCTTCGCCGCGCCCAGGTCGAAGCGCTCGAGACATTCGTCCGCGACGGCGGCGGCTTGCTCGTCTTTCTCGGCGACAAGACCAACCCCGTGCTCTTGAACGCGCGAATGCGGCACGGTGAGGCGTCGCTGCTGCCCGCCGAGGTCGCCGAGGCGGTCGAGGCGCCGGCGGGCGGCCGGCCGCTTGCGGCGGCCGATGCCGACCACGCCCTCGCCCGGGCGCTTCGGTCCCTGCCGCCCGCCCTGGTCGGCGAGACGCGCGTCCGCCGCTTCTTCACCGTGACCCCCGCCGACGACGGCCGGTCGATCCTGAAGGTCGCCGGCGTCGAACCCGAAGCGCCGCTGTTGCTCGAAAAGCAGATCGGTCGCGGCAAGGTCCTCCTGTTCACCAGCACCGCCGACCGCGCGTGGAACAACCTGCCCGCCCACCCGGCCTATCCCATCCTGATGCACGAGGCGGTGACGTACCTGACGACCCGGGCACACGAGCGGCCGTTCGTCGTCGGCGAACCGCTCGTCGTGCCGCTCCCGAAGCAGAGCATTCAGACCAGCGTGGCCTTCGCCCTGCCCGACGGCGAGGAACTGCCCGTCCAGGTGACCGAGCACGAAGGCCGGCGCGTGGCACGCTGCGAGCGGACCGACCTGCCCGGCTTCTACGAGATGCGGGCCGGCGAGTCGCGCACGCCGACCGTCCTGGCCGTCAACCCCGAGAGCCGCGAATCGGACGTCAAGGCACTCGCCGGCCGCGACCTGGCGAAGGCCCTGGCCGACCTGCCCGTGCGGGTCCTCGCGCCCGGCGAGAACGTGGTGGCGGCCATCCGCGAGAGCCGCATCGGCCGCCCCTTGTGGCAACTCCTCCTGGTGCTGGCGCTGGCGGTCCTGGCGATGGAAGGGTATCTGGCCCGGCGGTTCTCCAGACAGATAGCGGCCGGCGAGTCAACGCCGGACTTCAGCACACGCGAAGAGGTCGTACGAAGGCGGGCCGCAGGGTAGCGCGACGCCGCCGTTGTGATGAGTCGGGTGGCACTGGTTCTTCGTGTAGGGGCGTAGCATGCTACGGCACGTGTTTAGCGCGGGTGGCACGGCAGCCCCGCCGGGGCGGCCGTGGGCACCCGGTGTCCAACACGGCCGCCCTTCGGGCTGCCGTGCCACCCGGCGCCGGCCGTATCCGGCGCCAAGGTAGATGTTGCGCGGTGGGTGTCCTCACCCACCGCGCATCAAGGCACCTGTCCGCGGCAGGTCCGGAGACCCGCCGCGCGAGGACGCGGGCGTGCCGCGGGCTGCGGCGCCCGAGTGGTGGAAATCAATGGGACGGCTTTTCGGACTCGACAACACGCAGTCGGTCACCTACGTCGAACTCCTGTTCCAGGAGTCGTGGCCGAGGTTGGTGATCCTGGCGTTGGTCCTTGCGGCCATCGGGTACGCCGTCTTTCTGTATCGCCGCGAGACGGCGCTGTCGGTGCCGCTGCGGACGCTGGTGGCGGTCTTGCGGGCCGCCGCCCTCAGCGCCCTGGTCATCGCGCTGTTCGATCCGCGGCTGGGCCTGGAGATGATCGTCAAGGTCCGCCGGACGGTCCTCGTGCTGCTCGATGTGTCCGAGAGCATGACGACGCGCGACGCGCGGCAAAGCGGCGACGACCTGAAAGACGCGGCCCTCGCCCTCGGCACGATGCCCTTCGATCAGGCCGACGGCCCGGTGCCCGAAAGCGCCCGGGCCGAAGCCGCCTCCGCCCCGCGCACCGACCTGGCCAGGGGCCTCTTGAGCCACCCGACGATGAACCTCGCCTCGCGCCTCGGTGACGATTACACCGTCCGGTACTTCGGGTTCGGCGAGCGGCTCCGGCCGGCCGAGGGCAAGGGCGAGACCGCGCCCGAAGCGCTGCTGGCCATGGAACCCACCGGAAAAGTCACACGCCTCGGGTCGGCCATCCGGGAAGCCGTGGACCGAAGCGCCGGCGAACCCGTCGCCGGGGTCGTCGTCCTGACGGACGGCATCTCGAACGACGGGCTCGAGCCGATGGGCGTGGCCCGGCGCCTGGGCGAGCGCGGCGTGCCGGTCTTGCCCGTCGGACTGGGCCTTGCGGACCCGCCGGACGTCCGCCTGCGCAGCCTCATCGTGCCCGGCACCGTCTTCCACAAGGACCGGGTCCCGGTGCGTGTCGAGATCACCTCCGGCGGGTACGCCAAGCGGACGGCGAACCTGACGGTCTCGCTCGACGGGCGGGAGGTCGCCGGCAAGGCCGTCAGCCTCAGCGGCGCCGGACAGTTCGAGGAGATCCTGTTCATTCCGGATACGGCATCGGGCTCTGCCCGGTTGGAGGTGGCCGTCTCGACGCTGCCGGGCGAGATCGCCACCGCCAACAACCGCCTCGCACAAACGGTCCGCGTCATCGACGAGAAGATCAAGGTCCTTTACGTCGAGGGCAAGCCGCGATGGGAGTACCGGTACCTGCGGCAGGTCCTGCTCCGCGACCATCGGCTCGACGTGAAGTTCCTGCTCACCGAGGGCGACCGCGACCAGGCGGTGGCGTCGGACCTGTATCTGACGGACTTTCCGGAAGACGCCGCCAAGGCCTTCCACTTCGACCTTGTGATCCTCGGCAACGTGCCGTCGTCGTACTTCTCGCGGGCGCAACTCGCGCGGATCGAGGAACTCGTGCAGAAGCACGGCGGTTCGTTCCTGATGCTGGCGGGCCATCGGCACGCGCCGCTGACCTACATCGGCACGCCCATCGCGTCGCTTCTGCCGGTGCGGCTGCGGGCCGAGGGGTGGCGCGACGTGGCCGACGCCATCCACCCCGTCGTTGCCGACGATGCCGCCGACAGCGCCGTCATGCTGCTCGAGGCGCCCGCCGTCCGCAACCAGCAACTGTGGTCGCTCGTCCGGCCGATGGTCAAGGTGCCGGTCCTCGACGGGCCCAAGCCCGGCGCCACCGTCCTGGCGACGATCTCCCGCGGCGCCCGGCCGGGCGAGCCGTACCCGCTCATCGCCTGGCAGCGGTACGGCAGCGGCAAGTCGCTGTTCGTCGGGACCGACCAACTCTGGCGGCTGCGGTTCAAGCGAGGCGACAAGTACCACGCCCGGTTCTGGGGGCAGGCCATCACGTTCCTGACCCTTTCCCGCCTCCTGGGCGAGAACAAGCGGATTCAGATCGAGACCGACCGCCAGGACTACCGGACCGGCCACCGTATTCAGATTACCGCGAACGTCCTGGATGAACTCTACGAGCCGGTCGCGGCCCCGTCGTACACGGTCCAGTTGGACCAGACCGCCCCCGGGAAACGATCGAGGCCGATCCGTCTCGAACCGCTGCCGCACGTGCCCGGACTGTATCAGGGGTACGTCACGCCCCAGGAGGCGGGCCGCTACACGGTCCGCGCCGCCGGTGCCGACCCGGCGCTGGCCAACACGGCCCAGTTCACGGTGGCCGACGCGCCGCTCGAGCAACTCGAGAAGGCGATGCAGGAGACCCTGCTGCGCAACATGGCCCAGGCCTCGGGCGGCCGATACTTCGCCGTCCGCGACCTGCCGGAACTGGAGAAGACGATTGCGGGGGACCGGCCCACCGCCGTCGAGCGGACCGAGAAACCCCTCTGGGACCTCCCGATCGTGTTCCTCGCCCTGCTGGCCTTTCTGGGCGTGGAGTGGCTCGTGCGGCGGATGCACGATCTGGTGTGAGAAAAAGGTACCAGGTACCTTTTCGTTGCAGGTTGACGCCATGACGGCTGAGAGCACAACCCGGCACGCCAGCCCGTCGGTCGAGCGCAAACTGCGCCGCGCGTGGCGGCGCCAGCGCCGGTTCCACAACGCGCGGGGCCTCTGTCACCTGCTGCTGTGGATCGGCGGACTCGGCCTGGCCGACTTCCTCGTGGACTGGCTGTTCCTGCTGCCCGGCTACGGGCGGGTCGTCCTGCTGGCGATCAACGCCGGCACGCTCGGCTGGGTGGCCTGGCACAGTTGGCTG
>DATKXP010000491.1:0-6736 GCA_035529015.1 Phycisphaerae bacterium | reverse complement strand
CGGAAACGGGCCCTGTGCGGGGCTTCTTCCAACGAAATGGACTCCAAACCTTGACACAGTCCGGTTCATGGTCTATACTGGTATGATTCGGGGGGACGGCGTCCCTCCACCAAAGAAGGTTGAGAGTGAGGGGTGTGGGTCGTCGCTTTGTCGGGACTCTACTCGGACGACATTCTAGACCAGATAGCCCGCGCCAACGACATTGTTGAAGTGGTGCAGAGCTACTTCCCGCTGAAACGGGCGGGCAAGGACTACACAGCCCTATGCCCGTTTCACGCCGAAAAGACCCCCTCCTTCAGCGTGAGCCCGAGCAAGCAGATTTTTAAGTGCTTCGGCTGCGGCCGGGGCGGCAGCGTGTTTAACTTCGTGATGGCCAAGGAGAACGTCCCGTTCCCCGAGGCCGTCCGAATCCTGGCCGACCGGGCCGGCATCGAGGTCCGGCGCGACCCGGCGGCCGAAAAACGGGCAGGAACACGCAGAAAATCGCGGGACGTGCTGGCCTGGGCCACGCGGTACTTCGTGGCGGGTCTGAAGCATCCGAAGGCCGGCACGCCCGGGCGCCAGTACCTGGAACGCCGTGGCATCGCGCCGGCCACGATCGAGACGTTCCAGGTCGGCTACGCGCCGGACGGATGGGAGAACCTGATTGAGGCGGCCCGACGCGAGGAGATCGGGCCCGAGATGCTCGAGACGGCGGGCCTGGTCGTCCGGCGCGACGACGGGTCCGGCTGGTACGACCGGTTCCGGGGTCGGGTCATCTTCCCGATCTTCGATGCGTTGAACCGGCCGATCGGCTTCGGCGGCAGGGCCTTGGGCGACGATGAGCCCAAGTACCTGAACTCGCCGGAGACGCCGCTCTTTCACAAGTCAGAGACGTTGTACGGCCTGCCGCAGGCACGCGCCGGCGTCGAGGCCGACCGCCGCGTCGTCGTCGTCGAGGGATACTTCGACGTCCTGATGCCGCACCAGGTCGGCGTCACCAACGTCGTGGCCACGCTCGGCACCGCGCTGACCGACGGGCACATCCGGGCGCTCAGGCGGTACGCCGACGAGGTCGTGATCGTCTTCGACAACGACCTGGCGGGGCAACGTGCCGCCGACCGCGGAATGGAACTTTTCCTCGCGCACGACGTCCGAATCCTCATGGCCGTCGTGCCCGACGGGAAAGACCCCTGCGATTACTGCACCGAGCACGGGGCCGACGCCTTCCGGGCGCGAATAAGCGAGGCCCAGGATGCGTTTAAGTATAAGTGGGACCTCGTGCAGAGGGACCTGGAGGCCGCGACGAACCCGGCGGCCCAGCGACGGGCGCTGGAGGCGATGCTCACGAGCGTGCTGCAGGCACCGTCGCTCGCGCAGCAGGACCTGCGGCTGCAGCGGGACCTGATCCTGGGGCACATGAGCCGAACGCTCGGGATACCGGAGGCGACGCTGCGGTCGGAGTTTTCGCGGCTTCGGCGGTCGTCGCGCCGGTCGGCGGTCGGGACGGAGGTGGGGTCGAACCTGCCGGACCCGGCGACGCGCGGCCGCCGATGGGTGAAGGAGAGGGAATTGCTCACGGCCCTCGTCTGCCGTCCGTCATGGCTGGATGACGTTGTGGAGGCCGTCCCGCCTGACCGTATCGAGGCGCGTGAGTTCCGGCAGTTGTACGAGGCCCTGTTAGGAAGCGCATCCCGGCGGGACGGCGACATCGAGAGCATCGTCCGCGGGTTTGAGGATACGAGTGTGGCAAGCCTTGCCGTGGACCTGTTCGAAGCCGGAGGGGCCGTTGAGGCTTGCCGCAGCGAAGCAGATACCGGCCTCGGGCCGTTGCGTGCGAAACTGGACGAGGCCCTCGAAGCGTTGAAGGAGATGGAAGCCGAGGCGGACCTGGCGGCTCGCCGCCGCGCCGCCCGGGAGAACGACACGGAGGATGGGCGCGCACTTCGCGATTTTGCCGAAGCCCGCGTCAAGCGTCAGGGGTTTCTACCTCCGTCGGCCAGGCGACGGGGGACGACGGAACCTTGAGTGACGCGGGCCGCCGACGGCCCACCGGACGTCAGCTGACCACCGGCGTTCAGGGAACGTGTCGCGTTAGGTGACACAATGGCTGAGACGAAGAGCAAACCGAAACGTACCGCCGAACAGCAGATTGGTGACCTGCTGGAACGGGGCAAGGCGCGCGGTTACCTCACCTACGAAGAGATGAACGACAGCCTGCCGGACGACCTGGTGAGTCCCGAGCGCCTCGACCGTATCCTCATGCAGTTGGACGAACTGGGCGTGGACCTGCTTGACGAGACGGAGGTCTCGGCGCGCGAGAGCGCCGAGCGTGCCAAGCGCGGCGACGCCGAATCCCTCTGGGGAGCCGACGAAGCCACCCGGCGTGCGGCGGCCGTCGCGATGCCCACCGACGCCGAAACGCAGAAACGCATCGACGACCCCGTCCGGATGTACCTGACCCAGATGGGCGAGATCCCGCTGCTGACGCGCGACCAGGAGATCTTCCTGGCGAAGCGCATCGAACTGACGCGCAAACAGTTTCGCCGCAAGGTCCTGGCCAGCGACCAGGCCATCTCGGGCGCCATCACGATCCTGCGGCAGGTGGAGTCGGGCGAACTGCCGTTCGACCGAACGATGAAGATCTGCATCTCGGAGAACCTCGCCAAGACCACGATCATCAAGCGGGCCCCGGAGAACCTGGCCACCGCCGAGAAACTCCTCGCGAAGAACCAGGAGGCCTATGACCGCCTGCTTGCGCCGCGCACCGCTGAGGCCGAGCGGGAGGCCGTCCGTCGCCGCATGCATGCCCGTCGGCAGAAGTGCGTCCAACTGCTCGAGGAACTGTCGCTGCGGACCTCGAGGATCCAGGGCGTCATGAAGAAGTTGATCGGCATCCACTACAAGCAGCAGGAGATTCTCCGGCGGCTGGCCGAGATCGGCAACAGCCGCGAGGATGCCGGCGAAGCCGAGGCGCTGCGCGAGGAACTCACGGGGTTCGAGGCGCTCGTCGGCGAGACCACCGAGCAGCTCAAGGCCCGCGTCATGCGCATCCAGCAGTGCTTCGCCGAGTACGAGGAAGCCAAGCGGAAACTGTCCGGCGGCAACCTGCGTCTGGTGGTCTCGATCGCCAAGAAGTACCGGAACCGCGGCCTCTCGTTCCTCGACCTCATTCAGGAAGGCAATACCGGCCTGATGCGGGCCGTGGACAAGTACGAGTACCGCCGCGGGTACAAGTTCAGCACCTACGCCACGTGGTGGATTCGCCAGGCCATTACGCGGGCCATCGCCGATCAGGCACGGACCATCCGGATTCCGGTCCACATGATCGAGACGATGTCGAAACTGCGGAACATCTCGAAGCAGTTCCTTCAGGAGCGCGGCCGCGAGCCGACGCTCGAGGAACTCTCTTTCGGGGCGAAACTGCCGCTGATGGAAGTGCGCCGGGTCATGAAGATCAGCCGCCACCCCATCAGCCTGGACCGGCCCGTCGGCGAGAGCGAGGACTCGTATTTCGGCGATTTCATCGAAGACGAGACCGCCGAGTCGCCCGTGACGGCCGCCACCCAGGAAATGCTCAAGTCGAAGATCGACCACGTCCTGAAGACGCTGACCTACCGCGAACGCGAGATCATCAAACTGCGGTACGGCATCGGCGACGGACAGACGTACACGCTGGAGGAGGTGGGCCGGATCTTCCGCGTCACGCGCGAGCGGGTGCGGCAGATCGAGGCCAAGGCCATCCGCAAACTCCAGCATCCGGTCCGCAGCCGCAAACTCGAGGGCTTCCTGGAAAGCAAACCCCAGGAGACCAAGCCGTCGTAAGCGGCGACGGCGCCGCCACGTGCGAGGGCCTTGCTGTGTCGGCGCTCGCGCCCCTATCGGTGCCGCCGGCACGTGGGCGGATCCGGTCCTTCGGACCGGCATCGTCGGCAGGACAGAGGGCGTGATGCTGTAACCGGTTTTCGTTCTTGACTTTGGGCCTCGAAGACGGCAAGTTAGTGTCTCGATTGCAGAGTCCCGGCAAAGGCGAAGTACCCTCCTTTGCCGACCCGAGGCGGGGACCCTCACCCCCGCCTCAATTTATGCGCCGTGCGACGCCCCTGCCTTGGATCGGCGTACGAAAGAGCCCCTGGGGCAGCCAGGGGCTCATTCACCAGACAACTCAGATTGTGCGGTTCAGCCCTGCGGGCACGAACCGTTCGGAGTTACCGTTTGCGCCTGAGCAACATCCCCGCGCCGGCCAGGGCAAGCAGCGCGAGCGTGCCAGGCTCCGGCAAGACCCAGTTGGTCGCATTCCCGACGAGCCTTCGGAAATCGGTGTTGTCGAGGTTCGCGAGGCCGATCAAGACGTTGAAGGACATGACCCTGCCGTCATCCACATCCCATCCGATCATGCCGGCACCCGACACGGCGTCATAGAACGTCGTGGCGCCCGCCTTGGGGCTGAGGGTCACCCCGGCACCGCTGTGGCTGGCGGCGGTGAAAGCGAAGGTCTCAGGCATGCCAACGTGCGCGACCGGATCGGGAATGCCCGCCGGACGCGTGTACGTCTGAGCGGTGCTCTGGGCACCAGGCACCGCGAGGGCTGGGAAGAGCGGTGCCAGAGTCGGGTTATAGCCCACCGCGGCCCCCCACAGGAGCCACTCACCCGTGACCAGGCCACCGCCGTTTCGCACAAAGGCGTCGAGCATCTGCTGTCCGTCCAACGGCACGGTGGCGCCAGACGAGCCACAGCCGGCGTTCAGAAACACCGCAGCGTAGCCCGTCAGGTCCACATTGGCCGGGGTGAAGGCGGACGGAGGCGGCCCAATCGTGACCGTGTGACCGAAGTCGGCCTCGAGGATATCCTTGATCCTGGTGATAGCGTCATTCTCGCTCGAAACCGATTGCGACGACACGTAAACCATGGCCGCCGACACCGGACCTACGAGTACGAGAATCCCTCCAACCACCGTCAGAACGGCAAGTGCCCTGGCTCCCATCGTACACCCCCTTCTGGGCAGACGCCCACGCTCTCGCGCACTCCAACCATGCGCCCAAATGCGGTCTCCCGGAACCAAAAGCCGGGATTCAGAGAGGGCGCTTCACGCACCAACGCGCCTGCTTCCGCACATACGGTTGCACGGGCGCAGAGACAGACGCCTGCTACTTGTGTAGTACCTCCCCCGAGTCAGGTCAGTATACCTCAAGAACGGGCGCATGTCAAATCGAGCGGCGATTTTTCGCGAGAAAAGGCCAATCACCGGTCCGATAACCGCTGCCAAATCCCTCCAGGACGGACCCTCGCAAACCGTCCAGCGGCCGAGCGGTTTACCACGGCCCGGCCGGCCTTCGCTGCATGCACGCCCGGCCCCGATGACCGCCAGTTCGTCCGCGCCTTCGCTGAACCTCTGCTTTGAACCAGCGAGGGGAAAGGGGGTAGAGTCGAGGTCTGGCGCGGTGGGGTAGGTCGGGCATAGCGGTTGGCCGCCCCTTTCGGTTGGCGGTGCCTCACTGGCCCGGCCGTGCTCCGTTTCCAGACCCCGCTCATCGAACCGGACGTGCGGATTTCCCGCATCCGGCTCTCGGAGAAGGCGTCACACTTTCGCCCACGGGAAGTTGCGCGGCCGCCCCTGAAGGCGGACCAACCCCAGCACCTCGTGCAGGTACGTATCCGAATACCGACCTCGGCCGTACCCTTGGTGCGGGTATTTCACGCGCAGCCACTGGCGCAGCCGTCGCCGGGCCTGCTCGTCCATCGCCCGGTAGGCGCGGCTGACCGACCCCAGCGAGAAGTAGTTCGCCCAACCGGTAAGCAGGCGGTTGAGTTCCACGACCTTCTCCTGCACGGTCGGCCGGGCACTCCTTCGACCGGTCAGCCCCCGCAGCGCCTCCACCAGGCGCGCCAGCCGCTCCTTCGACGGCCGCGCGCCGATGTACCACCGGCCCCGCTGCGGCGACCCGTTCCGGCCGAA
Organism: Phycisphaerae bacterium; assembly: GCA_035529015.1. Classification (GTDB taxonomy): domain Bacteria; phylum Planctomycetota; class Phycisphaerae; order FEN-1346; family FEN-1346; genus JAUVZF01. Next base: position 800 of record DATKXP010000491.1, on the reverse strand, counting down.
GGTGTATCCCAGGAAGTCGAACGGCTCGTCCGGTGCGTGCCGCCGACGCGTCTTGGCCTCGTTCACCGTCAACTTCAGCCGCGTCATCATCTTGTGCATGGCAGCCAGCGCCTCGGCGCCGGTCCCGCGACAACAGATGACGAAGTCGTCGGCGTAGTTGACGATTCGCGCCTTCAGACGCGCTTCGTGCCCCAGCCCCTTCCAACCCGCCACGAAGCGTCGGATGTAGAGGTTCGCCGGCAACGGGGAGATCGGCGCGCCCTGCGGCGTGCCTCTCCTCGTGTCCTTGGCGCGGGTCGTCCGCTGCTTCCGTCCGCGGTCGTCCTCCTCCTCCACCGCCATGACCAGCCACATCTTGACGAGACGCACCATCGCCCCATCCACGACGCGACGGGCCGGAGCGACCCAGTTGCCGGGCGGGTTTCGCACCCGCTGTAAACCGACGCCTTCCCACGGCGCACTGTGGCAAGTTTCTCTGGCGGCGCGTGTGGGTCCGCATTTGCCACCCTGAGACCCCGCAAAGCGGGGGCGAAGAGCCTGCCCTGAGCCCAGCCGAAGGGGTCTCGCCGTGAGTCCGTTTTGACCAACGCAAAACGACAAAGACCACCCTGGCACGGGTACGGCTCGCGGTCGAGCCACGGCAGGCTCGCCCTGCCAGGGTGCCGTGGCCGGCAGCGAGATTCTTCGCCGCGCTCAGAATGACAGCCCAAGGGCTGCGACCAGGCTGTATCGTGCCAGGAATCGTTGCCACAGCCGGGGAAAGTCCCCGGCCAATTCCCCTTGACCGCCCGCCCCCTGGT
>DATKXP010000490.1:0-2136 GCA_035529015.1 Phycisphaerae bacterium | reverse complement strand
CGCCCAGGCATGGGCATCACCCCCGGGCGGGCGTCAGGCCCGCTCGAAAAACCGCGGCAGCGTCGCCTTGACGATGATCTCAGCCAGCGCCTCGGGCTCCTGCCCGCCGTCCAACACCGGCGTGTTCATAAGCCGGGCGGCCTCGTCGTAGTATTCGATAACGCGGTGCGTAAGACCCTCGACGTAGTCTTCGGCGCGGCGGCTGCGCATAGTCTCGTCGGTCACCTTCAGCACGAAGGCCGTGCGGGCCTTGGGGAGCATGCGCATGGCGGCCAGGACCCAGCGTTTTCGCATGACCTCGGGCCCGCACCGCAAGGCCAGATCAACCAAAGCGTCAACGTGATAGCGGTCGGCGATGATCGTGCGCTCGTGCAGGACGGTCCAGATGTACGCCGCATACTGCCGCACCAGGTAGTCGAGCACGGCCACGATCGACCAGACGGTGCGAACGAAACGGCTTCGGAAGACGCCCTGCTCGCTGGTCATGCGGCCATCGGTATCGACCTCGGCCCGGACGCGGCGATGGAAGGGCTTCTTGAACCAGTTCAGCAGGAACGAGTCGCCGATGCGGATCCAGGACCGGCGGGACCGAATCTCGTAGACCTCGAGGGCCTCGGCCACCCGTTCGATCTGCGTGGTCTTGCCGCAACCGTCCGGCCCGCAGATGGCCATCAGGAAGGCCGGCTGGGGGAACCAACGGGTCACCTGGTGGACGCCGCCCCTGAGAATCAGCGACGTCGTACCCACCTTCCCCCAGAAGGACAGCAGCTTCGTGCGTTTGACCTGGCAAAAGAGGCAACGCCGCACGAAGTATTTCGACAAGGTGTAGAGGGTTGGCAGGTCGCGCCCCGCCACGTACTTGCGGTAGTGCCGACGGGTACCGTCGATGGCGCTCAGGTACGACTCCATGCGGCCGACCATCGCTTCGTCGAAGAGTGACTTGCCGGTCAGGCTGCGGAACTGGCGGTCGAGAATCAGCAACGACAGCGCCAGGCCCGACTCGCAGCCCCGGTAGGTGGCGAAGTCCCAGAGCCAGTCCCAGTCGACGGGGCCGCTACGCATGAGGTGACGGATCTTGTGGAGTTCGATCAGGCGGATAGTGGCGTCCTCGTATAAGGCGTGGGTACCGTTGATGATCATGCAGATCTCGCGCCGCGGGATGCGCACGCCCCCCTCGCTGCCGTCTACGGCGCTCCCGAAAATGGCCTCGGGTTCCACGAACGGCGAGTACCAGCCCACCATCGTGTGCAGGTGGAACGTGATGACCCACCTGCTGCCCGACGTCAGCACGTGCAGACGCTTGAAATTGTCGGGCCGGAAGCGGTTGTACACGTACCCAATCTCTGTCAGAATCGCATCGGCGCGCGGCACGGCGTCGGCCGGGATCATGAGGTCGACGTTCTCGGACCGGTACGGGAAGCCACAGACACCCTTGACGAGAACGTGGGGTATGTTCTCGGCATCGAGGCGTTTGCGGAACTCGACGAAGCGGGCGAGATGCTCCCGGTGGCGCTCGGCATCGCCCTTCAGGGCGTGCTGAACGCAGTCGGTGGCAACGACCTCATGGTCCTCAAGGCCGTTAACGGCAATGACTTCGCCGAGCGGGAGATGGTGGGTTTCGACGAGTTCGAGAAAACCGTCGGGGTCGGGCATGTCGCCGGGCGCGGGTAGCGGGGCCGCATCCGGTGCAATCAGGAACGCCGCCAGCCGTTCGGCAGGACTTGGCCCCATCATCAACCCTCCAAAGCACCCAGGACCTCGGCCGCAAGGTGCTCCCAGGAGTGCGCGTCAACGGCTTCGCGCGTCCGGACCGGATGTCCGGTCAGCGCTTTCAGAACCGCGTGCTGGAACGCCTCAGGCGTGTCGGCGAAGTATACGCCCGGCACCTCGTCAAAACAACGAACCAGCCCGCCGAACGGCGTCGTCACAACGGGCAGGTTGCAGGCCATCGCCTCGAGCACCGACAGCGGCATACCGATGGCCGACCGCTCATGTTCGACCGCGAACAGGTACAGGTCCGCCGACCGGTAGACCTCCTCAATCTCCGGCAGGAACTCCTCCAGCACGACCGCGCCGCGCTCGACGAGGGCGTGCGTCATGTCCTCCTCGCCGGGGCGGCTGCGGCGGCCCACGACC
>DATKXP010000489.1:0-2577 GCA_035529015.1 Phycisphaerae bacterium | reverse complement strand
GCCCACCGCGCAGACGCGTACGGGTGAAGGCCGCCGCTTGCATTGTACCTTGCGTCGCCGGTGGGGCGGTGGCAATTTCGGGGTGAGGTATACGGACCGGCCGTGTTCGGCGTACGCCCCGTGCGGGGCGGCTGCCATGGTACCACGTGGCGCGAGCCCGCGGCTGGAGTGCAAACGTGCCTGACGGCGCGGAAACTGGCGGGCATCTGCCGGGTGCGGCGGCGGAGCCCCGGGCCGGGGACCTTTGACACGCACGGTTATGGGCGTCCCCGGAATCCGTCCCCAAAAAAAGAGCCTCCCGGACACGCCGTACCGGGAGGCTACTCCCTCGCTCGCGCGGTTTCCTGGCTAAGACCTCCTCAGCAAAGTGCCAGGTAGGTCGCGAGCGTCAGAACGATCAGTTTGATCCGCCTGATGAGTTCCTCGTGTAGCATCGCATCGAACTCCGCTGTGGGTACCTACTCAACTATACGGAAAAACGGGGAAAATGCAAGCGCGGCCCCGAAGATGTAACTCTGGGCAAGATGGAGAATCGGGGGCAATCTGTCGGCTTCGCATCGCCCGACACGGGGATAGCGAGGTGGGCAATTTTGCCCACCAAGCGGCAGCCAGCATTGGCCGCCGCCCTACCGCTTGCCTGGACAGGCGCAGAGTTGACGAAGTCACATCAGGACGAATTGCCGCCAGACGCCCGTTGCCCCGATTTTCCAGGTAGACGGTAGACATCCGGTCGGCCGGCGATATAATTCGTGCTCCGCGGAGCCGGCCGGATCGCAACCTGCGGCCAAGTCGGGGACGCTGACCAGGGGAGGAATCCGGAATGCGTGAGAAGGTCGAGGCCGTCATCAACGAGATCCGCCCGATGCTTCAGGCGGACGGCGGCGATATCGAACTGGTTGACGTCGAAGGCGGGGTCGTCAAGGTGCGGCTGCGCGGGGCCTGCGCCGGCTGTCCCGGCGCCCAGATGACACTGAAGATGGCTGTCGAACGCCGTCTGAAGGAGCAGGTCCCCGGGGTCGAACGCGTTGAGCCCGTCGCCGGCGAGACGCCCTAGGGCACCGACGTTAGGGTCTTTCGATACCTGAAAGGAGCAAGACGTGGCGTACAAGATCACCGACGACTGTGTTTCGTGTGGTTCGTGCGAACCGGAATGCCCGGTGGAAGCCATCCGCGAGGCCGAAGACAAGTACGTCATCGACCCCAAGAAGTGCACCGACTGCGGCTCGTGCGCCGAGGTGTGTCCGAGTGATGCCATCGTCGAGGGATAGCGCGAATCGGCAGTGACACCGCGAGGCTGCCCGATGCGCGAGACGCGTCGGGCGGCCTGTGTTTTTCGGCCGACCTGCCCCTGGGGGCTCACGATGGCTTCCGACGCCGAGTACCGGGCTGCCGCCGACGCCTTGCGCCGCGCGGGGTCCGTCACGCTGACGACGCACGTCAAGCCCGACGCCGACGGTTTGGGTTCCACCGCCGCCCTGCGCCGGTGGTTGCTCGACGCCGGGAAGACGGCGGACGTCATCGTCCCCACGCCGGCCCCCGCGAAGTACGGTTTTCTGGATCCGGACGGGGCCGTGAAGGTGGCCGGGCGCGACGTGGACCTCTCGGCCATCGAGGCACCCGACCTTGTCGTCGTCTCGGACACGGCCACCTGGCAGCAACTGGACGGCATGCAGCCGCTCGTCGCGGAGTCGGGCGCACCGGTCCTGGTCATCGACCACCACCGAACGGTCGATCCGCTGGCCGACATGACGCTCGTCGATATCGACGCCGCCGCGACGGTGGTGATCGTCCACCGCCTGCTCACGGAACTCGGCGCGGCGATCGACTCTTTGACCGCCGGCTACCTGTTTGCCGGCCTGGCCGGCGACACCGACTGGTTCCGCCTGCCGAATGTCACGCCGGAGACGTACCGGCTGGCGGCGTCGCTGGTCGAGGCGGGCGCCAACCCGACCGAGATCCACGCTTCGATGCATCTGAGCGACGGTCTGCCGAAGTTGCGGCTGTGGGGCCGCGCCGTCGAGACGCTTCACCCCGCCCTCGGCGATCGTGTCATGGTCATGCACCTGACGCGGGCCATGTTTCGCGAAACCGGCGCCGACATCGGCGACACCGAGAACCTCATCAACGAGTGTATGCGGGTTCGCGGCACGAGGGTCGGCGTGATGCTGGTCGAGACCGAGGGCGACGAGGTGCGCGTCAGCCTGCGGTGTACGCCGGGCACGAACATCCTGAAGGTCGCCGAGCAGTTCGGCGGCGGCGGACACATTCGGGCCGCCGGGGCGCGGGACACCGGACCTTTGGATCAGGTTGAGGCCCGGGTCCTGGCCGCCGTCGAGAACGCCCTGGCCGACGCCGAACCATCAGAAAAGCCTTGACAGTTGCCCGGCCCGGCCGTATGGTTCGCTGTTCCGAGGCGCGTAGAGGGTATACGTGCGCGCGAAGCAAGGGAGGAGAGCCGCACTTGGCGAAACTTCAGGTCCAGGAGTTGATCGAGGCGGGCATCCATTTCGGCCATCCGGCCAGCCGATGGAACCCGAAGATGGCGCCGTACATTTACGGCCGCCGCAACTTCATTCA
>DATKXP010000488.1:0-7608 GCA_035529015.1 Phycisphaerae bacterium | reverse complement strand
TCCGATTGAGCGTGTGCCCATTCGCCCCAGCCGTCCAGGTCGTCGTCCCGCTGTTCCTCATGGTCCACGTCTGAGTGAATACCGTACCGGCCGCTTTCTGCGTGTTGTCCGCAACCGTCTTGCTGACGTATGTCGCCCCGTTCACCACCGGCGCGTTCACGGCAAACTCCCACGCCGTCGTGACCCCGCTGGGCGTGCTGCCGTTGAACGCCTGCATGTTCCAGCGGTAGCTCCGGCCCTGAACCAGCGTCAGCGTCGTCTGCGTCGTCGCGCCTCCGCTGATCGTGTACGTGCTGAGCGCCTGCGTCGTCAGGTCGCGCACGTACAACTCGTAGCCCGTCGCGTTGCTCGACTGGTTCCACCGGAACGTCACCGACGGCCCGTCCACTGCACCCGACGGCGAGACATGGACCGGCTTCGAAGGTGTCACCACCGCGGCGAGATAGATGTAGGTCGGACTACTGCTCCACCACGGAGATGCGGCTGAATTCTTGAATTGAGTAATGTTCCATTGGCTCGTGTCGGTTGCAGGTTGTGAAGGAACTAAGTCCAACCAAGCGACATAACCCGTGTAGCCATTCCCAGATAATTGAAACCACCGGTAGCCATTTACGACCGCAGATGGTCCGCTCACAACATTCATCACTGTGAATTGAGGCATTGTCCAAAGAATGTTGCCCGTCGAAGATGCGTCCATTGTTGAACGAAGACGTGCAAAAGTACCTCCGACCACAACATTCGCGCCGGGCTTTGGTGTGTTGTTACTTTCAGTCACCGTTATTGTGCTGTCTGAAACACTCTCCACGAAAGCAACGTGGGTGCTCCACAAGGCCAGCGCACCAACTTGCGGTGTGCTGCCAGTCGAAAACCCAGCCGCAACAGCATCGGCAACCCAAGTGGAAGCATTATTCAAGAAAATACCCGTGCCACCATTTCGATTCGGCAAACTTGCGAGTTGAGATGAAGTCTTCAAGCCTACTTCTTGAATACGACCATAGCAATACCAAGTGCATTGCCCAACGAGGTTCCCAGCGGCAACAAAGGGACCGCTTGTGTAGGCCGCATTGGCCAGGTTTGGAGGCGAGTACAGGCAGAGACCTGGAATGGTCTCAATTTGTTGGGCCGAAAACAGCTCGTTGCTCGCGGCCGCTTGGCCCGTGTGGTACTCCCAAATAAAATCCGACCCGGGTACGGTACCGACCGAATCGTCGCTGGCGAACACATCCGCGCCCGTTACCGCGGCAAGCTCGTCAACAAAGGTCTTGCCGACTGCTCCCGCGGCTATAGAGCACGAATACAAGTCCAGGCGCGCGTCATCGGTCAGCACGGTTCACAATTGTTCCAACTCTGTTGCTTGGCTTGGCAGCGTAGCCAGGCTCAACTCCTCACTGTTGCCAAGATATAGTCTTCCAGCGTCACCGTGCGCCACGATGCCCAAGTGCTCGATCAGAGCGCCGTTGTGTGCCGCAGACACCGAAGCAAGAAGATCGACCAACCCGGCCGTAGTCATCGTGTCGGCGTCATAGCCGATCGCAATCGTGTCCTTCGCGGCGGCAGCGCAGACCTGCTGTGCTTGGGCAACCGCATCGCTCACGAGGGCAACGCTTAGTGGTGCAACCGAGAGCAACCGTCGGTCCTCCAACGCTTCACAGAACAGTCGGCGGTATTGAATGCCGGACCGGGAGTTGCTGCTTGAAGAGGTAAGGGAACGGCGGAGGAATTGCCCGGTCGCTTTCAGAGAACCTCGACGCATGATCTTGCTCCCCTGGCGGTGGTTGGAGTTGATCTTTTCGGTTGCCTCAGAAATGGTTCAGCGAGCGTGCTCAAATCACGGAACGTTTCCCACGATCAGTTGGTCCTCTCTAACAAAAGGACCGCGAACAATTGCAGCGGCCCAAACGGGGGCTTCATGGCGACCTCCTGGGAGTTTGCTCAAGCTTCTACACGCTGATATGGGAACGAACGGCTGACCGCAGAGCATGTCAGAGTAGCAGAATCCCCTCTAAAGTCAAGTTGCCTAAAAACAAAAGTCGTGGTATTCTAGGCAGACCGTATACCCCAACGGAGTGTCCACACGCTGAGGATCGGGTCGCCGGGAAATCAGCGACGGTCAGCCCCGGTAGGCCAAATCCGCGCTTGAAAACCGGCGTGCGACGTGGAATTCGTATTTCAGGCTGTCGCGGCGGCCGAAGGTCAGCAGATCGATGCCGTCGTAGAGCCCCGGGTAAGCAACCGTCTCGTAGCCCGGCATGTTGCTTCGCCATATCCGCTTCTGGGCGATCCGTAACGAGCAATCCCAACCCAAATCGCAAGGTTTTCCACAAATAGCACTCGCGCTGTGGCGGTGCTAGACATGCTCATTCTGCATTGTTAGGCTGGGGGAGTAGCGATTTCTGACATTGTATACCCCCCGCCGCGGGGCGAAACGCTCGCGATGGTCGGAAATTGTGGAGACCAGGAAGGCCGCCAGACTACGACCCGGCCATCCTTGACTTCAGCGTCCGAGAGTCCCAGCTCAGCATGGTGTGCGCCCGGCGAAAGCGTCGTAAGATATTATTGCGCAATAGGTTGAGACAATTCTGAGAAACGGACAAAATTCTTCTATTGTCGCCGGCAAACTAGCCGGCGAGCGGATATACTATTGTTCCATGAATATGACCCTCCTGAGAGATGAGTTGGGGCCCCACGGGAAAGCCGACGAAGTGCGTCTGCGCGACGCCGGCTTCCGGTGGGGAGATAAGGGCACGCACACCAGCCGGACGATCATGCTCGACGAGCTTCGAGCCGTGCTGGAGAACTGCCGGCCTGATGCCACGCGCGACGACTACCTCACGGCGATCCACGAAGACAACTGCCTCGGCAAGCGCACGGCGGCGACGCGGAAGCTCTCCAGTCAGCGACTCTCGGAGTTGCACGCGCTCGACCCGAGGGTGCCCTTGTTCCGGGTTATGCGGCGCTGCTGGTACGCTGACCGCGACGGCCAGCCGATTCTGGCGTTGCTGCTCGCCCTCGCACGCGACCCGCTACTGCGAGCCAGCGCGCCGCCGGTCTTGCGGATGCGGCCCGGAGAGGAACTCGCGCGGCAGCAGATGACCGAAGCTCTCACCCGCGCGGTCGGCAGCCGGCTCAGCGAAAGCACGCTCGATAAGGTTGTGCGGAACGCAGCTTCCTCTTGGACGCAATCGGGACACCTGAAGGGGCGCGGCCGGAAGGTTCGGCAGACGGTCACGCCGACGGCCACGACGACGAGCTTCGCCCTCCTGCTCGGCTATCTTGCCGGCAAGCGCGGCGAAGCGCTGTTCGAGTCGCTGTGGGCGCAAGTGCTCGACGCGCCGGCCGGCGAACTGATGCACCTCGCGATTGACGCCCGGCGGCTGGGCTTCTTGGACATGAGCCAGTCGGGCGGCGTCATCGAGGTAGCCTTCTCGCGGCTCCTGGCCCCGGATGAAAGGCGGTAGGCGAATGGGAAGAATCGAAAAACTTGCCGCTCGATACCGTGGCCACATCGGCGCGCCGTGGCAGCGCAACCTTGCCGGCGACCAGAAGGCCATCTTCGTGGTGTATCCGAAGACCGACGAGCGGAAGCTCCGGGCGCGGTTGGAACTGTTCGAGATGGCCACGACCTCGACCGGGCACCGCTGGCGTCTGGTGGACCTGACCGACACCTTCGCGCGGTGGATGGCCGAGACCGACTATCGCGATGTCTACTTCGAGGAGCCGGAAACTCTCGCGATGAAGCTGCGGAGCGACTTCGTGCAGTACGCGGCCGGCCGGCTCCGCGGCGCGCTCACCGCCGACGGCGTGGACGATGACACGGTGGTCGCCGTCCAGGGCGTCGCGTGCCTCTTCGGCTTCACCCGCGTTTCGCTGGTGCTCAAGGAAGTGGTCAAGGACATCCGGGGCCGGCTGGTGGTATTCTTCCCCGGCGAGTACGAAGACAACAACTACCGACTCTTGGACGCACGGGACGGCTGGAACTATCTGGCCGTGCCGATCACGCTCCATAACGGGGTACACGACTGATGAAAAACAAACAACTCTTCCAACGCGATCCCGCTGTATCCAAGTTGCTGAACGACGGCGTTGCCGCCGTGCGCGAGGCCGCAAGCGCCAAGGAAATCGAGACGCTCCGGTACGAGCTTGAGCACTTCGTGTGCGAGGGCCAGTACGAGGACGGCTTGATCCGCATCCTGGAGTCCTACCTCGGCAACGTCAGTTCGACGACGCAGCCGGCGGCGTGGGTGAGCGGCTTCTACGGCAGCGGCAAGTCGCACCTGTTGAAGATGTTCCGCCATCTGTGGGTGGATACGCGCTTCGACGACGGCACGACCGCCCGCGGGCTGCCCCAACTGCCGCAAGAGGTGCAAGACCTTCTGCGCGAACTCGACACGCTGGGCAAGCGCAGCGGCGGGCTGCACGCCGCGTCGGGCACGCTCCCTTCGGGCGGCGGCGAGAGCGTCCGCCTGGCCGTGCTGAGCATCGTCCTCGCCTCCAAGAACCTGCCCGAGGCGCTGCCGCAGGCGCAGTTCTGCATGTGGCTCCAGAAGAACGGCTTCCTCGACCGCGTGAAGGCCGCGGTCAAAGCCGCCGGCAAGGAATTCTACAGCGAACTCCACGACCTCTACGTCAGCCCGATCCTCGCCAAGGCCGTCCTCGACGCCGACCCCAGTTTCGCCGCCGACCTCAAGCAGGCCCGCGCGGCCCTGCGGACGCAGTTCCCGCACGTCGTCGATATTACGGACGGTGAGTTCATTCGCCTGATGCGCGAGATTCTCAGCATCGACGGTCAGATCCCATGCACCCTCATCGCCCTGGACGAGGTTCAGCTATTCCTGGGGGAGGACCCTGATCGGTCAAAGGCCGTCCAAGACTTGGCGGAAGGTCTCTGCAAGCAACTCGACAGCCGCGTGCTGCTGATCGGCGCGGGCCAGACCGCCCTGGCCGGCAACGTCCCGCTGCTCCAGCGCCTCACCGGCCGGTTCACCATCCCGGTGGAACTGTCCGACTCCGACGTGGAGACCGTCACCCGCCGCGTGGTGCTGGCGAAGAAGGCCGACAAGAGGAAGGTCATCGAAGACACGATCAATGCCCATGCCGGCGAAATCAACCGCCAGCTTGCCGGCACGCGCATCGCCGCCTGTGCGGAGGACCGCGACATCGTCGTGGACGACTACCCGCTGCTACCGGTCCGCCGACGATTCTGGGAGCACGTGCTCCGCGCGGTGGACGTGCCCGGTACGGCCAGTCAGCTTCGCACGCAACTCAAGATTGTGCACGAGGCCGTCCGCCTGACCGCCGAGGAAGACCTCGGCACCGTCGTCCCAGCGGATTTCATCTATGAGCAGATCAGCCCGGACCTGCGCAAAACCGGCATCCTGCTCCGCGAGATCGACGAGACGATCCGCAACCTTGACGACGGCACTGACGATGGCCGGCTCGCCCAGCGGCTTTGCGGCCTGGTTTTCCTCATTCGCGAGATTAACAAGAAGAGGATCGGAACATCCGAGGACCTCGGCATTCGTGCCACGCCGGAGATGCTGGCCGACCTGCTGGTGTCCAACCTGGCCAACGACGGCACGGAGCTTCGCAAGGACATCCCCCGCATCCTCAAGACACTGGTGGACGCCGGCACGCTCATCAAGCTGGACGAGGAGTACAGCCTCCAGACCCGCGAGAGCAGCGAGTGGGACCGCGAGTTCCGCAATCGCCAGACGCGGCTGAACAGCGACCTGACTTCGCTGTCGAGCAAGCGCGGCTCCCTCATTAGCGCCACGTGCGGCGACGCCCTCAAGAGCATTAGGCTGAAGCACGGGAAGTCCAATCCGCCGCGGAAGCTACTGGTCCATTTCGGCTCCGACGCCCCCCCAGCCGGCGGGGCCGACATCCCTGTGTGGGTCCGCGACGGCTGGGGTGAGAAAGAGAGCACCGTCCTCAACGACGCCCGCGCCGCCGGCAGCGACAGCGCGATCGTCTACGTCTACGTGCCCAAGGCCAGCGCCGACGACCTCCAGAAGGCCATCGTCGAGTACGAGGCCGCCAAGTCCACGCTCGACTTCAAAGGCACGCCCACTTCCCAGGAAGGACGCGAGGCACGCGACGCAATGATGACCCGCATGGCCACCGCCGAGGCCACTCGCAACCAGATCATCCAGGAGGTCATCGACCAGGCGAAGGTCTTCCAGGGCGGGGGCAACGAGTGCCTGGGGCTGGTCCTTTCCGCGAAGGTCGAAGATGCGGCCGGGGCTTCGCTCGCCAGGCTGTTCCCGAACTTCAGGGAGGCCGACGACAACCGCTGGCACGCGGTCATTACTGCCGCCAAGGGCGGCGCCGAGAACGCCCTGGAAGCCGTGGACTGGACCGACGCACCGGAGAAGCACCCGGTCTGCGCGGCCGTGCTCTCCGAGGTCGGCTCGGGGAAGCGCGGCAAGGAAGTCCGCGACGCATTCGAGGCAAGTCCCTACGGCTGGCCGCGCGACGCCGTGGACGCCGCGCTCATCACGCTACACACGACCGGCCACCTCCGCGCCACGCACAAAGGGCTACCGCTCTCGCGAGGTCAACTCGACCAGGCGAAGGTCTCCATGACTGACTTCCGCACCGAGACGGCCACGCTCAACGCACGCGAGAAGATGAAGGTCCGCACGTTGTTCCACGACGCTGGCGTGGACTGCAAGCCCGACGAGGAGACAGCCAAGGCCACCGTGTTCCTGGCCCGTCTGATGGAGCTGGCCGAGCGTTCCGGCGGCGAGCCGCCCATGCCCGCCCCGCCGGCCACGACCCACCTCGACACGCTCCGCGGTTTCGGTGGGGCCGAGCAACTGGCCGAAATCCTGAAGCAGCACGACGCCCTCGCCAAGCAAGCCAAGGACTGGGCCAAGCTGGCCGAACTCGCTGGCAAGCGCAAGGGGGCCTGGGAAACGCTCTGCACGCTGCTCAAGCACGCCGATCGGCTCCCCGGAGCCGAAGAACTCCGCAAGCAGGCCGACGCGGTGAAGTCCGAACGCCGCCTGCTCGACGCCAGCGACCCCGTGCCGGACATCCGCAAGGCCGCTGTCGATGCCCTCCGCACCGCCGTCACCGCCGCCCACGGCGAGTACGCCAAGACCCATAAGGAACAGATGGCCGCCCTGACCGCCGGGGACAACTGGAAGAAGCTCAAGGCCGAACAGCGGAAGCAGATACTCGCCGACGAAGGCATCGACTTGCTGCCCGCGCTTTCCGTCGGTTCGGAGGCCGACCTGATCCGCACGCTGGAGCAGACCGCCCTGCCGGCGTGGAAGACCAAGACCGACGCGCTGCCCCAGCAATTCGCCCGCGCCGCCTTGGCCGCGGCCAAGCTGCTGGAACCCAAGACCCAGCACGTGCATCTGCGAAGCGACACGCTCAAGACCGAGCAAGATATCAAAGACTGGCTGGCGGCAACGCAGACGGACCTCCTGGTGAAGCTCAAGAACGGCCCGGTGGTCATTTCATGAGGCCGAATGAGAGGTGATGCATGACTACACCGAATAGGGAAGAGGCCCTCAAGTGCTCCACGGGCACATTGATGATGATCTACTACGTTATTGTTGGCCTCGCCATCACCGAAGCCTTGCAGAATGCTTTCCT
>DATKXP010000487.1:0-4485 GCA_035529015.1 Phycisphaerae bacterium | reverse complement strand
CGGCATCGGTATCCTGACGGACGGCTTCGGCCCCGACCAGGTGGTCCTGTGGACCGGCGCCAATCACCTGTCCGACCAGGGGTTCGTCGTCCGGTGGAGCGAGATCGACCCCGGCCTCGACGGCGAGTTCGAGATCGTCTCGCAGCAGTATACCGGCGCCATCCCGACCGAGGTCGATCCCGGCGGCGTCGCGGGCGGCAACAAGGGCTACGGGCTGAACGCCGTCCGCCTCATCGAGGGTCACCCCTTCGGCGCCCCCGAGGTCGTCAACGTCCCGGCGACGGAGGTCGGCCCGTTTTCGGCACGACTGGGCGGCGAGATCCTCGTCACGGGCGGCGAGGCGCCCAACGTCACCCTCTACTATGGCGACCATGACGGGGGAACCGACCCCGGTCTCTGGGACCACGCGGTCGATCTGGGACCGTGCATCAGCGACTTCTCCACGGTCGTGGGCGGCCTGGACTCCGGCACGCCCTACTACTTCCGCACCTTCGCCCGGAACAGTTTCGATTCGGCGTGGGCGCCGGCGAGCGAGGCGTTTGTGACCACGACCGTCTCCGCTCCGTCCGTTGCCAACCGGCCCGCCACCAACGTCGGCGCGTTTTCGGCCTGGCTCAACGGCGAGGTGACCGATACCGGAAACGATCCGCCGCTCGTCACCGTCTACTACGGCGCGAGCGACGGCGGCACCGACCCCGGCGCCTGGGAAAAGTCCGCCGAGGTGGGGGCCCAGTCCGCAGCGTTTGCCGCCATGGTCACCGACCTGGAGCCCGAGACCACGTACTACTTCACCGCGTATGCCCGGAACGCCGTGGGCAGCGCGTGGGCGACGCCGTCGCGCCTGCTCACGACCGGGACCCCGCCCCCGATCGAAATCAGCGAGTTCATGGCCGACAACGCCACCACGTTGACGACGCGAACCCGCGCGACCACCGGCGAAGCGTTCGTGGGCGACACCGACAGCCCGGACTGGATCGAGATCCACAACCCCACCGACGCGCCGGCCGTCCTCGGCGGGTTCCACCTCACCGACGATCTTCTCTCGCCCGAGAAGTGGGAGTTCCCCGCCGGAACGGTCGTCCCGGCGTACGGGTACCTCGTTGTCTTCGCCTCAGGCGACGACATCACCGACCCCGCTCTGGACCAGAACGGTTACCTCCACACCAACTTCAAACTGGCCGACTCGGGCGGCGAGGACGTGGCCGTGACCGATGCCGACGGCACCCTCGTCTGGGCCTACGTGGATTATCCCCCCCAGACCGAGGATACCTCCTACGGCGTGGACGACCTGGGCGAGGAACGGTTCTACCCCGCGCCCACCCCCGGCTGGGACAACGCCAACGCCGTTCCCCAGGCGCCCGTGTTCAGCGTGGCGAGCACCACCTTCACCGGTTCCATCGTCGTGGACCTCGCGCCCCGGTACCCGACCGACACGATCCGCTACACCACCAACGAAACGCTCCCGACGGCGTATTCGCCCATCTGGCCCGGCCCGATGACGGTGAGCAACACGACCATGATCCGCGCGGTGGCCATCGGGGCGGGCGGCCGGGCCGGCCGCGTCGTCAGCGAAACCTACGTCGAACTCGGCGCCGATTTCCTCGACGACAACACGAATCTGCCCATCGTCATCGTCGAGATGTTCGGCGACAGCATGCCCGGCTCGCACCAGCCTTTCGGCGACTGCTTCATCGCCATCATCGAGCCCGGCGAAGACGGCCGCACGTACCTGACCGACCCTTTCGACCTGACGACCCGCGGCGGCATCCACATTCGCGGCTCCAGTTCCGCCGGCTTCTACAAGAAGCAGTACCGCGTCGAGTTATGGGACGAGAGCAACGAAGATCAGCAACTCGACGTCCTCGGCATGCCCGCCGAGGCCGACTGGATCTTCTACGGACCCGGCCCTTACGACCGCGCGCTGATCAACAACCCCCTCGTCTACGACCTCAGCAACCAGGTCGGACAGTACGCCACCCGGACACGCTGGGTCGAGATGTACCTGAACGCGGGGGGTGGCCAACTCTCCGGCAACGATTACTACGGCATCTACGCCATCATCGAGGTCGTTGAGCAGGCCGATGACCGCCTCGACATCGACGACCTCTCCACCGGCGCCGGCGGCGTGCCCGTCGACGGCGGCTTCGCCTGGAAGAACGACCGCGGCGCGCCGTACGTCGAGCCGGAGGACCCCACCACCGCCCAGCGCACCTACATCGACGCCTACATCAACGCCACCGAGGCGGCCGCCGTCAGCTCGAACTTCAGGGATCCCGACGTCGGTTACGCCGCCTACATCGACGTCGATTCCTTCATCGACCACAACCTCCTGAACATGCTGCCCATGAACGTCGATGCCTTCCGCCTCAGCGGCTACTACTACAAGATCGACGAGGACGGCAAACTCATCGCCGGGCCCGTCTGGGACTTCGACCGCACGCTGGAATCCACCGACGGCCGCGACAACAACCCCACCTGGTGGAACGGCACCGGCGACAGCACCCGCTTCTTCAACGACGACGTGAACTACGGCGACCGCTGCATGCGGTGGTGGTCGCGCGTGTTCGACGACCCCGACTTCGTCCAGATGTACATCGACCGCTGGTTCGAACTGCGCGAGACCGTCTTCAGCCTCGCCGGCATCTATGCCACCATCGACGCCCACGCCGCCGAACTGGCCGAGGCGGCGCCACGAGACTACGCACGCTGGCAGGCATCACGCTACGGCAACTTCGCCGGCGAAATCCAGCACATGAAAGACTGGCTCACCACACGCATCAACTGGATCGACAGCCAGTGGCTCGCACGGCCCACGACCAACGTCCCCGGGCCTGTCGTCACGCCCGGCACCACGGTCACGCTCCACGGCTCGACCGGCGACGTCTGGTACACGACCGACGGCACCGACCCGCGCGCGCCCGGCGGAGGCATCAGCGGCAGCGCCGTCCGGGCCACCGGCGCGATCCCGATCAACCAGTACACCAAGATCACGGCCCGCGTCTATCGCCCCGGCCACACTCCGTCGAGCGGAGAGCCGGGCTACATCCCCACCGGCGACGACTGGTCGGCACCCACGGTCACCGAGTACTTCGTCAACCCGCTCGTGGCCTCCGGCGATCTGGTCATCACCGAGATGAATTACCATCCCCACGACGCCACGCCCCAGGAACTGGCCGGCCAGCCGCCCGCCGACCCCGACTTCGAAGACAACGACTTCGAGTTCGTCGAGTTCATGAACACGAGCGGCCACGCGGTCAACATCGCCGGCGTCCATTTCACCGACGCCGTCACCTTCGCCTTCGACAGCCACATCCTGGCGCCGGGCGACCGCGTCGTCGTGGCCGAGGACCTCGACGGCTTCACCGCCCGATACGGCATCAACGGGTCGCTCGTGGGCACGGGCATCACCCTGGCGGGCGTCTGGGCCGGCGAACTCAACAACGGCGGCGAACTGGCGACCGTCGCCGCACGCGACGGCAGCGGCCTCCTGAACTTCGCCTACGACGACACCGCCGCCTGGCCCGGACGGGCCGACGGCAAAGGCGCCGCGCTCCAACTCATCGACCCCTGGGCCGTGCCCGCCACCGAACCGGCGCGCCAGGCCTTCCTCGAGAACCCCGACAACTGGCAATCCAGCAACCGCTACGGCGGATCGCCCGGCGCCGAAGACGACCCCGACATCACGGTCGTCGTCAACGAGGTCCTCACCCACACCGATGAGCCCCTGGCCGATGCCGTCGAACTGCACAACACCAGCACCACCGATCCGGTGGACATCAGCGGATGGTGGCTCAGCGATTCCTGGGGGTGGGACTGGAGCATCCAGAACGGCGACTACAAGAAGTTCCTCATCCCCGACGGCACCGTCCTCGGCCCCGGCGAGTACCGCGTCTTCGACGAGGGGCATTACGTCGGCGGCGCCCTGCAGTTCCATGACGACGAGTTCGGCTATGGCGTCAAAGGCTTCGGCCTCGATAGCGCCCACGGCGACGACGTCTGGCTCATGAAGGCCGATGCTCAGGGCAACCTCACCCACTTCGTCGATCACGTCGAGTTCGGCGCCGCCGCCAACGGCGAATCCTTCGGACGCTGGCCCGACGGCACGGGCGACCTGTACCCGATGGCCGCCCGCACACTGCCCGGCCCCAACGCCGGGCCGCGCATCGGGCCGCTGCTCATCAGCGAGGTCCACTACCACCCCACCGCCGGAGAGAACCTGGAGTTCATCGAAATCTACAATCCCGCCGCCACGCCCGTCAACCTCTGGGAAACCTGGTTCGTGGACGGCCAGTGGCAGGACTATCCGTGGAAGGTCGAGGGCTTCGACTTCGCCGTCGGCACCACGCTTGCCGCCGGCGAGGCCCTCGTCGTCGTTCCCTTCGATCCGGACGACGCCCAGTTGCTCGGCGACTTCAAGTGCCACTACGGACTCGTCGGATCGAGCGTCCAGATCGTCGGCCCCTACGACGACCCACTCGACGACGA
>DATKXP010000486.1:0-5775 GCA_035529015.1 Phycisphaerae bacterium | reverse complement strand
TGGGAACGCCGGTCTTCTATTACAAGGAACCCGTGAACGTCCGCGACTGGATCCGGTCCCTCGTTTCCCGGCCGCGGCCGGGGCCCGTCCTGACGTTCAACACCAACGGCGGCAATCCGACGAACACCTTCCGACGCATCCAGAAGCAACTGCAACCCAAGGGCGGTCGCGTCCTCGGTTCCTTCGAGTGCCTCGGCTACGACACGTACCCGATCTACCTGAAGTCGTTCCGCCAGTGGGGCCATCCGGACGCCGCCGACCTTGCCGGGGCCGAGGCGTTCGGACGCGAGATGGCCGCGAAGGCCGAACGCTTCCTCGCGGGCGAGCCGGTCCCCGAAGCCGCGTACCGGTTCGTGGGCGGCAAGTACTTCCGGCTCTCGTGGATCTGCCGCAAGCCGATCCTGAACCGGTTTTTCCCCAAACTGAACCTGCACGAGGACCTCTGCACGACGTGCGGTGCCTGCGCCCGCGCGTGCCCGACCGAGAACATCGAGATGGTTCCCGGCCCGCGGTTCCTCGACCGCTGCATCCACTGCTACCTGTGCGAGCGGATCTGCCCCCAGAACGCCATTCAGTGCGACTGGCGGCGCCTGACCAAGAGGATGAACCCCTGACGCCCGCCGCCGCTGGACACGGCACGTCCCGGCAGGTACAGTGTTGCCTCGACAAGCGGCCTCGGCGCGTGCGGTCGGCGGGCTACCGCGCGCCGCGTGAAGGATATTGCCGGCATGTGCGGCATTTGCGGTTTCAACTGGACGGACACGGACCTGGCGGCTCGGATGATGGCCGTCCAGGAGCATCGCGGTCCCGATGATTCCGGCGCGTTTGCCGACGAGCGTGTCTCGCTGGGTCACCGTCGGCTCTCGATCATCGACCTGACGGAGGCCGGGCGCCAGCCGATGGCCTCGGCCGACGGCCGACTGCAGATCGTTTACAACGGCGAGGTCTACAACTACGTCGAACTGGCCGACGACCTCCGCCGCCTCGGCCACACGTTCCGCACGCGCACCGACACCGAGGTCGTCCTGCACGCGTACCAGCAGTGGGGCGAAGCGTGTCTGGAGCGGTTCAACGGCATGTTCGCCTTCGCCGTCTACGACGAGCCGAAGGGCCGGCTGTTCCTGGCCCGCGACCGGTTCGGCATCAAGCCGCTGCACTTCTGGCATGCCGGCGACCGCTTTCTCTTTGCGAGCGAGATCAAGGCGATCCTCGAGTGCACCGACGTCCGCCGCCGGCCCGACCCGCTGGCCGTGTACGATTACCTGGCCTTCAACTGCTACAACCACACGGACCGCACGTTCTTCGAGGGCATCACGTCGCTGCTGCCGGGCGAGTGCGCGACGTTCGACCTGGGCGAGCGGCGCCTGTCGCGCCGCCGATGGTACGCGATCCCCCTCGGTCGGCCGCGCAAGATCCGCGACGAACGCGAAGCCGCGACGATGTTCCGCGACCTCTTTTTCGACGCCGTCCGGCTGCGGCTGACGCGCTCCGACGTCGAGGTCGGCTCGTGCCTGTCGGGAGGCCTCGACTCCTCGAGCATCGTCTGCTCGATGCATCACCTGCGGGACGTGGACGCACGCAACCACCAGACGTTCAGCATCGTGTTTCCGAACACGCCGTTCGACGAGTCGCGCTACGTGGCCGACGTGACGAACCTGACCGGCATGCGGAGCCACACGACCACGTCGTCGCTCGACCGGCTGCTCGAGAATCTGGAGCAGATCGTCTATCACCAGGAGGAGCCGTTCGGGGCCCCGGGCAACTTCGCCCAATGGGAGGTCATGCGGCTGGCCCACTCGAAGCGAATCGAGGTCCTCCTGGACGGCCAGGGCGGCGACGAACTCATGGCAGGGTACTACTTCTTCATGGGGTACCTGATGCTGGAGTATCTCCTGTCGGGACGGCCCGGCGCGGCCGCGGCCGAAGCCATCGGCATTCTGCGCCATCATGGAATGATGACCGACCCGTTCCTGGCGACGGCCTTGTTCGTCGCTCCGGCGAGCGTCAAGGCGATGCTCGGGCGGCGGTACTTCCAGATTCCCCTTGAGGCCGACTTCGTGCGTCGGATGGCGGCCGCCAGCGACGTGCCGAACCGCATGTACAGCCGGTGCGACCTGAACCAGGCCCTGGCGTACCGGATGCAGTTCTCGCTGCCGCAGATGCTGCGCGAGGAGGACCGCAACTCGATGGCCTTCTCCATCGAGTCGCGACTGCCCTTCCTCGATCACCGGCTGGTCGAGTACCTCTTCACGCTCGGCCCCGAGTGGAAGGTGCGGCGGGGGATGACCAAGCACGTCCTGCGCGAGGCCATGCGGGGCATCCTGCCCGACCGCGTCCGTCTCAGGACAGGCAAACTGGGGTTCCCGACGCCGATCGTCGAGTGGCTCCGCCAACCGCGGTTTCGCGCCCTGGTGGACGACCTGCTGCACTCCGATTTGTTCGCCTCGCGCGGTTACTTCGACGTTCCCCGCCTCCAACGCCTCTACGCCGCCCACGTTGCCGGCAGGACCAATGCCTGGCAGACCATCTGGAAAGCGGTGAACCTGGAACTCTGGCTGCGACGGTTCATCGACTGAGCCGGCGTCGCGCGGGAGGCGGGCGGTGGGGGAACGCCTACCGCGCGATCATGCCAGCGGTGGGGGAACGCCCACCGCGCGAAATGCCTTTGTAGCGTTGTCGGATTACTCGGTGGGGATCTCCCGCCCTTCCACAGCGGCGCGGATGGCCGCGAGCAAACGCTCTCGCTCGGGGTAGGGCTCGTACGTCAGGCCGTCGCGGGCCTTCTGTTGGGCGCGGCGGACGGCCGCCTCGAGATCGGCGACATCGTAGATAACCTCGGTCATGCGGCTGCCGCGGCGTTCGACGAACCGTGCGGCTTCCAGCGGATGGGCGTCGGCCGTCTCGCCGAACTCCGCCAGCCGCGGCACCATGATGACGGGCTTGCCGTAGCGGCGGGCCATGAGCACCGGTCCGGTCGATCCGTGGCCGATGAGGACGCTGCACTGCCCGACAAGGTCATGGATGCGCCCGAAGGTCGCATAGTCCGTGCAGCGGACGTTCCGGCCGCGCCATCCGCAAAAGCCCACCTGCATGAGGACCTCTTCGCCCAGACGCGGGGCCATGTCGTCCATCGCCTCGAACAGGCGAGTAAACGGTTCGAGGGCGCTTCCGACCGTGACGAAGATCATAGGAGGCTCCCGACGCAGCGCGCCCTCGGACCGTAAGACTGCAGCAGCGTCTCGCTCTGCACGAAGAAGGCGTCGCAGAAGGGGTACACGACGCGGCCGGTCAGCGACGCGTTCTCCTTGCGGGCGGCGCTCTCGAGGAACACCGTCCGCCGGCGGAAGAGGATCTTGCCCAGGACGATCGGCGCGATGGCCACCTCGGCGCCGGTCGAGACGATGACGTCCGGACGCTCGGTCAGCACGATCCACGTCCACGCCAGCGCGTTAACGAGCAGCCCCAGATACACGCCGAGCCCCGAGAACGCGAAGTACCGCACGAACCGCAGATGGTGGACGTTCGGGTGCGAGAAATCGACGAGGTTCGGCCACGCGTACAAGGCCAGTGTCACGCGGTGGTTGCCCAGCGTGTCGATGCAGGCCAGCATCTGCTCCAGATGCCCCCCGCCGGAGGCGATGCACAGGATTCGTCTCGGGCGCATGTTGCCTCCTACCCCTCTGCGCTTTTCCGGCCAACGGCCATGTACGACCCGACGAGGGGCGGCGTGCCGATGCGGATGAGATCGACCAACGCGATGCCCTCCGCCCGAAAGAGCCGCTCGATACGGCAGCGCCCATAGAAGTGGACCGGACAACGTTTCGTCTTCAGCCAGAGCCTGCGCGGCAGGTTCAGCAGCATCAGCCGCCGGGGGAAACTGGCTACGATGCGGCCGCTTGAAAGCGCCGCCATCTTCCGAAGCATCCCGGGGGCATCGTCCACGTAGTCAAACACGCCCATCGCCACGACGGCATCGAACGCGTCGGCCGCTTCGAACGCTTCGGCCGAGGCGCAGACGAACCGGCACCGTTCGTCCTGGCCCGAGCGTTCGGCCATCCGTTTGGCGAGGCGGCACATTTCGTGCGAGAAGTCGATGCCCGTCACGTTCTCTACGCCGGCCTGCGCCATGGCCACCGCGACGCGGCCGGAGCCGCAGCCGATTTCGAGTACGCGGCCGGCATCGCCTACGCCCCGGAGGCATGCTTCGACGCGCTGCCGCAGTTCGCGTCGGCGTAAGAGAACGTCAACAAGACGTTGGAGGAGGCTGGGCTGTCGCCCCTCCTCGTAGATGTTGTCGAAGCGTTTCGCGTCTCGGGTGAAGTAGTCCCGGACCCGTCGGTCCTGCATCACGCCAGCACCTCTCTGAAGGTGGTCCATTGGCGGCTTCTCAACAGGCGTTCGAAACGCCCGAGGGCACGGTGGCGGTTGAAGGTGGTGATCCATTTCATCAGCCGCCCGTGCTCCGCGAGCATCGGATGCTCGGCTCCCAGGTCCCAAAGGTTGTACGTCGCGTCGTCAAACTCCCACGGGTGAAGGTAGATAACAGGCGGGCAGCCCCACCGCTGAGCGTATCGCCACAGGAAGTACCGATTCAGCGCTTGCGGAAAGAGCCGCAGATAAAACCCGCCCCCTATCAGGGTTCGCTGCCACGCGAACTGGTAAACGGGCATGGGGAACTCCACCAACCCGTTGACCAGTCTGTGCGGCCCGACCGGCGCCTCGGGGACACCGCCGTAGAAGAAGTTCTTCAACGGCGCGACGCTCGAATCATACGCGAAGCCCTCCTCCCGCAGCACGTCAAATGCCCACAACGTGTCGGTGGTGATCGAGAACGACGGTGCCCGGTACCCCTTGGGACGGACACCCGTGGCCGCCTCAATGGCGTCCCGGCTGCGGCGGATGTCCTCGCGGAACGTTTGCGGAGTCATCTTGTGCACCCGCTCGTGCGACCAGCCGTGGCAGGCGATCTCGTGACCCGATTCGACGATTCGGGCGAGGTGCGGCCTCACGTTGTCGATCACACTCGCCAGGACGAAAAACGTTGCCCGCAGACCGCAAGCGTCGAGGAGGTCCAGCAGGCGGGGCAGCGTCTCGTGGGCCCGTTGGGGGATACTCTGGGCGTCCACAATCCGCTCGGCCCACGGCACGTAGTTGTAGTACTCCTCGAGGTCGATTGACAGGATGTTGTGGCTGGGCGGCACGTCGATCCGCTCGGCCACGAGGTCACGATACGATGGACCCGTCGGGCGTTCGGTCATTCGCCGGTCCTCGGTGCGAGCGTCTTTCGCGTTTGGACGCCGCAGGGCATCGCGCGGTGGGTCTCCGTACCCACCGCGCCTGACAGCCCCCCATTCGCGGCGGGCAAGCCCGCCGGCTAACTCACGTCGAGTGTCCGCGCAGCCATCGGATGACGGCCGCGCCCGCCCGGTTGCGTGCCAGTGCCATCCCGGCCATCCACAGGCCCCGGCGCCAGGGCGAGAACCACCACTCCAGGAGGTCGAACGGCCGTCTCTCGCCCCCCCATTTTTCTTTGAAGCGGATGAGCCCGGCGTCGCCTGCGGCGCTGCTCAGGAAATCGAGAGTCTCCGCTCCACGTTCGATGGCGTGTTCGATGAGCGTGTGCATCAGCAGGTCGTTCGGCCGCATCGCCAGCGCGTCGGTCCGGCTGCACCCCGCGAAGTAGTACGTCACGCGCCCGTCGTGGATGCCGACGATGGCGCCGACCGGGACGCCGTCGCCCTCGGCCACGAGGAACTCGGCCGTGCCGTCGCCGGC
>DATKXP010000485.1:0-3995 GCA_035529015.1 Phycisphaerae bacterium | reverse complement strand
GAGGTCCTGGTCCCCTGGCGCGACCCGCGGTGGACCCTGACCAGCCGCGAGGCCGCCGTCGATTACGCCGAGGCGCACGGCATCCCGATTACCCAATCGAAGAAGAGCATCTACAGCCGCGACCGGAACCTCTGGCACATCAGCCACGAGGGCGCCGAACTCGAGAGCCCCGCCAACGAGCCCAGCGACGGGGTGTACGTTATCTCGTCGCCCGTCGCCGAGGCGCCGGACGAGGGCGAGTACGTCGAGGTCGAGTTTGCCTCGGGCGTGCCCGTCGGCGTGAACGGAAAGCACCTGGGCCCCGTCGAGATCGTCGAGACGCTCAATACGCTCGGCGGCAGACACGGCGTCGGACAGATCGATCTGGTGGAGAACCGGCTCGTGGGCATCAAGTCGCGCGGCGTGTACGAGACGCCCGGGGGCACGATCCTGTATGCGGCCCATGCGGCGCTGGAGGCCTTGTGCCTCGACCGCGACACGCTCCACTACAAGCAGGGCGTGGCGCTGCGGTACGCCGAACTCGTGTACGACGGCCGGTGGTTCTCGATGCTGCGGGAGGCCCTCGACGCCTTCATCGACCACACGCAGCAGACCGTTACGGGCACCGTCCGCCTCAAACTCTACAAGGGCCACGCGCTGTACGCCGGGGCCACCTCGCCTCACAGCCTCTACAGCGAAGACCTGGCGAGTTTCGTCATGGGCGAGGGCTACAACCCCGCCGACGCCACCGGGTTCATCCACCTGTTCGGCCTGCCGATGAAGGTCCAGGGCCTGGTGCGGCGAAGGGCGGTCGAATCGAAAGAGTAACCTGGTTAGCCGCCGCGCTTGTCGAAGACCCGCCATAGCGGGCAGTGCCCGCGGCGGCGGGCGCGGCGCGTTTGGGGGCTGCGATGAACCTCGTCCTGATCGGCTATCGCTGCACCGGCAAGACGACCGTCGGCCGGATCCTGGCCGAAAAACTCGAATGGCCGCTCGTCGATACCGACACGCTTGTCCAACAGCGCGCCGGCCGAAGCATCAAGGAGATCGTTGCCGAGGGCGGCTGGCCCGAATTCCGGCGCATCGAGCGCGAGGTGGTTGCCGACGTGTCGGCGGCCGACCGGCAGATCATCAGCGCCGGAGGCGGGGCCATCCTCGACGACGCCAACACCCGGGCGCTGCGGGCCGGCGGCAAGGTGGTCCTGCTCACGTGCGCGCCCGAGACCATCTGGGAGCGGATGAAGGCCGATCCCAAGACCCTCGCCGAGCGGCCCGACCTGACCGACTCGGGCGGCATCGCCGAGATCAGGGATCTCCTCGACCAGCGCCGCGACAAATACGACGCCGCCTGCCATTACCGCATCCAGACCGACCGGTTCGCCCCCGATGAGGCCGCCGGACGTATCCTCGCGCATCTTAAGGCGGCGGGTGACGTTTGACGCGCGCCGGTGGCGGCAACGGCCCGCAGGCGTGCCGGGCGACACGAGGGTGGCGGCAGCGAAGGCGCCGGGCCTCACCCGGCCGGGGCCCCACGCACATCTGCCGCGTCTACCGCATGGGCAGCAGGAAGTACGGCGGGCCGCCTCCGAGGTCGGGGTTCTTGCGCGGCATGATGGGTTTCTTGTCGCGCTTGTCCAGGGGCAGGTGCATCTCTTCGACGACTTCTTCCCGGCTCCAGACGCGTCGCGGGTACTCGCCCGGGGCATACCGGTCGAACTGCTCGACATGGGCGTCGTAGAAGGCCATGACGGTCATCATGCGGCTGCCGTACTCTCCGGGATGCCG
Source organism: Phycisphaerae bacterium (assembly GCA_035529015.1). Classification (GTDB taxonomy): domain Bacteria; phylum Planctomycetota; class Phycisphaerae; order FEN-1346; family FEN-1346; genus JAUVZF01. The sequence goes on along the minus strand of DATKXP010000485.1, from coordinate 2,231 downwards.
CGCCGCGATCCGTTGCGGTCTGGCGTTGCCCCGGTAATCGAGCCAGAAGACGCCGTCGGCCACCATCACCAGATGGCTTCGCTGAGGGACTTCGGAGATGTTGTGGTAATTCTGCTTGGCGTTAGGCTGCGACTCATCAACATACAGCGACGGAATCCGGCGCTTCAGTTCCACGTCGTTGCCCGTATAGCCGTTCCAGTAGTACGAGCAGTCCGTCGCGACCGACGTGTTCCCGACGCGGTACCAGCCCTGGGCCAGGGTGTGGTCGGGGCCGAGGAAAGGACCGGTTGAGTCCCCGGAGTCGCTCTCGCGCACGTAGGCCTCCGACGAAGTCGGACACAGCAGCACGGTATTCTGGGTCGTGCGCATCGGATCGCCGCCCGGGCCCGTCTTGTCGGCCGTGTTCTCGGCGGCAAGGTCCCGGACGGCCAGCAGATTGCACCAGTAGTAGATCGTGCCGTCCGGCCGTCGGACCTGCGTGGGTGGAATCGCGCCCTGGTAGTCGGTCGTGTAATTCAGAACCGACAGGGCGATCTGCTTCAGGTTGGCCTGGCACGTGATGACTTCGGCGTACTTCATGACGTGCCCCGCCGCCGGCACCAGGATTCCCACCAACAGCGCCAGAATCGTCATCACGATCAACAGTTCCACCAGCGTGAACGCCGACCGGCGCCCCGCGCAAGGCCAAGTCTGTGTCCTCATGACGGTCTAGCTCCGCAAATCGGGCCCGCGACAAGCCGTACGAACGCCCCTGTTTACCCTAATTCTATGGCATCGCGCACCGTTTTACAAGCACATCTTGGCGGCAAAGGGCAGGGGGAACCGGCCGCGAGGGCCATCGGCCTGCCCGCCTCCGAGCCCGCACCGGCCATTACCCGTTGCCGCCGGCCTTCGGTCTTTCTACAATCGCGACCGAAACGGAAACGCCGGCCGACGCGCCATCCACTGGTCGGCGCCGTGTGTGCCGCCTCAGAAAGGGACGACGATGCCCGACGTGGTCTGCCTCGGCGAACTCCTGATCGATTTCGTGGCGGTCGAGCCGAACCTGGCCCTGCGCCGGGTCCCGACGTTCCGCCGCGCTCCCGGCGGCGCGCCCGCGAACGTGGCGTGCGGCGTGGCTCGCCTCGGCCGAACCGCCGGTTTTATAGGAAAAATCGGCCTTGAGCCCTTCGGCGACTTCCTCCAGCAAGCCCTCCAGGACGCGCGTGTGGACACCACCCACCTGGCCCGGACCGACCAGGCCCGCACCACACTGGCCTTTGTGGGTGTCCACGACGACGGCCGCAAGGAGATCTTCTTCTACCGCAACCCCGGGGCCGACATGCTTCTGACGCCCGGCGACATCGACGAGGCCTATGTGGCCGGCGCTTCGTGCTTCCACTTCGGTTCCATCAGCATGATTGACCCGGGACCCAGGCAGGCGACGCTCAAAGCGGCGCGCATCGCACGCGATGCCGGTCGCCTGGTGTCGTTCGACCCGAACTGGCGTCCGGCGTTGTGGGACTCGGAAGAACGCGGACACCTGGAAATCAGGACGGCGCTGCCCCTGGCTGACGTCGTGAAGGTCAGCCAAGAGGAGTGGCGGCTCGTGACCGGCACCGACGACCTCGCAAAGGGGGCCGAAGCGATTCTGGCCGCAGGCCCGCGGCTCGTCGTCGTCAGCATGGGCGAGGAGGGTTGTTCCTTCCACCATGCCGCCGCCTCCGGCCGCGTGCCGGGGTTCACGGTGCCGGTGGTCGAGTGCACCGGGGCGGGCGATGCGTTCGTCGCGAGCATCCTGGTGGACCTTCTCGATCACCTGGAGTCGGGCGGCACGCTCGAGGGGCTGACGGCCGCGACGCTCCAGCGCCTCTGCCGACGGGCCAATGCCGCGGGCGCCCTGGCGTGCACCAAGGCCGGTGCCATCCCCGCCTTGCCGACCCGCGCCGAGGCCGACGAACTGGCATCGCGCACGATCGGCTGAAAGGGGAGGCGGTTCCCTCGTCCCGCGTGGTGGCCTTCCCAGGCCACCACGAGAAATCGCGCTGTATGAGAACGCGGCGGCCTGGGAAGGCCGCCGCGCGGTTTGCTGGGGCTACTTCTTCTTCTTTTGCTGACCCTGCCACTTCTTCAGGACGCCTTCGGCGTCGCGGCGCGCGCGGGCGTCTTTGGTCAGCGTCAGGGCCTTCTCCATGGCGGGGCCCACGTCGTCGGGCAGTTTGCCGCCCAGGTTCCGGGCGATCTGCACGGCG
>DATKXP010000484.1:0-3819 GCA_035529015.1 Phycisphaerae bacterium | reverse complement strand
TTGATCGAGACGATCAGCCGCCCGCCCGTGCACAGGATTTCGTCGGCGCGGGCCGTCTCGGTGTAGACGCGCCGCTCCCGGCCCGTCGCCGCGTCGAGGGCCGTCACGGGCGCGTCGGCGCCGAGCGTCACGTAGACGGTGTCGCCCACGGCCACCAGGCGTTTGCCCACTTGCGGCGGCATGGTGAAGCGGCCCGTGGTGACCCCGCGGCCGGCGTCGTCGGTGCCGCTGAATGCCTTCGATCCCCACTCGGGCACGGGGCGTTTCCACAGCAGCACGCCGCTGAAGGCGTCGCGCGCCACCAGCCGCCACGTGCTCGGCACCGTGTCGTCCACGCAGGTCAGCGTCTCGTCCAGGATGCAGAAGAGGCGTCCCCTCGCCGAGACCATGGCGCTCGTGCTCGGCGTATACCCGTGGCTTCGGGCCCACAGGGGCCCGGCGGTCCACTGAAGATGGCGCGGCGGGCCGACGACGCGGTCATTGGCCAAGGCGTTGCCGCCGGCGTCGTGCAGGTGATGCGTCCACTCGTCGATCTCGTCGGGCCACGGCTTGACGGTCTTCTTGCCGCCGACGTAAGCCACGCCGTTGGGACAAAGGACGCGCAGAATCTCGTCCATGGGCAGGTCGCCGAGGTCCGCGCAGACAACGAGATTGACGAGGTTGTCGGCGTACGGCAGGCGAGTCCCCGTCCACTCTTCGACCGACACCTTGCCGTAGAGGCCGAGGGAGCGGATGTGCCGGCGCGCCGTCGCAACGTTGGCGGCGCTCGAGTCCAGGCCGTGGACGAGGTAGCCGTCTGCGGCGCCGAGTGCGGCGGTCAGCCGCCCGTCGCCGCACCCGACGTGGACCACGAGGCCCCCTTTGACGCCCGTGGCTGTCAGGATGTCGGCGGCCGACGTCTCGGCGGCCCCCGCTGCCGGCGCGCCGCTCACAACGAGCGCCAGGGGCAGCAGGGCGACGAGAGATGCCAGCGTTGCGCTCGACCGCGTGACGTGTTTGGTCCGTCGGGTCATGGGTCCGCTCCTTGGATCCCCCTCGGAAACCACCGGCTCGGCTTCATTCGCACGGGCGTAACATGCCGCGCCCCTACCGAAGCGCCGCGCCCCAAGTGTAGTGCGGCCAGGGCGCACCGTCCAGCCTGTAAGGACACGCTGCGGATACGGGGAGAAGGTGAACGTAGGGGCGAGGCATGCCTCGCCCTTACCCGCGACACGCCGGATCCTCGCGCGGTGGGCAATCTTGCCCACCGCGTAGTGCGGCACCGCCATCGCGCGGCGGGCAGGATTGCCCGCCGCGCAAAGTGCTACAGGCAAGCGTTAACTGCTCTACGGCAGGCCGGGCGCCACGGGCAGCGTGCCCTCGACGATCGACCGAATCAACTTGAACTCGAACTCGTACACGGTGCGCATCGTCTGGTCGGGTTCCAGGTCGCCCGTCACGCCCATGTTGCGGTCCGAGAAGCGGTCGGAGAAGCCGACGACCGTGACCGTCCCCTCGCCGAACCGGGCGGTGGCCGCCACCGGCCTGCCCTCCAGGTGAGCCAGCGCCTGGCCGCCCGTCACCTCGCACGCCGCCTCCGTCTGGACGGCCGGCCAGCCGGCCGGGCCCGTCACCAGGCCGGCCAGATTGGTCCGATGGTTGACGCTCAGTTTGTACGGCCAGAGCACGCTGTTGGCGGTGGACTTCGGGTTCTTGGCCGAGTCCAGGACCAGCAGGTGTCCCCCGCCTTTGACGTACTGGGCCAGGGCGGTCGCGTGCTCGGGGGGAACGTCGAGCGACGGGTTGAGGACGACGACCATATTCCCCTCGACGGCGTCCGCCCCCTCGGCCCGGCGGGTGAAGTACCCCAGACGCAGGATCCACCGCTCGAAGATGGCGAAGCCGTCTTCCCGACCGGCCACGAACCCGCCCTTCGAGAGGACCACGTCGGAGGCCGTCCGGTCGATGGTCGCAAGGACGTACGGACGCACCGCCTCCGGCAGCGGCATGGCGCGGCGGTTGTACGCCTGCACTCCGGTCGCGCAGACCGCATGGCCCAGCATCCCCGCGACCACCAGCCACACCCATCCGCCCGACCCGCCGCGCGCAAGATACAGACCGAGCGCCCCCAGAACGATCCCGAGCGCCGCCAGCCACGGTCGCGGATTGCCCAGGGCGTCCTGGCGATTGGCCCACTCGACCATGCCGAGGATCAGTTCGGCCTTGGCCGGCTCGAACAGGCTGAAGTTCGAGAAGATCGTCGAGTCCGTGAAGGCCACGACCCGGCCCTCGCCGTACCGCGTGGTCCACAGTTGGACGAACGCGCCGTACCGCATGTCGGGCCGGTCCTCGGCCTGCGGGTAGAAGTTGCTGGCGTGATAATCGGCCATCGCGTTCTTGAGGCCCGTCGCGCGGATGACGGCGCGGCCGGCACTGGTGCCGGGCGCGATCGAGCACGACACCGAGAAGTCGAGCGGCGGCATGTTCTGAACGATGGGGTGCGGCACCATCGGCGGTTCGTACAACTGGTCGAAGAACCAGTCGATGCCCCAGACGCAATCGTACCGGAACTCAAAGCCGAACGTCCGGGCCACGCTGTTCAGATACTCGCCCGTGTGAAAGACGTTCGTGTGCTCGCCCACCAGCAGCAGTCCGCCCCCGCGGCGGACGAACCGGCGGACGGCGTCCATCTCCTCCGCCGTGTAGGCCGACGTCGGCGTCTTCAGCATCAGCACGTCGCAGTCGGCCAGCGTGGCCGCGCTGATGGGCTCCGTCAGCCGCGACATCTCGTAGAACCGGCCCAGGTAGTCGTACAGGCAGGCGTAGTTGTACCCCGCATCGCGGCCGTACCATTCGGTGTCCATCGGGCGGGTGGTCGGTTCCCACGTCGAATGGCTTTCCTCGATGACGATGCGCCCGGCCTTGCGCTCGCCCACCGGGTCCCACAGGACGGCCGCCGTCAGCACGGCCACGGCGCAGCCGACAAGCGCCACGCCGCCGATGCGCCGCCAGGAGGTCGGCGCCGCCTCGGCGGGCGCCGTCGCGGGTGCGGCCTCCGCGCGGGGGCCGACGAATCGCCACGCCAGAATCACCGGCCCCAGCAGAAGCGCCAGGTGCACCGGCGCGCTCCAGAACGGGTCCATCATCGCAAGCGGCGAATCGTAGTCGGTCACCAGCACGCGGTGCAGATAGAGTCCCACCAGCAGGGCGACCCGCACCGGAAGCCAGACGAGCGTCAGGCCCGCCAGAGCCGCCGCCCGACGCCCCACCCGCTGCCCGCTGCCCGAGAGGAACAGGTACGCAACGCCCCCCACCAGGAAGCACCACGTCGGACCGTCCAGAAGCAGTTCCCACGTGGCACCCAGCCGATGGACCATCCGCATCGAGTGAAGCGACAGCGTCGAGCCGCTGACCGCCGACTCCTGGCCCAGCAGGCCTGCCACCGCGCCGAGCGCGTGCGGCAAGGGCCAGGGCAACTCGTGCGACCGGGCCGTCAGCGCCTCGTAGGCGTAGAGCCCCACGCCCTGGGCGAGCAGCACCGCACCGGCCGCCACCGCCGCGCCGCCGATACGCTCGAGCCACCGTCGCGGCATCGGCAGGCTCACCAGGGCCAGACCCAGTGCCAGCAGAACCGGCGCCGCCCGATACGGCCACGGCCACACCGCGATCACGGGCAACAGCAGCGCGATCCCGGCCACCGCGTGCCGGCGCCCGATCTTGCGCGGCATCGACCCGATGAGAAGCACCGTTCCCGCGACGACCGCCACGGCCCACCACCGCCAGTCGGCACCGCGGTAGTACCCCAACCCGGGCAGCCAGGATGCGGCCAGGATCGCGATG
>DATKXP010000483.1:0-11331 GCA_035529015.1 Phycisphaerae bacterium | reverse complement strand
CAGTTTCGCCAGAAGACCGCGCGTCAGGTAGACCGGCCCGCCGGGCAGTGCGTAGCCCCGGACGTCGGCACTGTCGATGACTGCAAACTGATAAGGCAGTTCGTGCCTCGGGGTGGACCGGGCGACGCGTTCTCCGATCGTGCGAAGGTAGGCCTCGACGGGCAGGTTCTCGAACCGCCCGCCGGCCAGCGTCTCGACGTAGGGCGCCGCCGCCCGACCAACCTGAAGCGCCTCCTCGACGGTGAGCAACGACCCGCCGGTCCGGTCGGCGGACCGGCCGCCCTCGCATCCGGCGAGCAGCCCCACCAGTACCGCCAGGGCTGCGGCGGCGATGTGCACAGTGGCCAGGCGCCTCATGCCCTGCCCTTCTTGCGGCGTGCCCCACAGCGCGCGGCGGGCACTCCTGCCCACCGCGCCGCAGGCTTACGTATGCGTCCGCAAACGCGGCGGGCAAGACTGCCGTACGTGTTTAGCGTGCCCATCAGGGCTGTCACCTTGAGCGAAGCGAAGGGTCTCGCCGTGTGAACGACAAAACGGCAAAGACCACGGCGCGATTCTTCGGGTCGCCAAGGCGACCCTCAGAATGACAACGCTGAACACGTACGACCGCTCGCCGCGCCAAAGAGCCGGCCGCTCGTTCCCCGAACCTGAGAAAGCAGACCTACGACGCCACGCTCACGTACACCATACGCAATTCATAGAGCATGTGATCCAGGAGTTTCTTCTCGTCGTCGGCCAGGTTGCCCTTCGTCTTTTGCTCCAGGACGGCCAACAGGTCGATGTTGTGTTTGGCGAGATCGAGATGCTGCATCGACCGGCCGGTCTGAGGGTCGCGCTGGTCCGACATGAAGATGGCCGCCTGGGTCGCAAGCATCTGAACGAGCGACGCAAAGGAGGCCTGCGGCAGCGCCTGGTCGGCGCCGGGCTCCGCGCCGGGGCCACCGGCCGACGGCTCGGCCGCCTCGGCCTCGCGCGCCAGGCGCTGCTTCTCGGCCTGGGCCTCCTTCTTCCAGTCCGAGTCCACGTGAATCTTCCCTTCCTCCGCCGGGGGCTGATCCGCGGCGGATGGTTCCGGACGGGGGGTGTCCTGGTCGGTCATGGGGTGCTACCTCCTGCTTTGCGTTGCCGAGACCGGTCCGACGGCGCTCAGTCCGAGGGCCGCGGCCACCAGGCCCGTGTAGAACGGCGACGGCCGGAGCGGCCGGCTCGTGAACTCCGGGTGCGACTGCGTCGCGACGAAGTACGGATGGTCCGGCAACTCCAGAATCTGCATGATCGGCTGACCGGGCGCCTTGCCGGAAAAGAGGAGCCCGCCGCTCGTGAGACGGTCGATGTAGTCGGGGTTGACCTCGTACCGATGGCGGAACCGAAGGCGGACCGTCGCCGCGCCGCCGAACATCTTCGAGGCCAGCGTGCCGGGGACCACCTCGACGTCCTTGCCGCCCAGGCGCATCGTGCCGCCCAGACCCTCGACCTCGTATTGCTCCGGCAGCAGATCGATGACGGGGTGCGGCGTCGTCTCGGCGATCTCGGTCGAGTTGGCGCCGGCCAGGCCGCACGCGTTCCGCGCAAACTCGACCACCGCCATCTGGAAGCCGAAGCACAGGCCCAGATACGGGACGACGTTCTCGCGGGCGTAGCGGACGCAGGCGATCTTTCCCTCGGCGCCGCGGACGCCGAACCCGCCGGGCACGATGATGCCGTCGGCCCCCTCCAGGGCCGTAGCCGCGCCGCCCTCGCTCAGGCTGGTCGTATCGACCCACCGGACCTCGCACCGCGTCTCGAGGGCGGCGCCGGCGTGCTCGATCGCCTTCAGCAGGCTGGCGTAACTGTCGCGGACCGCGGTGTACTTGCCGGTGACCGCGATGGTGACCTCGTGTTTGGGGTCGCGGATACGGCGGCAGAAACCCTCCCACGTCCGGGTGGCCTTCTGCTCGGCGCGCGGGTCCACGCGGTCGTTCAGGTTCAGGATGTGCACGACCTGCCGGTCCACCTGGTCGCGCTGCAGGCGCGCCGGCAACAGGTAGATGGACGGCTCGTCGTGCATCGAGACGACGCGCGACATGGGCACGCTGGTGTAGATCGAGAGTTTCTCGCGGACCTTGTCGGTGACGGGGTTGGCGGCGCGGCAGGCGATGATGTGGGGCTGGATGCCCATTTCGAGCAGCCGCTTGATGCCGAGTTGAGCGGCCTTGGATTTCTGCTCGCCGAGGATGCTGGGTTCGAGGATGAACGTCAGGGCGACGAAGCAGACGTTTTCGGGCCCTTCCTCGTAGGCGAGTTCGCGCGTCGCCTCGATGTAACAGGCGTTCTCGAAGTCGCCCACCGTGCCGCCGATCTCGACGAAGACGACGTCGGCCCGCGTCTTGACGGCCAGGTCGCGGAGTTTGCGTTTCACCTCGCCCGTGACGTGGGGCAGGATCTGGACGTCGCGGCCGAGGTACTCGCCGCGCCGTTCGCGCTCCAGAACCGCCCAGAAGATCTGGCCGTTCGTGGCGAAGTGGTCGCGCGTCAGGTCCTGGTCGAGGATCCGCTCGTACGTGCCCAGGTCCATGTCGGTCTCCATCCCGTCGTCGAGAACGAAGACCTCGCCGTGGCGGTACGGATTGAGCGTGCCGGAGTCGATGTTGAGGTACCCTTCGAGTTTGATCGGGGCGACCCGCAGGCCCTGGTCCTGGAGCAGTTTGGCCAGGCTGGAGGCGAAGATGCCTTTGCCCAGACCGCTCATGACGGTGCCGAAGACGATGACGTACTTGGTGCGGCCGGGCTGGTACCCGTCGGGCACCGGCGTGTAGAACTCCGTCTCCTCGGTCTGGTTGGCGATGTTGCGGAACAGTTCCGTTGCAGGCATCAGGCGCCTCTCACGCAGGGTTGGCCTCGCGGTACCGGGCAACGAAGGCGGCGTACGATTCGGGCGTGTCGATGCCGCCGGGGCGGGCGTCCGTCACGAGGACGCGCATGCGGCGGCCGTTCTCGATCCACCTCAGTTGTTCCAGTTTCTCGGTCACCTCCAGGGGGGCTTGCGGCATGGCGGCATAGTCGCGCAGCGCCGCCGCGCGGTACGCGTAGATGCCGAAGTGCTTGAGCATCGGGGCGCGCCGGCCGGCCTCGCCGTCGCGGGCCCACGGAATCGGGGCGCGAGAGAAGTAGAGGGCGTTGCCGCCGGCCCCCACGACGACCTTCACGGCGTTCGGGTCGTTCACTTCGTCGGCTTCGAGCGGTCCGGCGACGGTGGCGGCCTCGACCGACGGGTCGGCGTCGAAAACGTCGATCAGGCGGTCGAGGAGCGTGGGGTCGAGTTCGGGCTCGTCGCCCTGGAAGTTGATGATGATATCGGCCTCGGGAAACGCCCCGGCCGCCTCCGCCACGCGGTTCGTGCCGCAGGGGTGCTCGGCGGCGGTCATGACCGCGCGGCCGCCGAAGGCCTCGACGGCATCGCGGATCCGCTCATCGTCGGTGGCCACAAGGACGGCGTCCACGCACGAGGCGCGCTCGGCCGCTTCGCAGACGTGCTGGATAAGGGGTTTGCCGGTGTCGGAGGCGAGAGGTTTCCCGGGGAATCGCTTGGACCCATATCGGGCGGGGATAATACAAATAACCATGCGTCTGGCGCCAGCAAAACGTCCCGGGAACGCGCTCCTCAGGGCTAGCCCTTATGGGTGCGTTAGAGTATCCGGGCGGGCGGCGGAAGTCAAGGCAAACGGGCAAAAAGGTGCCAGGGACCTTTTTGTAAGCCGCGGCTTGCCGCGGCCTACATCGATGGTCACGCACACCGTAGGCCGGGGCGCGCCCCGGCAGTCGTAGGGGCGAGGCATGCCTCGCCCTGGCAGCCGTACGCGTCCGCAAACGAGGGCGAGGCATGCCTCGCCCCTACAGCACGTAGGCCGCGGCGTGCCGCGGCAATCTATCGAGGATAAGCCGCGGCTTGCCGCGGCCTACATCTAACCACCGAGCGGCTGCACACCAGCGCCCCCGCCACGACCAGTCCGCAGGCGGCCCACAGGTTCCACCCCACGGCCACGTCCAGGTACACCGCGCTGATGGCGGTCGAGAGGAGCGGCGCCAGGTAGGATACCGACGCCACCAGCGTCAGGTTCCCCCGTCGCACGGCCGCGTCCCACATGGCGTAGGCCAGCAGCGTTGGAAACACCGCGAGGAAGGCGAGTTCCGCCATGGCGCGGGCCGTCCAGACGGACTCCTCCGGAAACGCCCACCGAAGCGCCGCCAGAACCAGCCCCGTGACGAGCACGAAGACCGGGACGGCCCCGCCGCGGGCCTGGCCGGCCCAGCGCCGGCTCACGTTCGAGTAGAGCCCCCAGAGGATCGCCGCCGCCAGGGCCAACAGATACGGAACCGGATGGGCCCGCAGGTTGGCCGCCAACGCGTCCAGCGAGTATTCCTCCAGCCTGAGCGGCGCCAGCGCCGCCCCCGCCAGCCCAAGGACCACGCCCGGCCAGAAGGCCGCACGGACCCGCGCGTGCAGGATCGGGATCGCGAACACAAGCGTCAGCGCCGGCCACAGGTAGTTGAGGATGCCCACCTCAATCGTCTGCTGCCGGCTTACCGCCAGCCCCACCGCCAGATACATGCACACGATGTACGCTACAAACAGCAGACCGCTGCCCACCAGGTACGCTCGCGGCAGACGAAAGGCAGCGACCAGCCGCCCTCTGGCCGCCAGGTACAGGCAGCCGAGCACCCCACCCGCCGTGTAAACGATGGTGCCGGCCGTCAGCGGGCCGAGCGCCTCAGACAGACTCCGCGCCAGCGCCATCGTGCTGCTCCACAACACGATGGCCACAATGCCCAACGCCGTGTTGATTCGCCGGCTGCGCAGTGTGTCCATAGGATGGTCCGATGGGAAGACTACCGGCTCGATGGTCCGACGGCAAGGCGTCGCACGCCCCGTGCTGCGGCGGTCAGTGGCACCCGACAGACCAAACCTGACAGTCCACTACTCCATCACAACGTACCGCGCCGCCTTTGCCAGGCGTTTACCGCGCAGACCGACGTCACCGAGATGTCGAAGGCGGCCGTGGCGGCGCGTCTGAAGGATGCGGCCGGCCGTGACGGGCCCGACGCCCGGCACGCGCAGGAGCGCCCGGCGGTCGGCCGACCGCAGCCGCACGGGGAAGAACTCGGGATGTCCATCCGCCCACCGCTGTTTCGGATCGGTCGCGAGTGAAAGGCTGCCGTCCGGCTCAAAGAGGAAGTCCTCCAGGTCCCACTGGTACCGGCGGATGAGAAAATCGGTCTGGTAGAGGCGGTGCTCGCGGGTGAGCAGGTCCTCGGGCGCCGCCGCCCCCACGCGTTCTCCGGGAATCGACGGATCGCCCAGGCCGCGCTGGTACGCGCTGAAGTAGACGCGGTTGAGCCTCAGCCGCCGGTACAGACCGAAGGCGGCCGCGACGATCTCGGCATCGGTCTCGTCGGAGGCGCCCACGACGAATTGGGTCATCTGTTTGACGCGGGCGCACCGGCTGCCGCGCGCCCTCAGGCGGCTGATCACCTTCATCGGCCGCACGATGTCGCGGTCAAAATCCTTCGTCGTCGAGAGGGGACGGAAGGCGGCTCGCGTCGGCACTTCGACGTTCAGGCTCACGGCGCTCGCCACCGAGAGCATCTCCTCAATGGCGGCATCCGAGGCGCCGGGGATGACCTTCAGGTGCAGCCAGCCGCGGTACTCGTACGTCCGGCGAAGGATCCGCGCCACGGCGATCATACGGTCCATCGCCGTGTCGGGATCGCGGATGACGCCCGATGAGAGGAACAGGCCGAAGACCTTCTTCGCCCGCGCGTAGTCCACGAACAGGCGTGCCACGTCCTCCGGCGCGAGCGTGCAGCGGCGGATGTCGCGGCCGGCACGCAGGGGGCAGTACCGGCAGTCGCTCACACAGGCGTTCGAGACGAGCGTCTTGAGCATGACACTTGTGCCGCCGCGCGGAAGCGACGCCGGATACAACCACAGGCCGTCCGGCCCGCGGTGGCGATGGTCGCTCGCCCGCTTCGTGCCGCACGCGCACGACAGGTCGAAGCGCGAATCGTCGGCCAGGACTTTCAGTTTCTGCTCGGCGTCCATGGATCGCCCGAGTCGCCAGGAGGGTTCGACGCAACCACCAGAGCGTCCGGCTGGTAGCCCCCCAACTTCACCAGCATGCCACCTCGTAGCGTCTCCGCGGCGGTCCGGGAAGGCCGCCGCGTGGCGCATTAGGCCTTGCGCAGCGCGTCGTCGATGGCTTCGCGGACGCCTTCCCTGGGGGCCTCGTATCCCCAGCCGATCTCCTTGCCGTTCACGAAGATGGCACGCCCCGTCTGGTGCCGCATGAACGCCTCCTGGTCGTCCCTGCTGTACTCGCGCAGGACGACCTTGTTGCCGAACTCGGCCGCCACCTCGCGGACGCGCTGGGCCTCGCTATCGCTCGTCAGGCAGAAGCACATCCAGAACAGGTCCACGGCCACCTTGCCCTCAACGGGCACGAACTCCCAGTTCCGCTTCAGGAACCCGGGCGGCTCGGCCGTCGGGTCGTAGACCTTCCAGAGGATGGCCCGCGTGTCCTGGCGTGCGACCACCGTGAAACCGCGCCGCTCGAACCACGGCCCCGGCATGAACCAGAAGTCGTGGTACCAGCCGGTGGTCACCAGCCCCTTGAGACCCTGCCGGCGCGTCTCGTCTTCGGCAGCCGCCAAAAGGGCCGAGCCCACGCCCCTGCCCTTCACGTCGTCCTTGACGGCCAGACACGGCACGACCATCAGGTCCCGGCCCAGGGGCCCCCAAGGGGCGTGCTCGATGGGCATGCAATGGAGGAACCCCGCATGGGCACCGTCGAGCAGGGCCACCTTGGTCCGGGCCCCCTTGGCGTGCATCGCACGAAGCCAAGTGGCACGGCGCTTGCCGGAGGCGGTCCACTCCTCGGCCTCGTCGATGTGCGTGCACGGGCCGACGAAGGCCTCGTCGTCGGCCGTCATGTCGCGGATCTCAATCGCAGGCATCGCGGCTCCCTCCTCTGCCGGGGACCGGGGATACGTACGGCGATCCACACCCTACCCTAACAAATTCCGAACGTCAAGAAAAAACGGGCCGCCAGCCCCTCTCCTCTTTTCTCCAGTCAAGGACGTGACATGCCGATTCTGCAAGTGGCCGTGTCGGCAAACACTCTGCGTGTAGCCACAGGCAAAGGTTCTGGTAGAGCGCCGCCATCGGCACTACAATCGCATCGGCCACATCCCGGACGGCCGGGAGTGGGGGAGCGGGAGACGCCTGATGCCCACCGAAGTCATGATCGTCATCCTGGTGTTGGTCGCGGCACTGGTGGTCTGGACGGCCGTGGCGTTCAACCGGCTCGTCCGCGCGCGGAACCTGATGCGCGAAGGCTGGAGCGGTATCGACGTGCAACTGCGGCGCCGCCACAACCTCGTCCCCAACCTCGTCGAAACGGTGAAGGCCTACGGGCGCCACGAGCGGGAACTCCTCGTCCAGATCACCGAACTGCGGACCGAGGCCCCCCGCGACGAACCGCTCGGCGAGACCCAGAACCGCGAGAACCTCCTCACGGACCGGCTGAAGCACCTCTTCGCCCTGGCCGAGGCCTTCCCCGACCTGAAGGCCGACGCCAACTACCTCGAACTCCAGAACCTCTTGACCGAGATCGAGGACCACCTTCAGATGGCCCGCCGTTACTACAACGGCGCGGTGCGCGACCACAACATCCGTGTCGAATCGTTCCCGAGCAACCTTGTGGCGGGACTGTTCCGGTTCACCCACGGCGAGTTCTTCCAGGTCGAGACGGCGACCGAGCGTGCCGCTCCGCAGGTGGAGATGTAACCGATGCCGACCAGACGGACGGTCGTTGCAGGCCTTGTTTTTTTGATAGCCGGGGTGGCGGCCACGCCGAGCCCCGCCGCCGAACGGATCCTGGCTTACCACAGCGAGATCACGGTCCACCCGGACGCCTGGCTGACCGTGACCGAGACCATCAAGGTCCGCGCCGAAGGAGGGAAGATCAAGCGCGGCATCTACCGCGACTTCCCGGTCCGGTACGTGGGACGCGACCGCCGCCGCGTCATCGTCCCCTTCGAGGTCCTGGGCGTGAAGCGCGACGGCAAGGCCGAGCCCTTCCACACCGAGAGCAAGGATCCGTACCTGCGGATCTACGCCGGGCACAAGGACGTGTTCCTGAAGACGGGCGTCTACACCTACACGCTGACGTACCGCGTGGGCCGCCTCCTCGCGTTCTTCGACGACCACGACGAACTTTACTTCAACGTGACGGGCAACGAGTGGGAGTTCCCCATCGACCAGGCTTCGGCCACCGTCGCACTGCCCGAAGGCGTGCCGGCGGATAAGATCGGCCACGAGGCCTACACCGGCCCCAAGGACGCGCAGGGCAAGGACTACGAATCGTCGGTTGACGCCGCGGGCCGGTGCTGCTTCCGCACAACGCGGCCCCTGGCGCAGGGCGAGGGGCTGACGATCGTCGCGACCTGGCCGAAGGGATTCGTCACAGAACCGACCGTCGCCGACGAGATGACCTGGCTGCTGCAGGACAACCTGATGGTGCTGACCGGCCTGGTCGGCCTGGTCGCGGTGGCCGTCTACTTCCTCGTGGCCTGGATGCACGTGGGCCGCGACCCGCCCAAGGGCATCGTCATCCCGCTGTTCGAGGCGCCCGACGGACTCAGCCCGGCGGCCGTGCGGTACATCCTGCGGATGGCCTTCGACCAACTCTGCTTTGCCGCCACGGTCATCCACCTGGCCGTCCAGCGCCGCCTGACGATCGAAGACGACGACGGCGAGTACCGCCTGGTCCGGACCGACGACGCCGGCGCGACCGACCTCGAACCGGCCGAGGCAAAGGTCTTCAAGAAACTCCTCGGCAGCCGCGACGAGATCAGCCTCACCAATAAGAACCACACGACGTTCGGGAAGGCCCTCGACGGTCTCAAGAAATCGCTCGCCAAGGCCCACAAGGGGCGCCACTTCGCCGCGAACGTCAAGTGGTTCGTCCCGGGCATCGTCCTGTCGGTCCTGACACTCGCCGCCGTGGCCCTGATTGCGGCGCTGCTGGAGGGCAACCCCGCCGTGGCGTTCCTGTGCGTGTGGCTGAGTTTCTGGACGCTGGGCGTCTGTGCCCTGGCGCGGGCGGTCAGCAACGCCTGGCGTGGCGCCGGCCGGGGCCAGGGCCTCGGGCGGCTGGCGAAGGGCGGCGGCGCCGTGGGCATCACCCTGTTCGCGGTGCCCTTCTTCGCCGCCGAGATCGTCGTCGCGGGCATCCTGGTGTACATGACCTCGATCTGGCTGGTGCCGATCCTCGTGGCGCTGGGTCTGGTGAACGCCAAGTTCCATCACTTCCTGAAGCAGCCGAGCCCCGAGGGCCGCGAGATCATGGACCGCATCGAGGGGTTCCGCATGTACCTGGGCACCGCCGAGGGCGACGTCCTGATGGGCGCATCCAACCCGCCCCACAAGACGCCGGAGTTGTTCGAGCGGTTCCTGCCGTACGCCCTGGCCTTGGGCGTCGAGACGGCCTGGTCCGAGCAGTTCGCCGAGGTCCTCGAGCGCGCCTCGACCGAGGGGGCCGAGTACTCGCCCACCTGGTACCACGGCCCGTCGTGGAGCGCGGTCGGCGCGGGGGCGTTTGCGTCGTCGTTCAGCAGTTCGTTTGCCTCGGCCCTCTCGTCGGCCTCAACAGCCCCGGGATCGAGTTCCGGCTCGGGCGGCGGGGGATCCTCCGGCGGCGGCGGTGGCGGAGGAGGAGGAGGCGGGTGGTAGGCCAACGCACCCGCACGCCGCCGCCCGCCAAGCTAAGCGGACTTACGTAAGTCTTGCGCGGTGGGTCTCCGTACCCACCGCGCTTGCACTTTGCGCGGCGGGCAAGCCTGCCCGCCGCGCGACGCAGGTGGCGCGCTACGCGGTGGGCAGGATTGCCCACCGCGCGAGGATCCGCTACATTCAATCGTGGACTGCTCTCAGGCACAACCCCGGCAAGGTGAACGCGATGACGCATGACGTTTCGGCAAACTCAGGCCCGCCTCACCCGTGGACGCGGCGATGGACGGCCCTGCTGATCATCCTGCTGGCGGTGGGTCCGGTGTCGGCTGCGGTCGTCGCCTGGCCCGACTACCGCGGACCCTGGGCGAACGGCCACGTCTCCGCTCCCGGCGATACCACTCCCGTCGGCCTCCCCCTCCGCTGGAGCGAGACCGAGAACGTCGTGTGGAAGACGCCCATCCCCCATCGCGGCTGGTCCACGCCGGTGGTGCTGGGCGGCCAGGTCTGGCTGACCACGGCCACGCTCGACGGCCGCGACTTCTTCGCTATCTGCGTGGACGCCGCCACCGGCCGCGTCCTTCTCAATGAGAGGCTGTTCCACGCCGACGCGCCGGAACCGCTCGGCAACAACGTCAACGGCTACGCCTCGCCGTCGCCGGTCATCGAACCCGGCCGCGTGTACGTCCACTTCGGCAGTTACGGCACGGCGTGCCTCGACACGGCCACGTTCAAGGTCCTCTGGCAGCGGACGGACCTGGAGTGCCGCCACTATCGCGGCCCGGCCTCCTCGCCCGTCCTCTTCGAGGACCTCCTGATCCTCACCTTCGACGGCGTGGACGTGCAGTACGTGACGGCCCTCGACAAGGCGTCGGGCCGGACCGTCTGGAAGACCGACCGCACGACCGAGTGGAACGACCTCGACGCCCGGGGCCAACCCACGCGGGAAGGCGATTTCCGCAAGGCCTTCTCCACGCCGCTGGTCATCGACTCGGGCGGCCGGCCCCGGATGATCAGCCTCGGCGCCAAGGCCGCCTACGCCTACGACCCGCGCACCGGCCAGGAGGCCTGGAAGGTCCGCCACACGGGCCACTCGAGCGCCCCGCGGCCCGTCTTCGGAGGCGGCCTCGCCATCTTCTCCACCGGCTTCAGCACCGCGGAACTCTGGGCCGTCCGCACCGGCGGCCGGGGCGACGTGACCGACTCTCGCGTCGCGTGGAAGGTCCGCCGCAACGTGCCCCGCATGCCGTCGCCCGTCATCGTGGATGACCTCCTCTTCATGGTCAGCGACGACGGCACCGTCACGTGCCTGGAGGTCGGGACAGGCGAAGAGGTCTGGAAAGAGCGCATCGGCGGCAACCACGCCGCCTCGCCCATCTATGCCGACGGACGCCTCTACTTCTTCAGCCAGCAGGGAAAGACCACGGTCCTCAAGGCCGGCCGCACGGTTGAAGTCCTCGCCACCAACGCCCTCGACTCCGGCTTCATGGCCTCCCCCGCCGTCTGCGGCAAGGCCCTGTTCCTGCGGACCAAGACGCACCTGTACCGGATCGAGTCATCCGGCA
>DATKXP010000482.1:0-18747 GCA_035529015.1 Phycisphaerae bacterium | reverse complement strand
CTGCCGTTTGCGGTGCCCGACCGGCCGCTCGTTCAGGCCCGCATCGAGGCGATCCGGGCCGCCGGCGGCAACCCGTTCAACGCGTACCAGTTGCCGGAGGCCGTGCTGAAGTTCAAGCAGGGGTTCGGCCGGCTCATCCGGACGGCCGACGACCACGGCATGGTCGTCGTCCTGGACTCGCGCGTCCTCAGCAAATCCTACGGCCGCGCCTTCCTCCGCGCCCTGCCGCCCTGCCGGGTGATTGTGCCGGGGGAGGATGAGTAAACCGATGGTCTGCCGCCAGGACGACTCACGGCGTGATGGGCCCGATGACGGCGTAGAGGGCGTGGAGCCGTTCGCGGGGAATCTCCAGGTCGCGGTAGGATTTGGCGTTCAGAGGGCTCATGCGGACGGTTGTCTTATCGGCAGAGATCATCTTGACGGCGTAGCGGAGTTTCCCGCTGTTGTCCTCGTAAACGGCCAGGGCAGGCCGGCCGTGGGGCTCTTTGTCGTCGAGTTGGATGCGGCCGCCGAACAGGGCAATGCAACCGTCCGGGAGTTCCGGCTCCATGGACCGCCCTTCGACCTGCATGGCAAAGCCGCCCGGCGCCTCGCCTTTGACCTGAACGTACCTGTCGGCGGCTTCCGGGGGAAAGTCATACTCGTTCCACGAGAATCCAGGGCCGGCGGCAACCGAGCCTATGATCGGCACGAATTCGTCCCTGAGATACGGAAGCATGTTCTCGTAGTCCTCCGCGGGTACGACTAGGGCGCCGCGCACAGGCCGCACAGCACGATGAGCCTGCCGATCTGCCGGAAGCGATTGCTGTGAGGCTCGGCCGATGCCAGATGTGAGCAGCCCCTCTTGATCGGGGCTCGGCGACGGATCATAGCTGGGCTGAGCGGCTTGGAGGAGCGCCGTCAGGACCCGCCTAAAGGGTGGGTCCTTTTGGAGCCTCCTTTGCACGACCTCGTACAACTGCAGATTCGACGCGTTGGCGGCAGCGTTCCGCATGACGGCACGGCCGTTCAGTAGCGTGGCCACAAGTTTTCGCAATCCGCCTTCGTAATCATCGGTGAAATCCACGTATATCTTGTCTCTCAGGAGCAACGGGATTGAGCATTCCTTGTGCAACACAGGCACAATCATGATGCGCTTTTCGTCCATCTCGCGGGTGAAAGCCGCGTCAATCTCCACTCGGACCCAGTCGGAATTCACCGAGGCTGGCGAGAGCAGCAGAACAAAAAACGCTGATCCCTGGATGCCCTGCTCTATGCTCAGCCTGAGCGGGGCGCCGCCGTGCAGCTCTCGCTCATCAACCCACACGCTTACGCCGTACCCTCCGAGGTCGTTTGCGAGTCTGCGTGCGAATTGTGCGTCGGCGCTACTGTGACTGAGAAACACATCCCACACAGCCAACTCCTCAGCCGAGACACAAAGCGCTGGCGTGAATGCCGTTTCGTCGTATAGTCCGCTCAAATACCGTTTCTAAGACTAGCCTATGGTTGAGGCGCGTGTCAAGAGTGGTGATTTGCTAGCGGCGCACCACTGCAGGGAACCTTCTACCACTTCGCAAGGCACAGCGGCGCTTTGCGTGGCGTGCTGCCGGGACAGGATGGCCAGTGACCGTGTGCCAAGGTGACCAAGAGCTGGCCGAAGGCTCACACCAGGCTTGGTGCCGCCAGTGCTCGTGGCGAGTGACAGCCGGGCTGACACGGCCACAGACCCACACTATCGTGTGCGCTGCTCCCGGTGCTTGCCTCACGGCTCAGCGACAAGCCTCCATGCCGAATAACCCTCGCCGGTCTTGGTCGTTCCCTCAACTGGTTCGAACGCAAGGCCGGGCAGGCCCTGCAGTTCTCTATGCAGCAGGTTATTCAGCACAGTCTCTTCCGCAGCCGCGCCGCTTGCCATTCGCGACGCCCACACAACCGCCTCGCCGACGGCAAATAACTGGTAGTCGATGTCGTCGTAGACGACCTGCCCTATGTCGGCCCCCATACCCAAGCCGACCGGCTCGCTGGGGAGCTTGCGTAACTCGGTGCACCATTCCCGAAACAGGCCTGCCGCGAAGCGTGCTTCCTGACGCACGAAGTCTACAAAGCACTGCCGTGCGTTCCTGCCCGACCGGGCGCACACATGATCATTGAAGTAGACCAGAAAGCCATCACCCGTAAACTTGTCGAACATCGCGTGATTCCTGTCGGCCACATCCCGCGTTTGGGAGAGGAACTCGGCCATTCGTGCCGCGAAAGATTCCGGATTCTTTGCATAGGTCATTAGGTCCTGCGAGCGCCTTATATCTCCCACTACCACAATTGTTGGGTGCCTTGAGGCTTGTTCCAGCCAGTCCTCTTCAATATGGAGGCGTCTGCCGCTCGGCAGATGCTGCCGCCAGCGCACCGCGCGCTCGCAGTGCTCGACTTGGTCTAGAGTGAGAACTCTGGAGCACGGTCGCCTGATGCCGAGCTTGCCGTACAGGTAATCCTGCAGGCCCCCGAGGCCGTGCCAAATGAGTGCGACACTATCGCGCATCTTGCCATACGGCCACCGCTCCGGACTCTCCACCCACGCCTCCAGCTTGTCGAGGAGGTTGTCTGTGTGAGGATCGAGGACCTCGGCATCCTGTTGTGCGAGAGCACGGAGGTGCTGTGCCAGGGACTTGGCGGCCTGTCGGCACTCGGATGCACACGCGTGAGCCTCACTGGTCCAGTAATATGCCCAGTATGTCTCGAAGTTGTGGCTGCTTACCAAGCAGTCCACTAGGTCCCGCTCGTAGGCATTCATCCTCAGGCCTCCTTTGGACCGCGACGCCGTGGCAAGATTCTAGGGTGGGCCGATGATCCGGGGAAGTGCAATTAGCACGTAGCGGGCCGTCAAGGATGTCACTTGCCGGGGAAACACGCATCCTTCGAGTTGCGGGGTGTCCCACGTTGTATGCCCTTCCTCGCCGCACAGATGCTATCGCCCGGGCACGTCGAACCGTAGGGATTCTTGTCGAGGTCGGCGTGGCTGCAGGTGCCTGGGCCGGTCATGGGGGTATCTCTCTGCAAACGCGCCGCGCCCGCCGCCGCGGGCGTTGCCCGCTATGGCGGGTCTTCGACAAGCGCGGCGGCTGACAATGCCTGTTGTGCCCAGCGTTGCCGCTTGACCACAAGAATAAAGCGGCCTTGCGACCGGTGGGATCGCAAGGCCGATGCCCTGTGGGTTCCGCGTCGGGCCTCAAGGTCCGGGGGCAAAGTTCGTCGTCGCGATGGCGGCGCCCAAGAGGCGCGGCTTCGACGGCCGAATCGCTCCGATACCAACAGACCCGATAACGGAACGGTCTCCACAGAGAAATGTCGCCCATGATGCTACAGGCTTCGGGCACCGCCTGTCAAGAGACTTTATTGCGACCTGCGCGCACCGCTTGCACGGTCCGCAGGCGGCATCTCAGGCCTTTTTCTTTTTCTTCATCTTCTCGCGGCCGTAGCCCTTGGCGCAGTCGGCGCGGCAGATCTGCTCGGTCTCGTCGGGATGGCGGCCGAGTTCCTTGACGAGCGTCGCCTGCATCGCCTCGATGCGGTCTTTCTGGTCCGGGCGGCCCGCCAGATTGGTGACCTCCTTCGGGTCGGCCACGAGGTCATAGAGTTCGCGCTCCGCCGGGTGCTTCGCGTCCGCCGGCGTGTGGTAGACGTACTTGCAGCGGCCCTGCCGCAGCATCGCGTACCCCGAGGCGATGTTGTGAGCGTAGTACTCGCTGACGGCCAGGTCCTTCCACGAGGCGGCGGGGTCGTCCATCCAGCGGCAGAGGGACTCGCCGTTCCAGTCGCCCGGCGCGCGGGCGCCGCCGAGTTCGGCAATTGTCTGGACGAGGTCCACGTGCGTGCAGGCGCCGGTGCGCCTCCCGCCGCCCTTCCACCGTTCGGGCCACGCGGCGATGAGCGGGATGCGCGCGGCGTGCTCGTACATGCAGTTCTTCCACCACAGGTGATGCTCGCCGAGGTTCTCGCCGTGGTCGGTCGTGTAGATGACGACGGTGTCCTCGGCCAGGCCGGCGCGCTCGAGCGCCGCCAGGACCTTGCCGATCTCGACGTCGAGCCACTGGGTCAGGCCATAATAAAGTTCCCGTCCCAGGCGAACCGTCTTCGGATCGGTCTCGACGACGCCGAACCCCCGCCGCAGGTGATGGTAATTGAGCGGCTGCGACGCAACGTGTCCCGGCGGCAGTTCGGGCATCGGCACCTTGCCCTCGTACGGTTTCCAGAACCGTTCGGGCACGATGAGCGGGAAGTGCGGCGCCAGGTACCCGGCGAAGAGGAAGAACGGCTTCGCGCTGCGCTCGCGTTTGTCGAGGAACTCGATCACCCCCGCCGTCACCTTCTGGTCGTGTGCGATGATGCTGCTCGTCTGGCCGGTGTGGAACTGGGCGAACCGCTGGTCGCGGCTCTTGGCGTTGATGCGTTCGTCGTCGGCGGCGCGGCGTGCGCCCCGGCCCGTTTTTCGGCTGCGGTTCATGTTGCCGCCGATCTCGGTGAAGCCATACCGGCGGGTGGCGTCGTAGTGCTGCTTGCCGCACAGGAGCGAGTCGTACCCGGCGGCCGTCATGGCGCTGGCGATCGAGGGGACCTCGTCGCCGGCGGGAATCCAGCAACTGTTGTTCCAGGCGCCGATGCGGCTGATGTACTTGCCCGATGTGAACGCCAGCCGCGCGGGCACGCACAGCGGCGAGTTTGTGTAGGCGCAGTCGAACGCGATGCCGCGCGCCGCCAGACGGTCCAGGTTCGGCGTCCGGACGAGGCCGTTGCCGTAGCAGCCGGTGATGGCCGGGTCGTGTTCGTCGGACATGATGACGAGGATGTTCGGCCGGCTGCCACGTCTCTTGACGCCGGGTCCTTTCTCGGCGGCCTTCACGCAGCCGCCGATGCCCGCGAGGGCGGCCCCCGCAACGGCCGCCCCCAGAAACTCGCGACGGCGAACGCCTTTGGAATCGCTCATGACAGGTCTCCGTTGTGCGGTTTGAGTCGGCTTCGCTACGTGGGGGCATTCTACGGCTGCGCGGCGACGAACGCCACTGATTGCCGCGGTGGCCCAAACGAGGCACGGCTCGCCGGGGCGAGCCGTGGGGAGGTGTCACCGGTCAGGTTGGCGGTTCAGTTACCGCCAGGTCCACTTCTTGGAGACGAAGATCGGCTGGTCCTGGTTCAGCCACCACTTGTCGCCCGGCAGTTTGTAGGTGATGGCGAGGGTCTTGCGGAGGCGGATGACCTTGTCGTCGACCTGCGTGCTGCCGCACGCCAGGCACTTCAGGTGGGGGTCTGCCTTGCTCCGCTCGGTTTGCGGGCTGGCGCATTTCGGACACCGTTCGACGTACTGGCCCGAGAGACCCTCGCAGAAGATCGTGAAGCGGTCGGTGCTGCGATCGAGCGGCGCGAAGATGGCCACGCCCGTCCGCGCGTTGTCGTCGCCGGGCAGGACGTTGCCGTGCATCGTGACGGCGTTCTCGAGAAACCGGATCTTGCGGTTCTTCTTGATGGCCTCGAAGACGGTCGGAAAGACGCCGGCCCGTCGGACGGCGGCGGTGTCGCTGAACAGCGTGAACGTGGGGATGTACGTCTTTTCCTGGTCGGCGCGGTTTGTGACCGTGTACACGAAGTACCAGTAAACCTCTTTCTCGCCGCCGGGCGTGGTGACGACCAACGGCTGGGGCTGGTCGAACCGGATGTCGAAGGTCCACTCTTCGCCCTTGACGAAGTTGGGATCGACCTTGTCGGGGTCGCGCTGCTCAACGGCCGTTGCGGCAGCCTTGGCGGGATCAACGTCCTGCGCTGCCGCCAGAGGGGCCAAGAGGACGACCAGACCCGCGGCGATGCCCCAAAGGATAACGCTCGTGCGCGTCATGCGATGGCTCCGTAACCTGTTACTCTGCAATCCGGTTCCGTATGTCAGACGACCCGACAACCGATCGATTCACGCGACCCTCTGCCCGGCCGGTTCCTTCGGTTCGGCTTCGCGCTCCCTGGCCTCGCGGCGGAATTTCCGGAAATCCCCGATGCAACTGACCGGGCACGCCCGGGCACACTTGCCGCAACCGATGCACGTCTCGTAGTCGATGGCCGCCAAGTTCCCCTGCACGTGGATGGCGCTGCCTTCGACGGGGCAGGCCTTCTCGCACGCCTTGCAGGCGATACAGCCGACCTTGCACGTCTGCCGCACGCGCTTGCCGACGTCCTGGTTGCGGCACAGGACGTGAACATACTGCTCCTTGGGCAGAATCTCAATGATATTCTTGGGGCAGACCCCGGCGCACGTGCCGCAGGCCATGCACCGCTCTTCGAGGACGCGCGGCAGGCCGGTCTGGGCGTCAAGAACCATGGCGTCGAACGGGCACGCCCGGACGCACGTCGCCAGCCCCAGGCACCCGTACGGGCAGGCTGCCTGGCCGTACTGGGTGGCCGCGGCGGCGCGGCAGTCGGACTCGCCGACGTAGCGGAAGCGGCTGCCGGTGAACTCGCAGGCGCCCTGGCACTTGATGACGGCCACCTTCGGGACGAAGTCGGCCACCTCCAGGCCCATGATCTCGGCAACGAGTTGGGCGACTTCCGGTCCGCCGGGGGTGCACTGGTTGGCGGCCGCCTCGCCCTTGGCCAGGGCCTCGGCATAGCCGGCGCAGCCGGGGAACCCGCACGAGCCGCAGTTGGCGCCCGGCAAGGCCTCCTCGATCTTCTCCTGGCGCGGGTCTACGTGGACGCGAAGGAAACGGTCGGCCACCGCCAGCAGGATGCCGAAAGCACCTGCCAGGGCCACCAGCACGATGGCCGATGCGCTCAGGTACGTTATGACGATGTCCGACATGGTTCCCGCTCCCTCACGGTCGCGGCCAGTGTTATACGGCGATGCCGAACAGTTTCGTGAAGCCCATGAACGCCAGTGCCATGAGGCCGGCCGAGATGAAGGCAATCGGGAGGCCCTGGAGGGCCTTCGGCACGCGGCTCTCGGCCAGGCGTTCGCGGATACCGCTCATCAGAATCATGGCCAGGAGGAACCCCACTCCGCCGCAGAACCCGTTGAACGTCGCCAGGTGGACCGGCAGGCCGTTGGCCGGGTCGCGCCAGGCTTCGGTGTTCAAGAGCGCGATGCCCATGACCGCACAGTTGGTCGTGATGAGCGGCAAGTAAATCCCCAGCGCCCGGTACAGCGTCGGCACCGCCTTCTTCAGGACCATCTCGACGAGCTGAACCAGCACCGCGATGACCAGGATATAGGAGATGGTCTTGAGGATCAGGACGTAGCCGCCTTCGGGCACCGGCAGCCCCAGCGCGCCGAGGAGGTTCGTATGCTCGGGACTCGTCGGCAGGAGCAGGTGGCGATAGATCAAGGCCGTGACGGCCGACGCGATGCTCATGACAAAGATAACGGCCAGGCCCATGCCGACGGCGTCACTGCTGCGGCGCGAGACGCCGAAAAACGGGCACAGGCCCAGGAACTTCGCCAGGACGAAGTTCGAGATCAGGATCGACCCGATCGCCAGTTCCAGGTAGCCGACGTCCATGAGCCTGTTGCCTTCTTTGCGTTCTCGGGCCGCCGGCGCGTGAGTGATGCACACGGCGGCGTCAAACGGGCCGCTCCCTCACGGTCGCGGCTAGAACAACGGTCGCGGCCAGAACAGCGGTCGCGGCTAGAACAACGGTCGCGGCTCGGATTGTGGTCACGGCTCAAACTCGCCCATCAGAGCCGCGAGCGCCAGCGAGCGTGTGCCTTACTCGGTGGCGGGCTTCTTTTTCGGTTTCGGGAAGTCCCTGGCCACCTGCGGCGCGGCCGGGACGCCTGCCAGGCGGACGGCCTCACGCCGCCGGTTGCCGACCAGAGAGAACAGGCCGAACAGCAGGCCGATCACGATGAACGCCCCCGGCGCCATCCCCAGCACCGCCATCGGCACGTACTGGGGGATGACCGTCGCGGGGCCCACCGTCACGGGTGTCAGGCGGTACTCCCACAGCGTGCCGGCGCCGAGGACCTCGCGGACCAGCGAGATGGCCACGAGCGCCAGGAGGAACCCGACGCCGATGCCCAGGCCGTCCAGCAGGCTGGCCGCCGGCCCGTGCTTCGACGCAAAGGCCTCGGCCCGGCCCAGGATAATGCAGTTGACGACGATGAGCGGGACGAAGATGCCGAGGGCCTTGTTGATGGCTTCCGGGGCGACGGCCTTCATCGCGATCTCGACCATCGTCACGAACCCCGCGATGACCACGATGTAGCACGCGATACGGATCTGGTTCGGAATGAAGCGGCGGATGAGGCTGATGAGGAGGTTCGCGCAGACCAGGACGGCCGTCGCGGCTGCCGCCATCGCCACGCCGTTCTTCACGCTCGTCGTCACGGCCAGCGTGGGGCACAGCCCCAGAACGAGCACGAACACGGGGTTGTGCTTGATGGGTTTGTCGGTGAATTCCTTGAGGAGACCCAAACCTGCTACCCTGCTTCCCGTCCCGTTTCGGCCGTCATTCTAAGGGGCGCGGTGCGCCTGTCAAGCGTTTGGATGGCCCCTGCGGGTCGCCGCACCGTCCGTGTTACCACTTGCGGCGAACGACGCGGTGTTTTAGAATACTGGAGGCGTCGTGCAGGCGAGTCCCGCGCGTGGTTCGACGACGGTCGCTTGGAGGACAGGCTCATGGCCGGCCTGACAGGCAGAAGGCGTTTGCTGCTTGCTGCGGCGTACGTCGGGTTCCTGGTGTTCGCCGTTGGGGCGCTTGTGGTTCTGCAGATGGCGTACAACCAGCAGGCGCACGCGGCCATCAAGGTGCCCGTTCTGCTGTTCCACGCCCTGCCGATTCTCGTGGTGAAGTTCTTCCAGGACCTTGCGTTCGGCGGCCCGGACGGAGGCGGCGGCGGCTATGCCGCCCTTGTGTATTTCGGGACCGTCCTGCTCCAGTGGTGGCCGCTGTTGGCCGTGGCGGTGGTTCCTCGTTTATGGGTCTCGCGGGCAGGCCGTGTGGCGGTCAAGGTGTACTTCGTCGCCCTGGCCGTCCTGATGATCGGCGCCGGCGTCTGGCTTGCCCTGGATCCGAGCCTGCTCGCCAGTTGAATCTCACCGTCGCGCTGTTGGGCGGCAGGCCTTGTGCCGTTGCCGGACCCTTTTCTGTCGGGCCGCGCCCGCGTGCAATAATCCCGGATTCCACGGAGATCGGACGTGTTCTTGCCTCGGGCCCCCCTGTTTGGCCCAACGCGGGAGGCTCGGCAAAGGCTCGACGAGCGGCTTTTCGTCTGCCACCGCCCCACGCAGGGGCTATAATGGACCCCGGATGGCTTCCCGCGGTGGGCAGCCGGTCGGACCTGGGGAATGTTGAGCACGAGAGGCATCTGGTGGAGGCACGGAACCCGTGACACGCGCGGCCGAGACGAAGAACATGGCGCTCTTCTGCGACTTCGAGAACATCGCTCTGGGCGTTCGCGACGTCAACTACGCCCAATTCAACATCAACAAGGTGATGGAGCGGCTCCTGCTGAAAGGGAGCATCGTGGTCAAGAAGGCCTACTGCGACTGGGCCCGCTACAAGGAGTTCCGGGCCGTGATGCACGAGGCGTCCTTTGAGTTGATCGAAATCCCGCACGTCCGCCAGTCGGGCAAGAACTCCGCCGATATTCGCATGGTGGTGGACGCGCTCGACCTCTGCTATACGAAGGAACACGTGGACACCTTCGTTATCATCAGCGGCGACTCCGATTTCTCGCCGCTCGTCAGTAAACTCCGGGAGAACAACAAGGTCGTCATCGGGGTCGGTGTCAAGAAATCGACGTCGGACCTGCTGATCGCGAACTGCGATGAGTTCATCTATTACGATGACCTCGTGCGCCCTCAGCCGCCCCGCGGAAAGCCTCGCGGCAAAGCGACCGCCGGCAAGCCGGCGCGGGGCCGGGCTGCCAAGGCCGCCCCGCCCGCCCCACCCGCCGCCGACAAGAAGCAGGAGGCCTGGGACCTGATCGTCCAGACCTACGAGGCCTTGGTCGAGGAACGCGGAGAGGGTGAGAAGATCTGGGGTTCCATGATCAAGCAGACCCTGAAGCGCCGCAAACCCGACTTCAACGAATCCTACTACGGATTCCGGTCGTTCGGCCAGCTGATCGAGGAGGCGGAAGCACGGGGAATCCTCGGATTGGAGCATGACGAGAAGTCGGGCGGCTTCATCATCAGGAGTTGTCACGCCCCCTGATCCTACAACGCCACTTCGCCTTGTTGTCCGCCTGGTGGCCTTCCCAGGCCACCAGGAACAGGCATGAACTGCGTTCGCGGCGGCCTGGGAAGGCCGCCGTGCGGAATCTGGCGTAGTAGTACCGCCCCCGGTCGGCCGTGCCGTTGCGTCGGCCGGGGCCGGCTGCTATAGTCGCCTACCGGGTTGGAAGGGAGAGGACCGTGCGAATCACGTTCCTGGTTCCAGGACGTGGACTGGTCGGCGGCATCAAGGTCATGGGCGAGTACGCCGGCCACCTTCGCGCGCGGGACCACGACGTCGCCGTCCTCTACCGCCGCACCGCAAGGAACTTCAAACGCCTGCTCCAGCGGCTGATGACGCGCCGTACGCCCGACGCCCTCGACGACTCGGGCTGCACCCTCACCGGCGTCCGGGAATTCACCCCTGAGACGGTCCCCGACGCCGACGTCATGGTGACGACGGGCCTGCGCGCCGTCCGGGCGGCAGCGGCGCTTCCGCCCGGGAAGGGGCGGGTTGTCGAGATCGTCCAGGGCACCATCCACATGGAAGAGGACCCGGCCGAGGCCCGGAAGGTCATGGCCCTGCCGGTGGACCGGGTGGCCGTCTCGGACCACGTGGCCCGGTACCTGAAGGAGCACTTCGGCGTCGAGGCGGCGGTGGTTCTCAACGGCGTGGACCACTCGCAGTTCTACAACAACGAACGCCAGTTCCGCACCCCGCGAACCCTCGGCATGATCTACGCGGCGGGCGACATGAAAGGAACGGCCGAGGCATTCGACGCCGTTGGACGGATCCGCGACCGGTGGCCCGGCGTGCGGCTGGTCCTGTACGGCGCCAAGCGGCCCCGCCGCATGCCACCTCGCACCGAGATGTTCGTCCGGCCGAAGGCCGCACGCCTCCGAGCCATTTACGCCGGGTGCGAGGTCTGGCTGGCCCCCAGCCGGAGCGAAGGCTTTGGACTGCCGGTGCTCGAGGCGATGGCCTGCGGCGTGGTGCCCGTGGCGACCCGGGCGGGAGGCCACGAGTGCATCATCGAGGACGGGGTCAGCGGCTTTCTGGTGCCCGTGGGCGACGACGAGGCCATGGCCAAACGGATCGCCCTCTTGATCGAGGACGAGTCGATTCTGCGCACCATGTCCGGGGCGGCGCGCGAACGAAGCCTCGCGTTCGATTGGGAGACGTCCACCGACCAACTCGAAGCGCTCCTTGACACATGGACCGGCCGGCGCGACCCCCCGCCGCAGTCCCTCGGCGCGTGATACATGCCTGACGGCGATTGGCAACTGGAAGACGTCCCCTGCGACTACTGCGGCAGCCGCGACGCCGATCACCTCATCGCCGGACGCGACCGCGCCCACGGCCTGCCCGGCGAGTTCAACGTGGTCCGCTGCCGCCAGTGTGGCCTCAGCCGGACGAACCCTCGCCCGACGCTTGCGTCGCTGGCGAAGGCGTATCCCGAGGCGTATCCGCAGCACCAGGCCGAGGCCCGCGAGGTCCGCCCACCGCGCGGCCTTCTGCGCTGGACGCTCGTCAACCGCCTCGACTACCCGCTCGGCCGGCGCGCCGGGCGCCTCCTGCGCGCTCTTCTGCTGCCGGTGACGGGTGCCGTGCTCGCGCGGCGGCGCGCGGCCGGGTACCTCCCGTTCACGGGGCAGGGGAGGCTGTTGGATTTCGGTTGTGGCGTGGGCCGCTACGTCGGACGGATGGCCGCCGCCGGCTGGCACGCCGAGGGTCTTGACATCAGCCCAGAGGCCGTACGATTGGGCCGCGACGCAGGTCTTACGATGCACCAGGGCACGTTGCCGGGGTCGGATCTTCCGGCCGAATCGTACGACGCCGTGACCCTGTGGCAGGCCTTGGAGCACGTGCCGAGTCCGAAAGCGACGTTGGAGGCCGTTGCGCGGCTGCTTCGTCCCGGCGGGCGGGTTGCGGTCATCTGCCCGCGCCTGGGCAGCCTCGACGCCGAGTGGTTCGGCTCATGCTGGTTTGCCCTGGAACTGCCGCGCCACTTGTGGCACTTTACCGAGGCGACGCTCCGGCGGCACCTGGAGGCCACGGGGTTCGAGGTGGAGCGCGTGCGCTCGATCCGGCGGCCGGCGATCCTCCGCCGAAGTTTCGCCCAGTTGGCCGACGAGACCGGCAAGGGGCTGCACCGCCGGCTCGCACGGTCGCGCCTGGTGACCGGGGCGATGAGTTGGATGACCTTCCTGAGGAGGCGGACGGGCCAGATGATGGTCATCGCCCGCCGCCGGCAGGAACTGCATTTAGCCGGCGGGCTTGTCGAAGACCCGCCATAGCGGATCGTAGATCCGCGACGGCGGGCCCGCCGCGCTGCTCAAGAGGAGCGTACCAAATGAACCCGAAGTTCCTGGACGAGTTTCACACCCCCCCAAGCCCGTACCGCGGGGCGCCGTTCTGGGCATGGAACGGGCGTCTCGAACCCGCGGAACTCCGCCGACAGATCCGGGTCATGCACCGGATGGGCCTCGGCGGGTTCTTCATGCACTCGCGCGTGGGACTGGCAACGCCGTACCTGGCCGACGAGTGGTTCGAGTGCGTCGGCGCCTGCATCGATGAGGCTGAGAAACTCGACATGCAGGCGTGGCTGTACGACGAGGACCGGTGGCCGTCGGGCGCCGCCGGCGGACTCGTGACCCGCAACCCCAGGTTCCGCCAACGCGCCGTCGTGATGCGCCGTCTCACCCGGCCGCGCGACCTGACGTGGGACCGCGACGTCCTGGCCGCCTTCACGGCTCGCGTGCGCGGCAACGCCGCCACGGGGGTCAAGCGGCTGGCGCGCGGCCGCCGGCCCGGGCGGCTGGCACAAGGCGACTCGATCCTCGTGTTCCGGGTCGAGGTTTCCCAGCCCAGCAGTTGGTACAACGGGCAGACGTACCTCGACACGCTCAGCCACGAGGCCGTGCGCGAGTTCATCCGCGTGACCCACAAGGCCTACGAGAAACGCTGCGGCGGCGCGCTCGGCCGCCGCGTCCCCGGCATCTTCACCGACGAGCCGAACCACGGTCGCAGGATGAGCGGCGACGTGAGCCCGGCGCTCGGCGGCGCCGCCGGAGGCATCAGCGCCCCGTGGACGCAGAAACTCCCGCAGGTCTTCCGCAAACGCTATCGCTACGACGTCGTGGCGCGCCTGCCGGAGGTCTTCCTGGACGTGGATGGCCGGCCCTTCACGCCCGCGCGGCTGGACTACCACGACTGCGTGACGCACCTCTTTGTCGATGCCTTCGCCCGTCAGATCGGCGAGTGGTGCGACCGAACGGGCATGCAGCACACCGGCCACGTCCTGTGCGAGGAGACGCTTGCCTCGCAGACGAGCGTCGTCGGCGCGGGCATGCGGTTCTACGAGCACATGCAGGCGCCGGGCATCGACATCCTGACCGAGTACCAGCGCGAGTACGATACGGCCAAGCAGGTGAGTTCCGTTGCCCGTCAGTTCGGCCGCACGTGGCGGCTGACCGAGACGTACGGCTGCACGGGGTGGGATTTTCCCTTCGCCGGCCACAAGGCGGTCGGCGACTGGCAGGCGGCCCTCGGCATCAACCTGCGGTGCCCGCACCTGGCGTGGTACACGATGGAAGGCCAGGCCAAGCGCGATTACCCGGCCAGCATCCTCGACCAGTCGCCGTGGTGGGAGGTCTACGAAAAGGTCGAGGACTACTTCGCCCGCGTCCACGTTGCCATGACGCGCGGCCGCGAGGTCCGCGACCTGCTGGTCATTCGCCCCATCGAGAGCATGTGGGCCCTCTGCCGGGCCGGGTGGCAGAACGACCCCGCTGTCGCGGCGTACGACCAGGCTGCGATCGACCTGCGCGACACGCTGCTCGGCGCGAACATCGACTTCGACTATGGCGACGAGGACATCCTCGCCCGGCACGGCAAGGTCGGCCGGTCGGGCGGCGCCGCAACGCTCAAGGTTGCCGGGGCGGCGTACAAGGCGGCGGTGGTGCCGCCGATGCTCACCATTGGCAAGACGACGCTTGCGCTGCTGGAACGGTTCCGCAAGGCCGGCGGCACGGTCGTCTTTGCAGGGGCGCCGGCGGCCCACGTCGATGGGAAGCCTGCATCCGGTGCCGAGGAACTTGCATCCGCGTGCACCAGGACGTCTGCACGCGGAGCGCGCCTGGTGAAGGCCGTTGAGCCGACCTGCCGCCGCGTCTCCATCGCCGACGCCGCGGGCAACGAACTGCGGCCCGCCCTGCATCTGCTTCGCGAAGACCGCGACGCCTTCTACCTGTTCGTCTGCAACACGGGGCACGACTACACGCGCGGCCTCAAGGGGGTGAGGGACCGCGGGGTGCGGCTGCGTACGGTCGACTTGCCCGACGTTCGCGTCAGCGGGCCGGCCGACTGCCGCGGTCAGCCCCTGGAACTGGACACTGAAACGGGGAAGGTCTTCGCGGCGGATGCCCGGCGGCGCGGCAGCGGCTGGGAAGTCCGCACGTCACTCGCCCCGCTCGGCAGCCGCGTCTTCGTGTTTCCGAAGTCCGCGTCGCGGAAAGTTCCCCCGCGGCGAAGGAAGATGAAGACCGTCCGCAAGCAGACCCTCGCCGGGGCGCGGTGGAACATCGCCCTCTCGGAGGAGAACAACCTCGTCCTCGACCGTCCTCGATTCCGCATCGATGGCGGACGCCCGCGCGCGGCGGACGACGTGCTCGAAGCCGATCACGCCGTCCGCGACGCCCTCGGCATTCCGCGGCGGGGCGGACAGATGGTCCAGCCGTGGATGCGGCCGCCGGCCGACCCCGGGAAGCACGTGGCCGTGACACTCAATTACACGTTCGACGTCCGGGCGATCCCCAGCGGCGCCCTCTTCCTCGCCCTCGAGCAACCGCACCGATACCGCGTGGCCGTCAACGGGCTGCCCGTGAACACCGACGCCGACGCCGGCTGGTGGGTGGACCGGTCGCTGAGAAGGCTGCCGGTCGATCCGGCCGTCCTCCGGCTCGGGACCAACGACATCACCCTCGCGTGCGATTACGATGCCGATCATCCGGGGCTGGAGATCATCTACCTCCTGGGCGCCTTCGGGACGAAGGTCCAAGGCACGCGCGTGACGATGACCCGGCCGCCCGCGGCGTTGGCGATCGGCAACTGGGTCAAGCAGGGCCTGGCGTTCTACGGCGGGTCGGTCACGTACCGGCGGACGATTCGACCGAGGCGCCGCGGAGTCCAACGCGTCTTCGTCTGTGTGCCGGAGTACCGCGGCGTCGGTGTGCGGATCCTGGTGGACGGCCAACCTGCCGGCGTCATCGCCTGGCAGCCGAACGAGATCGACATCACCGACTTCCTCGGCGCCGGGACGGCCGAGTTGGGCATCCAGGTCCTCGGCCACCGCCGCAACTCCCACGGGCCGCTGCATCAGAAGGCCACGCACCCCCGCTGGACGGGGCCCGACCGTTATGGTGTGGAGCAGGCGGAATACAACCTGGTGCCGTGCGGCCTGATGGCGCCGCCGCAACTCGTCGTCCGCGCCTGAGCGGTCCGACACAAGTCCTGCGCGGTGGGCAGGATTGCCCGCCGCGCGGCGGGTCGGGAGACCCTTCGCGCGCAGGAGTGGCGTAGCGTTTGCGGCAGGGTGTTTGTCGGCTCACACGCCGGCCGGCAGGCGGGCTTCGGCGTTCTGGCCGATCAGGAACACCGGCACCGCCACCGACACCACGTCGGGGTCGAACAGCAACCCGCTCCCCCGGACCAGGATGTCGATGGCAAGGCTGGTATCCCGTGCCTCCCGGTACGGCCGGTGGCTGGTCAGGGCGTCGAACGTGTCGCAGACGGCGATGATCCGCGAGCCGAGCGGTATCTCGTAGCCGCTCAGACCTTGCGGGCTGCCGGAGCCGTCGAACGCTTCGCCGTGCGAGGCGGCGATGGCGACCACGTCCTCCAGGCCGCTCACCCCGGCCAGGAACTCGCGGGTGCGGCTGGTCAGACGCCGGATCTGGGCCAACTCCTCTTGACTCAGGAGCCGCGGCTCGTCAAGAAGGGACTTCGGAACGGCAATCGTTCCAAGGTCGTGGAGCAGGGCGGCCCACCTCACGTTGACCGTTTCCCTCGGCGGGGCGCCCAGGGCCAGCGCCACCAGGACCGTCAGGTTGGCGACACGGCGGCTGTGGCCGATCTTGTCGGCCGGGTGGGCGTCCGTCACGTGGGCGAACAACTCGAGCAGCCCCGTAATCTCGGCGTCGGTGGTGGCAAAGTCGCCCGCTGCCAGGTCACGGATGCTCTCTTGAATGAGGGACTCCACGTCGTGGTCGGTCAGCAGTTGCGTGTAGAAGCCCGATTCGCCGAGGACCTCGATGCCCGCCTCGGCCACCGGTGCCGACACCTGGGCCGACGTCCGGGTCCGCACGGCGTCGAGCAGCGGCATGAGTTCCGGCGACCCTTGTTCCCGGAGGACGAAGTCGCACGTGTCGGCGAACCGCAGGACCTGGGCCGCCGGGCCGATCTCGCTGCCCACCTTGCCGCGCGGGTAACCGTGTCCGTTCGTCCACTCGTGGTGGTCGAGGATGATCTCGGCCACGCGATAGAGGTCGGGCACCGTGGCCACCAGTTGCGCGCCGGTCAGCGGGTGAGACCGCATCAGCGGCTGGTTGGCCTGTTCAGCCGGACTGGCCAGTTGGGTATAGTCCAGTTGATGGTCCAGGAGACCGACGTTGTGGATCAGGGCCGCGTAGAAGGTATCGCACGGGTCGGCCCCGCGGACCCGCGCTGCCACACGCGCCGCCAGGGCCGCGACTCGCCCGTGGTGCGGAACACCCGGGTTCGGCACGTAGTCCAGAACACGAGCCAGGGCGGCCAGCGCCTCGCCTCGGTTGAGGTGAACCTCCGTGTTGGCGCAACTCGTGGGTGAAACCGGGAAGGTCTCCATCGGCGTCTCCGAACCGTCATGCCCTGTAGGGGAAGGGCCATCCCAATGCGCGCAGCGCTGCTCGTGTTATCGGCCGAAGGTGTTGGCGAGATAAGCGATTCCGCACCCCGACCCCCGCCGCTTACTGACCTCGCGCGGCTGGTCCGGCACTCGTTCGTGTGCCTGACTGGCCGCGAGCGTCAGCGAGCGGGGACCTGCCGCCACGTTGTACCCTGCCGGAAACCGTTGCCACACCCGGTGCATGGCAACCCCCTTTTGCGTTTGACTGGCCTCCGGGGCACCGGTACGATACGGCGCGGCTGGGCACGGTGTCCAACGTATCCCGATACCACCCGCGCACGAAGGAGACGCAGGCTTGAAAACCTACGACGTGGCCGTTCTGGGTGCAGGCCCCGGCGGGTATGTGGCGGCTCTGAGGGCCGCCGCACGCGGCGCAAACGTCTGCTGCATCGAGGCCGATAAACTCGGCGGCGTGTGCCTCAACCTCGGCTGTATCCCCACCAAGGCGATGCTCCACGCCAGCGACATCCTCCATTCCCTGGGCCGCGCCCGAGAGTTCGGCTTCGACGCCGGTAAGCCCGCGGTCGACGGCGCCGCCTTCATGAAACGTGCGGCGGACGTCGCAGCCGGCCTGTCCAAGGGCGTCGGGACCCTCCTCGCAGCACGGAAGGTGGACCTCATCCGGGGCCGAGGCGTCCTGACGGCGCCCGACACGATCCGCGTCGGCGCCGGCGGCAAGGCACGCGACGTGAAAGCGAAGTCGATTATCATTGCAACCGGTGCGCGGCCGGCGCGGCCGGAGTTTCTGCCGTGGAAGTCCGAGCGGCTTTGGACTTCCGACGAGGCCACCACCGCCGACGCGCTGCCCGAGAGCGTCGTCGTGATGGGCGGCGGCGTGATCGGATGCGAGTTCGCCACCGTCTACTCCGAACTCGGCATCCCCACCACCCTCGTCGAGATGCTCGACCGGCTCGTTCCCAACTTCGACGGCGACGCCTCCAAGGCCGTCACCAGGGGACTGAAGAAGCGGCGCGTCAAGATCCACACCGCGACCCGCGTCACCGGCATGAAGGCCACCAGGAAAGGCGTGACGGCCGAACTTCAGGGTGGCACCACCGTCAAGGCCGCCGTCGCCCTGATCGTTGTCGGACGCGTGCCGAACGTCGATGGTCTCGGCCTCGAGACCGTGGGCGTTGAACTCGACCGCGGCATCATCAAGGTCGATGAACGGTGCCGGACCAACGTCCCCGGAATCTACGCCGTCGGCGACTGCTCCACCGTCCTCCAGTACGCCCACCTCGCCAGCCGCATGGGCATCGTGGCCGCCGACAACGCGACCGGGCACGACGCACGCGACCCGCGCGACGTCGTTCCGGTGGTCGTCTACACGCATCCGGAAGTGGCGAGCGTCGGGCTGACCGAGGCCGAGGCGCGCGACACCGGGAAGGACATTCGCGTGGCCCGTTTCCCGTACCAGGCCAGCGGCATGGCCCGCGCCTATGGCGATCCGGAAGGCGAGGTCAAACTCATCGCCGAGACGCAGTGCGGCGAGGTCCTGGGGGCTATGGTGGTCGGCCGGCACGCCGCCGATGTCATTCAGGAGATCGCCCTGGCCATCCGCAACGAGTTGACCGTCGAGGAGTTGGCCGCCACCATCCACCCGCACCCCACCTTCGGCGAGGCGGTCTGCGAGG
>DATKXP010000481.1:0-3407 GCA_035529015.1 Phycisphaerae bacterium | reverse complement strand
GGGCGCCAGCGACGTCATCATGAGCAACCCGGCCGTCGCCTACTACGTCATGGGCGACGTCGAGGCCGAGGGCGCCCCCGGCAACGAGTGGCGCTATGCCGACGCCTGGCCCGTCCCTGCGACCGAGACGCCGTACTACTTGCACAAGGGGGGCGGGCTCTCGACGAGCCAACCGACGGCGGCGGCCGCGCATGAGGCGTATACCTTCGACCCGTCCGACCCGTGCCCGACGGTCGGCGGGCGGAACCTGACGATTCCCTCCGGACCGATGAATCAGAACACGATTGAAGACCGCTCGGACGTCCTGAACTTTACGACCGAGCCGCTCGCCGCGCCGGTCGAGGTCACCGGCCGCATCGCGGCCAAGGTGTTCGTCTCCTCCTCCTCCGCCGACACCGACCTTTCGGTCCGCCTCTCGGACGTGTACCCCGACGGCCGCTCGTTTCTGATGACCGACGGGATCCTGCGTCTCAGGTACCGCGAGTCGCTCTCGGATCCGAAGCCGCTCGAGCCGGGCAAGGTCTACGAGGTGACGGTCGATTGCTGGTCGATCAGCCTCATCTTCAACAAGGGGCACCGCATTCGCGTGACCGTGACGTCGTCGAACCACCCGCGGTACGATCTCAACCCCGGCACCGGCCGGCCCTGGACCGAGGGCTGCGAGTTCGTCAAACAGACGAACCGCATCGTCTGTGACGCACAACACCCGAGCCGCATCGTGCTTCCGATCGTGGCGGCAAAGTGAGTGCGCCGGGTGGCACGGCAGCCCCAATGGGGCGGCCGTGTGTGGCCGGTCATGCTCACGGCCGCCCTTCGGGCTGCCGTGCCACCCCGTCTGTGGGTGAAGGACGTGCCGGGTGGCACGACCGGGCTTGCGTGGCCGCGGTCCGAACGGTACAGTACACCGATGCGTACCGCCGACGGCTACCGAAAGTGCCGCCGACGCTACGAGGGGTTGGGCCACGCGCGTTATCTAACCTTCTCTTGTTATCACAATCAGCCATTCCTCAGAAGCGAGCGCGCCTGCCATTGGCTGCGTGACGCGACCGCTGCTGCAAGAGACACCTTGCAGTTTGATCTGTGGGCGTGGGTGTTGATGCCGGACCACGTGCATTTGCTGCTTCATCCCTGCGGGGGGACGGCCGTTGGCAGTATTCTACGTGCCATCAAGGAACCGGTGAGCAGGCATGCGGCTGCGTGGGTGAGGAAGAACGCTCCCGACTTTTTGTGGCGCATGGAGGAGATACGCCCGAACGGGAGGCGTATCGTGCGCTTCTGGCAGCCGGGCGGTGGGTACGATAGGAACATCCATTCGGCGGAGGAGCTTCACGAGAAGATCGATTACATCCACCGGAATCCTGTCAGAGCGGGGCTCGTGGAAGACCCGGCGGCATGGCCGTGGTCGAGTTACTCGGCTTGGCATGACTGCATTGACGGGCCACTGCCGATTGACCGAACTACCTTGCCGCCCATCGATGTGTGACGGTGAGCCGCAACGCACGCCGCTGCCCACGGCCGCCCCATTGGGGCTGCCGTGCCACCCGGTGACAGCGTGGTATGAGGGAGGAGTGGCAAATGAGTTCCCGGACGATCCTGATAGTGGTTGTTGCCGCGATGCTTGTGGCCGCCGCGCTGCTGCGTGCGAGCGCTGCGGGGGATCCGCAGGCCGATTTCTGCGTTGCGCCGAACGGCGATGACTCCGGGCAGGGCACGCTCGAAAAGCCGTTTGCAACGCTGGCCCGGGCGCGCGATGCGGTGCGCCAACGAATCGCCAAGGGGCTCGACAAGGGCATCCTGGTCCTTGTGCGTGGCGGAACGTACCGCATCACGGAACCGATTATCTTCGGCCCCGAGGACTCGGGCACCGAGAAGCACGCTGTCACCTACGCCGCGCCCGGGATGGGAAGGGCGGTTATCAGCGGCGGCCGCATCGTCACGGGGTGGAAAGCCGACGGCGACGTCTGGCGCGCGACCATCCCCGAGGTCAAGGCGGGGGAGTGGGCCTTCCGTGAACTGTTTGTCGGCGGCGCTCGGCGGCCGCGCGCTCGCCATCCGAACAAGGGGTACATCTGCGTCGAGAAGGTGATCGACGACCGCCGGAGTTTCACCTATAAAGAAGGCGACCTGCCCCCGCTCGGCGACGCGGGCGAGGCGGAACTCCTGCTGCTGCACGACTGGTCCGTCACGCGGAACCGCATCGGCTCGATCGACCCGGCGACGCGGACGATCACGAGCGCCGAACAGGTCGGCGGCCCAGCCGGGTTCTGGCGGATCAACGGGTTTGAGGCGCACCCCCGGTTCCGCGTCGAGAACCATCCGGCGCTGCTCGATGCGCCCGGCGAGTGGTACCTGGAGCGAAAGACGGGCGTCCTGACGTACCGGCCGGTGCCGGGCGAGACCATCGAGTCCATCGAGATCGTCGCGCCCGTGGCGACGCAGTTGCTCGTGGTGCGCGGCGACCTGGAGAGCAAGCGGCCCGTGCGGAACCTGCACTTCAAGGGCCTTGCCTTCGAGCATTGCTCTTGGCTGACGACCGGCGGCCGGTACGGCGGCGGGCAGGCGTGTTTTCACTTCGGCGGGCCGGCCAAGGAGGGCTGGGGCTGGCAGCCGGTGACCCCCGCGATCCTGCTCGAAGGCGCCGAGGCGTGCGTGTTCGACGGCTGCCATATCGCGCGCCTGGGGGGGTCGGGCGTCTGGTTCGGCCGGGGCTGCCGTAACTGCGGCCTGCGGCAAAGCACCGTGACCGACGTCTCCGGCAACGGCGTTATGATCGGCGAGGGCAAGGGCCGCAAGGAAGGCGACGTGGCCACCGGCAACGAGATCGCCAACTGCCGCATCACCGACTGCGGGCGGCAGTTCTTCGGCGCGGTCGGCGTGTGGGTGGGCCTGGCGGCCGAGAACGTCATCCGGCACGACGAAATCGGCGATCATCCGTACACGGGCGTCTCGGTCGGCTGGATGTGGAACCCGACACCCACGCCGTGCAAGGGCAACATCGTGGAAGACAACCATATCCACCACTGCATGCAGGTGCTGTCGGACGGCGGCGGGATCTACACGCTCGGCCTCCAGCCGGGGACCGTGCTGCGCGGGAACCTCATCCACGACATTCCGCGCAACGCCGGCCGGGCCGAGTCGAACGGCATGTTCCTCGACGAGGGGACGACCGGCCTCGTCATCGAGGACAACGTCATCTTCGGCACCGACCGCTCGCCGTTCCGGTTCCACAAGGCCACGACGAACCTCGTGCAGGACAACGTGGTGGTCCTCATGCAGGGCGTGCCGATCGTCCGTTACAACGCGACCGACCCGAAGCACATCACCCTCGAGGCCAACGCCGAGTTCTCGGAGGCCGACGTGGAGAAGGCCGAGTTCAAGGACGCCGTCGAGTCGAAGCGCCGCACCAC
>DATKXP010000480.1:0-11887 GCA_035529015.1 Phycisphaerae bacterium | reverse complement strand
TCGGCATGTGCCGGTAGGGCGCAACACGGCCGCCCTTCGGGCTGCCGTGCCACCCGTCGAGGCGATCCCTGCCGCACGCGCGGTACAAATCGTGGGGTTTCAATTGACCCGCGGCCTTGCCCCGGCGAGACTGGTGCACGGGAGGGCACGACGATGGCCGAGCCCGCAACAACCGTCCTGGTGACCGGCGCCACGGGATTCGTCGGCAAGCGGGTCACGGCGCACCTCGTGCGGGAAGGCGTCGGTGTCCGCGTCCTGGTGCGGCCGGCGTCACGGCAGCGTGCCGACGTGGCGGACGGCGTCACGGTTGCCGACGGCGACGTGCGCGACGCCGTCGCCGTGGCCGAGGCCGCGCGCGGCTGCACAGCCGTCATCCACCTTGTCGGCATCCTGCGCGAGCGCGGCAGCCGGACCTACCAGGCGATCCACGTCGAGGGGACGGCCAACGTGGTGTCGGCGTGCCGGAGCAGGGGCGTACGGCGGCTGGTGCACATGAGCGCGCTGGGCGTCGGGCGAGGGACCGAGACGGGCTACTTTCGCACGAAGGAAGCGGCCGAGCAGCACGTCCGCGACTCCGGGCTCGACTGGACGATCGTGCGGCCGTCGGTCATCCACGGTCCGCGCGGCGATTTCATGATCCAGATGGCGCGGATGGTCGCGCGATTCGGCCCCGTGCCGCTCGTCGGACGCGGCGACCAGGTTGTCCAACCCGTGTGGGTCGAGGACGTGGCCCGCGTATTCGTCGCGGCTCTGGGCCGCGATGCGACCATCGGCCACGCTTGCGACGTCGGCGGGCCGGACGTCCTGACGCTGCGGCAGTTCTACCGGATCCTCTCGCGCGTGCTTCTTGGGCGCGAGAAACGCCTGATGCCCGTGCCGACGTTCGCCGTGCGCGCCGGGGCGTGGCTGGCAGCCCATCTGCTCTCGAACCCGCCCGTGGCGCCGGACGAGGTGCGGATGCTTCTGGCGGCGCGGCCGTGCGACATCGGCCCCATGACGGAGGCCTTCGGCGTCGAACCGGCCCCCTTCGAGCAAACGCTCGCGGCCTACGCCGACGAACTCAAGGCCGGCGCAGGCCTTGCGTAACGCGCCGCCAGAGGATAACCTGAGACCTCGGACAGCGACCGTGCGGTCATCGGATAGGAGACCTTCATGCTCATGCTCGCGGAACAAACCGTCGAAGCCGTCAAGGAAGCCGCACAGATGCCGACCACTCTGCACCTCATGGATGCCATCGAGCACCTCGGCTTCCTCATCCTGGGCCTGTGTGTCCTGCTCCTGCTCGTCGGCGTCTTCGTGACGCGGGGCCAGCGCCGCATCGCGCGGAACCAGATTGAACTGGCCGAACTGATGCGCGGGTCGGGCACCGGCGGCGAGGGCTGAGCACCGGGCGAACCTGTGGGGAGCCGATGCTCGACCTCGCGCTCATCCGGGCTGAGCCGGCGCGCGTCAAGGCGGCGATGGCTCGCCGCGGCGTCGGGCCCGAAGCGGTCGATGCCGTGACGGAACTCGACGGCCGGTGGACCGCGCGCCGGGAAGTGCGCGAGGCCCTTCGCATCCGCCGGCGGCAAATCAGCGACGAGGTCGCCCGCCGCAAGGCGACCCTGCGGACCGGGCCCGATTGGGACGCCGACACCTTTCACGCGCCCGACCTCGTGGAGGCCGGCCGCGAGGTCGCCCAGGAACTTCACGCGGTCGAAACCGAGATGGCCGACCTGGCGGCCCGCCGTGACACGGCGCTGTCGGCCCTGCCGAACCTTCCCGCGACCGACGTGCCCGACGAAGCGCCCACCTCCGAGCCCGCCCTCGAGCCCGCCCTCGAGCCCGCCATCGCGCCCGCCATCGCGCCCGCCCTCGAGCCCGCCGCGGGAGCGGCGGGGCATCCTCAGCCGCCAGGCACCCCCCCCTGGCCGAAAGACTTCCCGCCGCTTGCGCATCGAGACCTCGTCGCGATGCTCCGCCTGGCCGAGACGTCGGTGTCGGCCGGTCGCGGCTTTCTGGTGTGGCGCGGGCCGGGCGCGCGGCTGGTTCGCGGCCTGGTGCGGTTCATGCTCGACGTGCACACGCGCGAAGGCGGGTATGAGGAAGTCCTCACCCCGTCGGTGGCTACACGTGCGGCCCTGGTCGGTTCGGCCCACCTGCCGCTGCTCGAGGAAAAGATGTACCGCGTCGAGGGTCACCATGCCAACCACGGCACCGGCCCCTCTCTGACGGTCGGGGCTAGTCACGACGTGTTTCTGGCCCCTCGTGGCGAGCCGCACCTGGCGAACCTGTACGCGGGGAAGACGCTCGCCGGTGACCGTCTTCCCGAGCGTCTGGTGGCCGCCGGGTCGGCCTTTCGCCGCACGGTCGGGGGTCACGGCGGCGGCAAAGGGGGTCTGCTGCGGCTGCACGAGTTCCCGACCGTCGAGGTCTACGTCGTGTGCCGGCCGGACCAGGGCGATGGGGAACTGGCTCACGCCGTGGAGTCGGCCGAGACGATCCTGGCGCGGTTGGACCTGCCGTTCCGCCGCTCGCTTCGCCCGGCGCCGAGGCTGAGTCACGCCGCCGCCAGGACGGTGGACCTGGAGGTCTGGGCGCCGGGGACGGGCCGCTGGTTCGAGGTGGCCGCCATCTCCAACTTCACGGACTATCAGGCCCGCCGCACGGGCACGCGGTATCGCGACTCGGGCGGCCGGCCGCGCCTCGTCCATACGGTCGGCGGCGCCGCGGTCGCCGTGCCGCGCCTCGTGGCGGCGCTCCTCGAAAACGGTCAGCAGGCCGACGGCACCGTCTGCGTGCCCGAGGCGCTGGTGCCGTACGTGGAGACCGACGTGCTTCGTGCGCCCGAGTAGGCCGAGCCGCGGGTCCCCGCTCGCTGACGCTCGCGGCTAGTCAGGCACGCGCTCGCGCCTGGCCCCGCATGGGAATAAAGTCGTTGACACACAGCCTGAACCGCCGATAGGATGACCGTTTCAACCCGGTTGCCCGGGCCGAGGGAAGGAGTGTCGCGCATGGGACCGATACGCCGCACGGGGACGGCCGAGACCGCCCGCGCCAGGTTCCTGCGCGGAGATATTGCCGGATAAGGCCGTGCCCGGGGCAAACGGTTTGTGATCACGGATAAGGTGGCCCTGGCACGCCTCGTTCCGACGCGCCGCCAGGGCATATCTTTTGGCGATCTGACATCTCGGATCCGGGATTTCAGATCCCGCAACGAGGACGCTCAAATGGCTAACGTGTACAAGAACACGCTCAACCTGCCGAAGACGGCCTTCCCGATGAAGGCCAACCTCGTCCAGCGCGAGCCGGAAACCCGCCGGCGCTGGGCCAAGACCGACCTGTACGAGAAGATCCGGGCAGGGGCCCATCCCAAGGGGCGGTACATCCTGCACGACGGGCCGCCTTACGCCAACGGCGACATCCATATCGGAACGGCCGTCAACAAGATCCTCAAGGACATCATCGTCAAGTACAAGACGATGCAGGGGTACGATGCGCCGTTCGTGCCGGGTTACGATTGTCACGGCCATCCGATCGAACATGCCGTGCGCAAGGAACTCGGCCCGAAGGCCGACGGCATGAGCCCGGTCGAGATCCGCCGGCGGTGCGAGGCCTGCGCCCGCACGTTCATCGAGAAGCAGAGCGAACAGTTCCAACTGCTCGGCGTCCTGGGGCGGTGGGACAAGCCGTACCTGACGCTGGCGCCTGCGTACGAGCAACGCCAGATGGAGACGCTGGCGCACCTGGCCGACCAAGGCCTCATCCACCGCGAACTGCGGGCCATCCACTGGTGCATGGCGTGCGAAACGGCCCTGGCCGAGGCGGAACTGGAATACGCCGACGACGAGGGGCCGAGCATCTACGTCCTGTTCGCCCTGACCGACGAGGCGGCGGCGCGATTGCCCGAGCCGCTCACCGGCCGCCAGGTCCACCTCATGATCTGGACCACCACGCCGTGGACGCTGCCCGCGAATATGGCCGTGGCCGTCCATCCCGACTGCCGGTACGCCGCCGTCCGGTTCACGAAGGACGGGAAGGAGCGTCTGGCCATCGTGGCTGCGGACCTCGTGCTCGCGGTGGCGCAGGGCGCGGGTCTGGAGAACGTGGAGACGCTCGTTACGATGAGCGGCGCCGACCTCGATGGCCTGGCTTACGAGCATCCGTTCATGGGTCCGCCCCCCGGCGCCGAGTTCCGGCAGGTCCGGGCCGACCCCGC
This sequence comes from Phycisphaerae bacterium, assembly GCA_035529015.1. Lineage (GTDB taxonomy): Bacteria > Planctomycetota > Phycisphaerae > FEN-1346 > FEN-1346 > JAUVZF01. Next base: position 7,689 of record DATKXP010000480.1, on the reverse strand, counting down.
CATGGTCACCCTCGAAGAGGGCACGGGCCTGGTGCACTCGGCCCCCGGTCACGGCCGCGAAGACAACCTGATGGGCCTGCGGTTCGGCATCACCACCTACAGCCCCGTCACGGCCCAGGGCCGCATGGACGAGACCGTCCCCGACTGGATCCAGGGCAAGACCGTCTGGGAAGCCAACCCGCTCATCCTGGAGCATCTGACCCAGAGCGGGCACCTGGTGGCGTCCGGCATGACGGCCCACCGGTACCCGCACTGCTGGCGGTGCCGCGAGCCCGTCATCTTCCGGGCCACCGAGCAGTGGTTCGTCTCGCTGGACCGTGCCGACGAGGGGAAGAGCCTGCGGCACCTGGCGTTGGAGGCGGTGGGCGGCGTCCACTGGCTGCCGGCGTGGACCGAGTCGCGAATCCGCGCGATGATCGAGACGCGGCCCGACTGGTGCATCAGCCGCCAGAAGGTCTGGGACGTGCCCATCCCCGCCCTCTACTGCAAGGGGTGCGGCGAGGCGCTCCTGACGGGCGACATGATGCGGGCCGCCGGCCGATTCTACGGCGAGCATGGCAGCGGGGCCTGGTACGAGGCGTCCGTCGAGGACGTCTTCGGCGAGGCGCCGGCGTGCCCGGCGTGCGGCGGCACGGACTGGCGGATGGAGACCGACGTCTTCGACGTCTGGCTCGACTCCGGCGTCTCCTGGGCCAGCGCGTGCGAGGTTGAAGGATTCGATGTGCCGGTGGAACTGTACATCGAGGGCTCCGACCAGCACCGCGGCTGGTTCCAGTCGAGCCTGATCATGGGTGTGGTGGCGCGCGGCCAGCCGCCGTTCCGCACCTGCATCACGCACGGGTTCGTGGTGGACGAGGAAGGCCGCAAGATGTCCAAGAGCCTCGGCAACACCGTCAGCGTGCTCGACGAGGTGAAGCGGCTGGGGGCCGACGTGGTGCGCCTGTGGACGTCGAGCGTCGATTACGGGTACGATATCCGGGCCTCCGACACGCTCATCTCGAACCTCCAGGACGCGTACCGCAAGATCCGCAACACCCTCCGCTTCCTCCTGGGGAACCTGGCGGACTTCGACGCCGCCGCGCACGCCGTCAAGCCCGGCGGTCTCGAGGAGATCGACCGGTGGCTGCTGGCGCGGCTCGAGCGGCTGGTGGCCGACGTCACCGCCGAGATGGAGGCGTTCCAGTTTCACCGCGTGTACCAGTTGGTCCACCTGTTCTGCGTGAACGACCTGAGCGCGTTCTACCTGGACGTGCAGAAAGACGTTCTGTACTGCGACGCGTCCGCGTCGCCTCGCCGCCGCAGCGCTCAGACGGCCATGGCCCGGGTGGCTGAGGTGCTGGTGCGGCTGGTGGCGCCGATCCTCGTGCACACGGCGGAGGAAGCGTGGTCGCATCTGCCGGCCCCGGCCGAGGGCGAGCGAGCCGCGAGCGTCCACCTGGCCGCCTGGCCGCAGGTCGATGCCAAGGTCCTCGACGAAGACCTCCTCGCCAAGTGGGAGTGGCTCCAGGACGTTCGGCGCGATGCGTACGCGGTGCTCGAGGCCTTCCGCCGCGACGGCAGGTTCGACAAGCACATCGAGGCCCGTGTGGCGCTGGCCGTGGCCGACGCCTCGGAACGCGAGCGGCTCAGGGAAGTGGGCGCCGAGGCGCTCGCCGACCTGCTCCTGGTGAGCGAACTCGCGCTCGTCTCGCCCGAGGAGGCCGAGACGCTCGAAGGCGAGAAGGCCATGGGCGAAGCCGCCGACGTCAAGCGGCTCCACTCGGCCACGCTCCTGGTCCAGGAATACGCACGCTGCGAGCGGTGCTGGAATTACCGGGCCAGTGTCGGCGAGACCGAACCCGACGACCTCTGCACCCGGTGCCGCCAGGTCGTCGCCGGGCAAGCATAACAACCGACGGCGCAGCCGGGCCCGCCGCGTTGAAGGAGTGTCGCATGACCGACGAACCACAAACCGTTTCACGAACCCAGGAAACCATCGACCGCTTCGGCCGGTACGTCATCGGCAACTACACGCGGCTGCCCATTGTGGCGGTGCGCGGCGAGGGGCCGTACGTCTGGGACGCCGACGGCAAGCGATACCTCGACCTGTTCAGCGGCTGGGCGGTGACGGGTGTGGGCCATTGTCATCCGCGTCTGGTCGAAGCCATCCGCGAGCAGGCCGGCCGGCTCATCTACATGCCGAACACGTGGTACACCGAGCCGCAGGGACGCCTCGCCCAGTGGATCGCCGAGACGGGGTTCGGCGGCAAGACGTTCTTCTGCAACTCCGGGACCGAGGCGAACGAAGCCGCCATCAAACTGGCGCGCATCCACACGGCCCCCGGCAAGTACAAGATCATCTCCTTCGAGAACAGTTTCCACGGCCGCACCTTTGCCTCCGTCACGGCAACGGCCCAGCCGAAGTATCATCAGGGGTTCCAGCCGCTCGTGCCGGGCTTCGTCTACGCGCCGCTCAACGACCTGGAGGCCGTCGAGGCACTCGTTGACGAGGAGACCTGCGCCATCCTGGTCGAACCGATCCAGGGGGAGGGCGGCGTCAACCTTGCCGACACCGAATGGCTCAAGGCCCTCCGCGACCTGTGCGACCAGCGCGGCATGATGCTCGTCTTCGACGAGGTCCAGACCGGCGTCGGACGCTGCGGAACGTGGTGGGCGTATCAGACGGTGGACGTGGTCCCCGACATCATGACCATGGCCAAGCAATTGGCGGGGGGCACGGCCATCGGCGGCATGTGTGCCAAACCCGACGTGGCCGCCAGCCTGGTGCCCGGCACGCACGCCGCCACCTTCGGCGGAAACCCCCTGGCCGCCGCCGCAGGCTGCGCCGTCTTCGAGATCATCCGCGATGAGAACCTGCTCGAAAACGCCAACCAGATGGGTGCCTACCTGCGGCAGAAACTGTTGGAACTGAAGCAGGAGACGACGCTCATTGCCGAGGTGCGCGGCACGGGTCTGATGGTCGGCGTGGATCTCGCGCAGAACGGTGCCGACCTGGTGGCCAAGTGCCTCGACAAGGGCCTCCACGTCAACTGTACGCACGACACGGTCCTTCGGATCATGCCGCCGCTGAACATCACGCGCGAGCAGTTGGACGAGGGCCTCACCGTTCTGCGCGAGGCCATGGACGAATGGCAGGCGCAGGGCAACTAGCGCCGAGCACGCAAACGCCTGCTTAACCGAGCCCGCCGCGGAAGCGGCGGGGTACGCTCCTCTGCCGTGGCACGGACCACGGCCGATGAACGTGACCGGGAGCTTCCGCTCCCGGCTCGAACGCGCAATCGCCCTAACGCAGCGAGGTCACGCGATGACGCAAGCCGCCAAACGGCCTGCCGACCGGCTCCGGCCCGTCACGATCACGCCCGGCTTCATCCGCTCGGCCGACGGGTCGGTCCTCATCGAGATCGGCCGCACACGCCTCGTCTGCACGGCCACCGTCGAGAAGAACGTGCCGTCGTGGCGCAGAGGCGCCGGCAAGGGATGGGTCACCGCCGAGTACGGCATGTTGCCGGCGTCCACGGGCACCCGCAACCGGCGCCCGGGTCCCGGCCGGGTCAACTCCCGCGGGACCGAAATCCAGCGACTCATCGGCCGCGCCCTGCGAGCCGGAATGAACCTCGAAGCACTCGGCGAGAACACCATCACGGTCGATTGCGACGTCCTGGAAGCCGACGGCGGCACCCGCACGGCGGCCATCACGGGGGGCTGGGTCGCCCTGGCCCGGGCCGTCGCGAAGGCCCGCAAGGACGGCCGCCTGCCGGACGGGCCCGACCCCCTCGTCGAACAGGTCGTGGCCACGAGTTGCGGCATCGTCGGCGGACAGGCGCTGCTGGACCTCGACTACCGCGAGGACAGCGACGCCGACGTGGATATGAACGTCGTCATGACGCCCGACGGGCGGCTGATCGAGGTCCAGGTGTCGGGCGAGGAGGCGACGTTTCGCCGGTCGGACCTCGGGCGGCTGCTTCGCCTGGCGCAGAGCGGCTGTGAAAGACTGGCCAGGAAGCAGGTCCGCGCGGTAAAAGAGAACGGTTAGCCGCCGCGCTTGTCGAAGATCCGCCATAGCGGGCAACGCCCGCGGCGGCGGACGCGGCGCGTTCGGCCGCGGAGGATACGCATGAACCGATGCGCGACATGCCGGCACGCCGTCGCCCTCGCCGCGCTCGCTGTCCTGGCAGCCGGATGCAGGCCGGGTACCGAGCAACGCAAACTCACCGTCCTGCTGGTCGAGTACAAGGGGCCCGAGGCCGCCGCCAGTGCCCAGCGACTCGTCAGGGAACTCACGGCCCAGGGCCTCCCCGACGTCTTCACGGTCAACGGCCACGAGCACGCCAGCGTCTGTGTCGGCCGATACGGCTCCTGGAAGGACGATGACGCCGACCGGATGCTCAAGCGGGTCCGGGTCATCCGCGACCCCCAGGGCCAGTATCCCTTCGCCGGGGTCCTGTTGGTGCCGGTGCCGGAACCGTTGCCGAAGAATCCCTGGCCGCTCGAGGAGGCCGACGGTCTGTTCACGCTCCACGTCGGCAGTTGGGAGGCTCCCGGCCGCGTGGCCGCCGCCCAGCGCTATGCCGACAGCCTGCGGTCGCGCGGCTACGAGGCCTATGCCTATCACGGACCGCGCCTCAGCATGGTCACCCTGGGCGCGTTCGGGATGGGCATCTTCGACGACCCCGGCAAGGTCGGCAGGCCGAACGCCAAACCGAAGATCGTGGACCCCAAGGTCCTGGCCCTCATCAAGACGTTCCCGCGCATGCGCCTCGAAGGGCAGGAGACCCCGCCCGAAGCGCACGTGCCGACGCAACTGGTCAAGGTGCCGGGTAAGGACCCCGCCGGGCCCGCCATCGCTCGACCCAAGTCGCTCTACCGGGTCACCATCTCGTTTGTGGACACCACGACGGGTCTGGCCGAGGGCCGGATGCGGGCCTCCGGCGTCGCGCAGGGCAAGGGCCAACTGCCGACGCTCGTCGGCGCGCTGGTCAAGCAACTGATGACCGCCCTGCCGGGCGACACGATCCCCCGCGTCGGCGTGGTCGGCGTTCTGGCGGGTGATCCGGAAACGGCCGGCGAGCGGCTGGATGCCGTGGGGCTCGAGGCGCTGGGCGCCGCCCTCCGGGCTGCCGGCGCCCGAAAGATCCGACTGTTCAGCCACGAGGGTACCCTTCAGATGCTCGATGCGGCGGGCCTCGCGCCCGACGCCGTGCTCCGCGATCCGCGGCCGGTCAAAGGATTCGAGGCGCTCGACGTGCTTGTCATCGGCTCGGTCACAGCGTTTTAGGGTTGGGTGGGGCGCGGCGGGTCTCCGTCCCTGCCGCGCGAACCTCACAACCCCGAGCCCGCGGCGCAAGCCGCGGGTCACGTGCTCGAGACGCATGATGTAGATGAAGGTAACCCGCCGCTGCCGCGGCGGGCTCGGCGGCAAGCGCTGCTGCTCGGGCACGTCACGAAAGAACCGCCGCTATGCCCCGCACGCTCGTCATCGCCACGCGCAACCCCAAGAAACTCGAGGAGATTGCCGCCATCCTCGAACCGCTCGGCGTCCGGACGAAATCCCTCGACGACTTCGCCGGCGTGCCGCCGGTCCCCGAGACGGGCGAGACCTTCGAGGACAACGCGCGGGCCAAGGCGCTCGGCTACGCACGGGCCACCGGCGAGTGGGCCCTGGCCGACGACTCCGGCCTGGAAGTGGACGTGCTCGACGGCCGGCCCGGCGTCCGGTCCAGCCGATGGGGCGGCCAGGACGGCAACGACCGCCTCAACAACGAGACGCTCATGCGGGCCCTGGCCGAGCACCCTCGCCAGGCGTGGACGGCCCGTTTTCGATGCGTCATGGCTCTGGCGACGCCGGATCGCGTCCTTGCGGTAACCGAAGGCGTTTGCGAGGGCCGCATCGCCGACCCACCGGCGGGGTCGAACGGTTTCGGCTATGATCCACACTTTTACCTGCCCGAAGTCGGGCGGACGATGGCCGAACTGGCGCCCGGGATGAAGAACCGCCTGAGTCACCGCGCCCGCGCCCTGGAGGCCATGCGGGGCCGACTCGGAAAACTCTTGTAGAAGGCGTCTCACGGCGCACAATACGGAAAGGCTCAGGGAGGATTCAGCCCGTCGGCTGGCGCGAGTCCGATGAGAAGCAACCGGGCACAAAAACGCCGCACGGTCTACTACCAAACGCCGCTTCCGTGGCACGGCGATGAAGGAGGGCCGATGGTACCGAAATACGTTTTCTTCACGAAGGGCGTCGGTGTCCACCGCGAGAAACTTGCGAGTTTCGAGGCGGCCCTGCGCAGCGCCGGCATCGAGAAGTTCAACCTCGTGCGCGTCTCGAGCATCTTTCCGCCCGGGTGCAAGTTCATCACCCGCCGGCGCGGCCTGGATCGGCTGCGGCCCGGCCAGATCGTCTTCTGTGTGATGGCCGATGCCGCCACCAACGAGCCCGGCAGGCAAATGGCCGCCTCCATCGGCCTGGCCGTCCCCGCCGACGGCAATCAGTACGGGTATCTGAGCGAACACCACAGTTTCGGCGAGACCGACGAGAAGGCCGGCGACTACGCCGAGGACCTCGCCGCCACCATGCTCGCGACGACCCTCGGCCTGGAGTTCGACCCGGAAAGCGCTTACGACGAGCGCAAGGAGATCTACCGCATGAGCGGCAAGATCGTCCGGAGCCAGAACGTGACTCAGAGCGCCCGGTGCAACAAGGACGGGCTCTGGACGACCTGCGTCGCGTGCGCTGTTTTCGTCGGCCATACGCCTGTCGAGATCGCGTAGGCGGGGCGCCGCCTGAGGAAGAACCGACCATGGCCGACCCGCGGTCCGTGCCCCCGACCTTCCTGGGCCTGCCCGACGAGACGTCCGGCTACGAGGCCGCCCGCCTCGTGGTCCTGCCCCTCCCGCTGGAGGTCACCACGACGTACGGCACGGGCACCGGCGACGGTCCGGCCGCCATCCTCGACGCCAGCCGGCAGGTCGAGACCTACGAGCCGGACCTCGACGTGGACCTGATGTCCGCCCTGATTCACACGGCACCGCCGCCGCCGCTCGACGGCCCGTCACACGCCGACCTGACCGAGTGCATCCGGCGAGCGGCGGCACAGGTGGCCGCCGACGGCAAATGGGTGCTCGGCCTCGGGGGCGAACACACCGTGACGCTCGGCCTGGTCCGCGCCGTCGCCGAGCAGCGCGGGCCCTTGAGCATCCTCCAGATCGACGCCCACCTGGATCTGCGGTCCGAGTACGACGGCACGCCGTACAGCCACGCGTGCGTCATGCGGCGGTGCGTCGAGGACGGTCACCGGACCGTCCACGTGGGCATCCGGAACGCCTGCCGTGAGGAGGTCGAGTTCGCCCGCGACCGGGACCTCCCCGTTTTCTGGGCCCGCGACTGTGCCGCCGGCCAGGAGTGGATCGACGCCGCCGTCGGGGCCCTCGAGGGGAGCGTCTACCTGACGGTCGATGTGGACGGCCTCGATCCGTCGGTGGTCCGGACGACCGGTACGCCCGAGCCCGGCGGCCTCGGGTGGTGGCAGACGATGCGGCTGCTGGACGCGCTTTTCCGGCATCGCCGCGTGGTGGGCGCCGACGTGGTGGAACTGGCGCCCTCGGGCGACTTGGCGAGCGACTTCGCCGCCGCCCGGCTTGCGGCCCGCATCGCGGCCCTCGCCCTCTACGCCAAGGGGCAAGCCTAGCCCT
>DATKXP010000479.1:0-6991 GCA_035529015.1 Phycisphaerae bacterium | reverse complement strand
ACTGGCGGCTTGTCCGCCAGTGTCTCATCAGCACTGGCGGACAAGCCGCCAGTGGCACCCCCGAGAATACACAGGACCTTTCTGGAAACGGCACTAGAGCGTTTTCAAATCGGATGGTAGCGCAGCGGGTCTCCGCACCCGCCGCGCTCGGCGTCTCCGGCGCCAGGGCGCGGGCTGAAAACGCTATAGAGCATTCTCGGGCCGCTCAGAGCAACAGCGAGATGACGTAGGAGACCAGGGCCAGGGCGAGCATTCCGAGGCTCACCGAGGCGAAGAAATGGAGGGCCTGCCAGGCGATCTTCTTCGGCAGGTCGAACTTCGTTGCCTTGTACACCACCGCCACGACCGCACAAAGCGGGTAGTACAGCCACAGGGGATTCGACGGGCTGAACAGGTGCGCGAAGAAACGGTAGACCACGTCCCAGACCCACATCACGCGCCCTCCTCGTGCGGTTGCTCCTCGAACCGGCCGGGGTACGCGATGCGGGTGTACGCGTCCATCATCACGAGCAGGTTCAGAAACCCCGCCACGGCGGTGTAAAGGGTGCCCATTTCGTGGAGCGGGTCGGCCCAGTCCACCCCGTCTCTCGTGGCGATGTACTGCGAGATCGGCGTCAGGGCGATGACCGGTCCACCCGCGCACAACTGGGCGGCGTACCAGAGGCGGAGTTCGCCCCCCTCCGGCGGCGTCCTGACCAGGATGACCGTCCCGCGGCCGATCACCAGGCCCGCCACCAGCAGAGCCGTGATGAGCGAGCAGAACAGGACCGCCTTGCCCCACCGGCCGGCGTAGGCGTGACCGGCCCCCGGCAGAATCCACCCGAGGACGAGGGCGGCAAAGGGGCTGCGGTCCCTCTCGCTTCGGGCCGTCATGGCAGTCTCCTCGGTTCGCGGAAGAAGCGGGCGGCGTCCGACGAGCGGGGCTCCTCCGTCGCGGGGGTCCCGCGGCCGACGCGCCAGTCGAAAAACCGCTGCTTGCCGTCGCTCTTGACGGCTTCCTCGGGCGTGCGCGGCTTCTTGGACGTGGGCTTCACCGGCTTCTTCGGCTCCTCGGCCTGCTTTTTTGCTTCAGCCTTCTTGACGGCCTCCTCGGCGGCCTTGTGGGCGGCGGCCTTCTCGGCTTCCTTGGCCTTGCGCTTCTCGTCGAGGCGTTTGGCGTAATCCGGCGTCGCGGGTTTCTGCTCCTCCCGCTTCACGGCGTCGGTGGGCGGCTGCTTCGGCGGCAGCAGGCCGGGGACCTGTTCCCCAAGGACGATCGGGGCGATCTTCGTCTTGACGTACGAGGGGCTGGTGGCGCCCAGGTGATCGCCAAGGTGCCCCAGGACCACGTCGCCCGGCCACCACGAGATCTGGACCAGTTTCTCCTTGTAGAGCGTCTGGGTCTCGTCGGAGACGCCGTTTGGCGGGCTGAAGCCGACCAGCCCGCCGGCGATGCCCCCGCCGCGGTCCACCGTGCCCGCCCATGTCACGCCCAGGCTCAGGACCGTGTCGGCCACGCTGTTGAAACTGTACAGGCGGTCGGAAACCTTGCCCAGGGCCGACGTCAGGTCGTACTTGGTGTCGAGACTGGAGGAAATCAGGACGGCCCCGGTGGCATGGGAACCTTCGCTCAGGCCCTCAAGGGCCCAGACCACCAGCCCCGTCCCGGCCGAAACGCCGATCAGGTGGACGGGACGGCCGGGATACGACCGCATGTACTCTTCGATGCGCCCCGACAGCCGCTGGGCCTTGCGGTGATTGGCCTCCACGTCGGTCTGATCCGCCAGCACGCCGCCGCCCGACCACTCGAAGATCTCGATGGCGCGCGTCACCCCGCCGGCGTTGAGTCCCTCGCGGACGCGCTCCGTCTCGCCCATCATCCCGCCGGCGCCGCTCAGGCACACCACGAGGCCCTCTTCGTAGCGGTCACCGTGCGTGTAGTTGGCCTGGCCGCACCCGGCCGCCGTGGCCATCAAGGCTGCGGCCAGGACGACGGCTCCGACATCTCTCATGCGTCGCTCCTCAACCGGGCGGCGAGGCCGCGCCGTTTGTCTCCGCCCGCTGACTGCCGGGCCCAAGAACCACCATCGGCTGACCGGGTTCGCTCTCGCCAATCAGAATAGGCGCCAGAAAGTCCCGGGCAAACCGCGCCGTCGTCCACCCCATGTGCCCCCCCAGATGGCCCGACTTCACCAGGCCGATCGTCCACGGCACCTGGCGGACCTTCAGGTACTGCGTCCGGTCGGCCGGCGCGGCCGGCACCGCGAAGCCGACCAGCCCCGCGCCGACCGTATGCTGCCGGTCCATCGTGCCGAAGACGGCGGTGCCGGCAGCCATCAGGCCCACGTCGGCCTTCGAGTACATGACGTACATCTGCCGCCGGACGGCATGAAGCGCCGGCGACAGGTCGTACGCCGGCGCCAACGCCGGCGCCAGCAGAATCGCCCGCTCGACCTGGCACCCTTCGGGCAACGCTTCCAGCGCCCAGACCACCACGGCCGCGCCGGCCGAGTGGCCGATGAGCGTCACCGGCCGGTCCGGCAGGGCGGCCACGTAGGTGGCTACCAGTTGCGCGAGGTCGCCCGCGGCGGCCCGGTTCCGGGCTTCGTCCATCAGGTCGCCGACAAACATGCCGGCCGGCCCCTTCGACCAGTCGTAGATGACGATGGCCGCACCGACACCCGCGGCATCCAGGCCGCTCCGCAGCCACCGCGGCCCCCAGTTGTATCCGCCGACGCCGTCGAGACTGACCACCAGGCCGGCCGCGAGCCGCTCCTTCGTGACGTACGTGTTACGTGCCGGCGGGCAGCCGGTCGCGCTCACCAAAAGGCCCAGGCCCGCCAACACCGCGAGCCCGACCCGCCGTGCGCCCCACCCCACCGCACACTCCTTTACGTTCCCGGCCCCAACAGCATAAGAAGGCGGAGTATATCCGGCCGGCGGGGGACGGGCAATCGAAATTCGGGAGTGCCGGCGGGCGTACTTGACGGAACTGGACCTGCTGTACTGCGACGTGATCGTGCAGCGCTTCAACCAGTTCACCGGCAAGAAGGGCGAACGCAAGACTTCGGCCGCTGCGGTGGAGCCCGTCGCCTAATGAGCGCGCCGGCGGAGGAAATCGGCAATCTCGGACTTGCCGGCCTCGCCGCGCGCCACGGCCAGCGTCAGGTTGACGAGGCCCTCTTCGTCGGCCTCGATCTCGACATCGTTCATGGCCAGGAAGATGATGGCCGCTGCGGCGCCGGTCCGCTTGTTCCCATCGACGAAGGGATGGTTCTGCACGATGTGGTAGAGGTAGGCAGCCGCCATCTCGAACAGGTCCTTGTGGAGCGACTCGCCGCCGAACGACGCCTGTGGCATGGCGATGGCCGAGTGCAGCAGGCCGATGTCGCGGACCCCTTCCTCGCCCCCGTAGCGCTCGATGAGACTCAGGTGGGTCCGCAGCACGCGGTCGATGTCCAGGAAGAGCGGCGGCATGGGGGGATTCTACTCCGCCAGCCGCTTCATGGCACGGCCAAACCGCTTGTGGACCTTCTCCAGGGCATCCTGGAACTTCTTCTCCTCGGCACGGTTCCGCACCGGCGTGAGCACGAGGCACTGCCCGTCCGTGACGATCTCGAACGGCGTGTCCGGCGTGGCGCGCAGGAGTTCCAGGATGGGTTTGTCGATGACCAGGGCGTAACTGTTGCCGTGTCGCGTCAGCCTCTTGGTCATGTTTCACCTCCCTCGTACTCCCGTAGTATACACCGTGTACTTACGCCTGTCAAGGCGCGGCTGCCACGCGGCTGCCGATGCAGTTCCTTGAGGATGTGCTCGGAGAGGACGACTTGCAGAAGTGGCGCACGGCACTTAGCTGAGCCGCACCCGCAGCAATCCGAGCCGCGCCCGCAGCAATCCGAGCCGCGCCCGCACCAATCGGAGCCGCGCCCGCACCAATCGGAGCCGCGCCCGCAGCAATCTGAGCCGCGCCCGTGAGGAAGCGGACGTTCAGCGTCTGCGGCGGAGGAGCACCACGGCCCCGGCGGCCAGAAGGACCGCCGTGGCGGGCTCCGGAATGTGGGCCTGAGTCAGAAGGAGCGGGTCGCCGAGCGTCGTCACGCCGTACGACCACGCCCGCTCGATGGCGTCGTGGCCGTCGGGATCGACCGCCGTGTCCCACCACGCGAGCATGGCCTCGCCGAAGGTGTCGCCCAGGCCGAGCGGCCCGAAGTAATCGTCCATGATGTGCGACTGCATGGAACCCGTCTTGGTCGATCCGACGACCACCAGCCCCGCGCCGGCGCCGAAGAGATACTCGCCCCCGATGTAGCCGAAGTCGGTGTACCTGGCGGCCGAGCAGGCGTACAGGTTGTAGAACAGGACCTGCGGGTCCAGGGCATCGAGGTCCGACGAAGCGACCGACCCGCTCATCGAGTGCGACGTCGAGGAGGAGTGACACGTCAGCAGGACGTGCTCGTACGGCTCGTTGGCCAGCCGCCACTTGTAGTTGGCGGCCGTGGTCTGGTCGCCCGGCGTGGCCGGGTCGTTCCAGACGTTGGTCACGGCGTCCTCCACGGCCAGGGCCAACGCCGTGGGGCGGTCGCCGGGGGACCAGTCGTCGTCGGTATAGGCGAGGCCGGTGCGCGGCGGCACGGCCAGGGCGCCCGTGCGGTAGGCGTGGTTCTTGGCGAAGTAATCGTTCAGGAGCCCCGACTCGGTGCGCCCGGAATGCAGCGTCGTGAGGTTCCACGCCGTCAGCCGGCCCAGCCAGATTTCAGGGCCCACGTCGCCCGAGCCGTCGGTGTGCGTGTCGGGCAGATACCCGTGGGCGCCGGAACTCGCCCAGGACCCGTCGAGGTCGGTGTAATAGAGGTCGCACGGATGGAACTCGCCGCTGATGCCGCCGCCGGCGTCGGTATAGACCGTCGCGACGGGCAGATGGCCGATGAGGACCGCCCCCGCCAGGCCGTCGGCGGTGCGCCGGTCGGCCAGGTGCGTCCGCAGCGCGGCAGGGGCGTTGAGGTCGCCGGTGTCAAGGACCCACGGCGTCACGATGGGACTCCAGCCCTGGGCCGTGATGTCGGCCAGGTACTGGGCCAGGCCTGCATCGATGGCACCGCTCGTGTACAGGTCGTGCTCGACCACGACCTCGACGTTGGTGGACTGGGCGCTTGCGGCTGATGCCAGACCGAGGGCCCAAACGATGAGGAGGGAAACCGTGCGGGGCCGAACCACGAACCTGCTCCTTCTCCCCCGGTCGCTGCCTGGAAGACCGAGTTTGCCGCAGGCTCGCCGCCCCGCATCCGGCGAGCGTCTTGCGCCCCGAAGGCGCAGCCCCTTACTCCACGGATAGTATACACACGTTCTGCCGCGGTGCAAATGGCTTGGGGCGCGGCACTCGAGACACTCCCTTCCGGCAAGAGCACACGGCGCTGCTCCCACCGATGTCTTCTTGCGGAAGGGGGCCGATCTTTGCGTGGGATGTGGGATCTGGCGGATTTGCGGGTGTGATTCGGACGCGGCGAGGAGGGAGTGTGGCATGGCCGGCACGTAGGGTGGGTCCTATGGGCCTACCCTGATTCATAGGGTCATCGGCCGCGCGGGTCCTATGGACCCAGCCTGCGCCCTGCCGGAAGGTTCCCCGCAACCGCGCGCCAAAGAGGCCGCGCCCGTTTCACGCGGGCCCAGCCCCGACAGGCCATGCACCCCCCGCCGCACTCCCGTGGCATACCCCGAGAACCGCCGAAAACCAAATCGCGATGCCGGCGCTCTGCTTACTTGCATCGCCGCCGCATGAACACGCCCAGCCCCCCCAAGGCCACGAGCGCCAGCGTCGCTGGCTCGGGCACGATGTGCAAGTGGGCCGCCAGTTGGGCCTCGGTCAACCAAACCTGCTCGACGCCGATTCTCTCGCCGAGCCGGTAAGTTGGCAGCCCCGGTCCTGTCCCCGGATGAACGGGAACACGCCCCCTGAGATCGGGCAGGGCGAACGTCGTCCGACCGTCGCCGCCGTACGTCGTCCCCAGAAGGGAGAACAACGCATCATGCTGCATGATGGCCAGCAACTGACCATCACAGAATGCCCAATTGCGAGGCGCAAAAGTGCCCGCAAACAGGCTGATCTCGCCGAGAAACGGATCCATGCCCATGACCTCGGCGGCGATTGCATCGCCCTCGGTAAGGTTGGTGACACTCTGCGAGGGATAGATTCCGAAGAGCGCGATGATATAGTTCAGGGCCAGCGACGGCTGCATGTTTGTGTGAGCCTGGCCGCCGCCCGTTGAGCCCGTCTCGAGGGTCGTCGGCGGCAGCGTGTGGTCGTGGGACGGCAGTTGAGCCTCGGTCAACGCAACCTGCTCGACGCCGGTTTTCCGGCCGAGTGGGCGAGGTGTCAGCCCCGGTCCCGTCCCCTCGTGGATGGCAGTCCGCCCCCTGAGATCCGGCAGGCCAAACGTCGTCCGACCGTCGCCGCCGTAGATCGTGCCCATAAGGGAGAACAACGCCTCATTCCCTGAGATGGACAGTAACTGACCATCACAGGATGCCCAATTGCGAGGCGCGAAATTGCCCGCAAACAGGCTGATCTCGGCGATATAGGGCTCAGCCCCACCGAGCGCACCGGCAGACACATCCCCGCCGGCAACACTGTACGAGGGATAGAGTCCCTGGAGCCCGATGATACGGTTCAGGACCAGCGACGGCTGCATGTTTGTGTGAGGCTGGTCGCCGCCCGTGTCGTACGTCTCGTTGTCTGGCGGCAGCGTGTGGTTGTGGGCCGCCAGTTGAGCCTGGGTCAACGTAACCTGCTCGACGCCGGTTTTCTGGCCGAGTGGGCGACCTGTCAGCCCCGGTCCCGTCCCCTCGTGGATGACAGTCCGCCCCCTGAGATCCGGCAAGGCAAACGTCGTGTGACCGTCGCCGCCGTAGGTCGTCCCCAGAAGGGCGAACAACGCCGTATTCTGGGCGATGGTCAGCACCTGACCATCACAGAGTGCCCAACCGCGAGGCGCAAAATTGCCCGCAAACAGGGTGA
>DATKXP010000478.1:0-4069 GCA_035529015.1 Phycisphaerae bacterium | reverse complement strand
CCTCCACGACAACTACCAGGACATCTACCGCGACGCGCCGTCGTGGGACGAAAAGCACGTCATGCGCCGTCCGGACGGGCAACTCGCCAAAGGCGGACGCTGGGCCGGCGGACGGGCGTACCTGACGAACTCGAAGATGGCACTGGAACTGGCGAAGCGGCCGCAGAACCTCCCGGCCGTCAAGACACTCACCGGCGCCGATTCCTACTTCATCGACACGACCTACGCCGCCGGGCTCCAGGAGGATTCCTCGAAAGAGCACCCGCTCACGCGCGCCGACGACATGAAGTGGAAGCAGGCCATCTCCGACTATGCCCGCGGCCTCTTCGGCAGTTTCGGAAGCGAGTGCGGACGCGAGTGGGCCGTCCCGCACGCCGACTTCTTCGAGGGGCTGACCGGCGTCTCCGGCCGGTATTACCACGGCGCCGGCCTCTTGAAGAAACTCGGCGCCGTGCCCGTCCCGCTCTTTGAAATCGTCTACCGCGACTGCATCGCCATGTACGGTAAATATGGATACGACGTCTACCAGGCGGCGGCGTACGTGCTGCACCACGTCAGCATCGGGCGGCCGCTGCATTACCACAGCATCCCGCAGCACCTCTATTGGAAAGGCTGGACCGGCAAGAGCGAACCGGAGGCCGTCGCGCCGAAGGCCGCCGAGGTGACGGTGAAACCAGGGCGGCGTTTCGACATCACCTACCACTGGCAGGTCGAAAAGCCGCTGCGCGGCAACTGGTTCATCTTCGTCCACTTCACCGATCCCGCCGGCGCCGAGATCAAGTTCCAGAACGACCACCCGCCGGATCCGCCGTTCTCGAAGTGGCAGCCGGGTGACCACGTGGACGGCCCGCACCCGGTCACGGTGCCGCCGGGGCTGGAGGGGACGTTCGACGTCCGCGTCGGCTTCTACTCGCGCCCGTCGCTCGGCCGCGCCAGTCTGCTCGGTGAGTCCGACAACGAGCGCCGCACCATCGTCGGCCGCCTCGAGGTCGCCGGCGAGAAGATAACCTTCACACCCGTCACGCCGAAGCGCCGAGGCGCCGGCGGCGATCCGGCCCTCTTCACACGGGCCGACGGCGGGTGGGCCGAGGGAATGCACCCGATGGACATCTACGTCAAGAACACCTACGAGGTCCTCTCGCCCCTCAACGAGATCACCTCGCGCATGCCGATGACGCACCACTCCTTTCTCACGCCCGACCGCCAGGTCGTCCGGACGGTCTTCGGGCATGGCGCCGAGGCCGTCACCTGCACGGTCAACATGGGGCAGGCCGAGTACCGCGTGCGGGAGACGACCGGCGGCGAGGTTGTCCTGCCGCCGCTCGGGTTCCTGGTGACGGGGCCGACGTTTGTGGCCTTCTGCGCGTCGGCGTCGGGCGGCATCGCGTATGACGACCCGCCGCTGTTCACCCTGCGCAGCCTCGACTCTCGCGCGATCGGCACCTCCGGCAAGGTCCGCATCTGGCACGGCTTCGGCGACCCGCGTATCCGACTCGGCAACAAGGTGCACACGGTCGAGAAGGAGACGACCGTCGCGTTCTGAGCCGTTCGATGCGGGCTCCTTCGCGTTGGGGGCGGCAGTTCTGTTGCCCAATTCGGCTTGCTTCCGCGTGGTGGCCTTCCCAGGCCACCGCGTAGCCACCCCGCAAGCCGGGTGGCACGGCAGCCCGAAGGGCGGCCGTGTTGGACCCCGGGTGCCCACGGCCGCGGCTGCGCCGCTGCCGTGCCACCCGCGCTAAACACGTACGGAAGACCGCCGCCCGGTTTCCCCCTGTTTTCGCCGAGACAAGCCGCCCCTTGGCGTGTTTCGTAGAATACGCCGGCCGGGGGGTCGTCCGACCGGACGGCGGCGGGCGCAGGTGGTTTCTTTTGAGGTTGCGGTCGGCCGCCCCGCGCGATAGCGTAGTGGAACCTGTTACCCCTTTTCGGAGGAAGCCCGTTATGTCCAGCCGCATGAACCGCCGTCAGTTCCTGAAGTGCGGTGCCGCTGCCGGCGCCGTCATCCTGGCCTCGCCCGGTATGGCCACCACGTACGCCCAGAACAAGAAGCTCAAGATCGCCTACGTCGCCACGGGCGGCCGGGGCGACGGGCACTTGGGCTGCGGAAAGGGCGAGAACGTCACAGCCATCTGCGACGTGGACCTCAGCCGCACCAACAAGGCCAAACAGATGTTCCCCCAGGCCAAGGTCTACCAGGACTACCGCAAACTGTTCGACGAGATGCACAAGGACATCGATGCGGTGTTCGTCGCGACGCCCGACCATCACCACGCCGCCGCGGCGTCGCGGGCCCTGAGCCTCGGCAAGCACTGCTACTGCGAGAAGCCGCTCACGTACTCCATCCACGAGGCCCGCGTCCTGGCCGACCTGGTGCGCAAGAAGAAGGTGGCTACGCAGATGGGCAACCAGGGCCACGCCAACGACGGCAACCGTCGCGTCGTCGAGTGGATCCGCGACGGCGCCATCGGCACCGTCAAGGAGATCCACACCTGGACGAACCGGCCCGTCTGGCCGCAGGGCTACGCCGAACTGCCGCCTCGCGAGGCCGTGCCGCCCGAACTGGACTGGCAGTGCTGGATCGGGCCGGCCAGGTACATCGAACGCCACAAGAACATGCACTCCTTCGCCTGGCGCGGGTGGCTCGAGTTCGGCACCGGCACCATCGGCGACATGGGATGCCACACCTGGGACTGCGTCTGGTGGTCGATGGACCCGAAGCACGCCCTCTCGTGCGAACTCATCAAGGCCAATCAGAAGAACGACATCACGCATCCCAAGAACATGATCCTGAAGTGGGAGTTCGGGCCCACCGCGTCGCGGCCCGGCTTCGTCGCCTACTGGCACGACGGCGGGTGGAGGCCCCCGGTCCCGGACGAGATCACCAACGACCCCAGCCGTAAGAAGAAAGAGCTCTGCAATTCGGGCAACCTCTTCATCGGCACCAAGGGCAAACTCTACGTCGAAGGCGATTACGGGAACAGCCCGCGACTCATCCCCGAAGAGGCCATGAAGGCCTATGAGCAGCCCGAACGGATGGAGAAGTCGCCCGGCCATCACGAGGAGTTCTTGATGGCCGCCAGGGGAGAGAAGCCCTGGGACTTCCCCAAGAGCAACTTCACGTACGGCGGGCCCCTGGTCGAGGCCATGCTCCTGGGCATCGTCGCCCTCCGCGCCGGCGGAAAGGTCTACTGGGACCCCGTCAACATGAAGATCAAGAACAACCCACAGGCCAACCGCTACGTCCAGCGCGAGTACCGAAAGGGCTGGGAACTGGTCACCGCCTGAGCGGGCGGCCGATTGCCGATCCGAAATCGAGCGCGGCGGGTCTTCGTACCCGCCGCGCTTTTGCTTGTGGTGTGCCGGGTGGCACGGCCACGCGCAGCGTGACCGTGGGCTCCTCGGCGCGGCCTGGCCCACGGCCACGCCTACTGCCGCGTGACCGTGCCACCCGCCCTTTCCGCGCGTGCCTTTTCCGTCCCCCTCGTGTATAACCTCCCGTGACGGAGACCGTCAGGTGGCACGCCATGAACCCGATCCGAGCCTGCCTCGTCGCGCTTACGCTCGCGGCGACGGCTCGCGCCGCCGAGCCTCCCTGGCCGGGTGACGATTGGCCGGCGGCCAAACCGGCCGACGTCGGAATGGACGCGGCGCTGCTCGAAAAGGCCCGCGCTTACGCCCTCACCGGCGCTGGGTCCGGCATCATCACCCGCCACGGCCGCGCCGTCATCACGTGGGGAGACCAGGCTGCGCGCTACGACCTCAAGTCCTCCACCAAGTCCATCGGCGTGACCAGTGTCGGCCTCGCCATGATGGATGGCCGCATCACGGCCCTCGACGTTCCCGCGAAGCGCTATCACCCCACCTTCGGCGAAGCGAAGGACGGCACCGCCCGACGCGAGTGGCTCGAGTCCGTCACCCTCTTTCACCTGGCGACCCAGACCGCCGGGTTCGAGAAGCCCGGCGGCACGGGCAAACTCCTGTTCGCGCCCGGCACGAAGTGGGCCTACAGCGACTCCGGGCCCAACTGGCTCGCCGAGTGCATCACCCTCATCTACCGCAAGGACGTGCG
>DATKXP010000477.1:0-3272 GCA_035529015.1 Phycisphaerae bacterium | reverse complement strand
CTAGCCTAATAGTAGCGCGTACCACGTGTCCATCCAACGTGATTCTGAAAATTATTTTGCGAGGCCCGCAAGGCCAGCGTCGGCGGCGGAGGGGAACGACCCGTGCCACCGATAGAACATATCATCGGCTGGCTCGCCCGCCCACTGCCAGGTGCCGTCCGTGGTCTGCGAGAGAGTCAAGTCCCCGCCCGCCATTGCCTCGACAACCGCCCGCAGCCGGGCAATCTCGCGTTCTCGACAGCGACTAGACCGTTTGATGGTATTGCTTGGTGGATGCCAGAACGTGCCGCATGTATGCCAAAACGCACCGTGTTCCGTTCTCCACGCACCGCACCTCGGGCATTGGGCGTCAGGCATCGCCTCCACATGCTTGGTCCCGAATACGCGAGCAAGGCGGTGGGACTCGCTCTTGGTCAGCAACCGCCCGCAGTTGCAGCACCGCCAAGACTCATCGCCGTCAGGCAGGTCGAACTCATCCGTGCCGCACTCCGGGCATTTCTCGTCGCTCATGTCGTCTTATCCTTTCCCAGTTCGGCCAGCCCGGCCAGGGCGGCGTCAGCAGCGGTGTCGAAGTCTGCCGAGACCTCATCACTTTCGGGGTTAGCCCATGCCCAGCAGTCACTACCACCAAGTATTTCCACGGTGCCCCTCGCCACGGCCTCAATCGCCTCCCGCAGCCGGGCGTTGTCGGCGAGAAGTTTATCCACAAGCCTGTCAACCTCGTTCGCGCATGCCAGCATGTCGTCAAATGGCACGCGCGTTGTGCAGACGCGACACTCCCAAAACCCAGGCCCACGTCGCATTTTGTCTGCCCCGCACTGCGGGCATTTCTCGTCGGTCATGTCCTTCTCCTCGTAATCGCCGCCCGCCGGGGGTCGGTCTCGGTTTCCCGGCCCCCGGCACGTTGGGCGGCTGCGGTTGCCTATCGCTCGTCTCGCGGCCGGGCGTCGTGGTTCTCGGCCATGTCTGCCATCACCGCCGCGAGGTCTTCCGGGTCCAGGTCGGCAAGGTCGCCGATGTCATGCCCGAGTACGCTCGCGGCAAACACCGTAAACCACTTCTCCGCGTTCGCCTTGAGGTCCGGCCAGGCGTCCGGCTCGACCTTCTGGGCGGCCTTGGCGAGCTTCCACCAGGCGTCCTTGGTAGCCTTGAGGGTAGGGGCGGCGGGTGTTGGGTCGGGTTGTGGCTGTTCGTCGCTCTGGGGGGCGTTCTCGCCTACTACTGGGGCCATCGCCCGCTCTTTGAGCGACCTGGAATGCTCATCTGCCATTTCCTTGTACTCGGCCAACTTGCTCGGGTCGAATTGTGAGTTGTCGAGGTCCAGGGCTTCTGCCAACCGAAGTTCGGCGGGGTTGTCCATACCCTTCGGGACCGACTTCTCGAAGCGGCGAATAACTGCCTTTCGCTTCATCTCTGTCGGCCACGCCTTGTAGGCTGGTCCGTCCGGCTGCTTCGAGGACTTGCGGACCTTCTCCAGCTCCTTGTCGTTCATCATCTCGAACATGGACCCGCCGTCGGATGTCGTAGCCACTAGGTAGACCAGTCGCACTTGCGAGTTGTCGCCTTGCGATTCCGGGTCGGGAACATGCCGAAGATGCGGTCCCTTCTCGTCCCGATAGAACGAGAACTCATCGTTCTTGTAGACCACGACGGTTTCCAGGTGCCTGATATGCCCGGTGTCCACAATGAGCTTGATGAAGCCCTTGTACCCCGGCATGAGCGTGCAGACGCCGCCGAATGGAATCAGGTACGCATGGCCGAGAGCCTTTGTCAGCGAGAGGTCCAGCCGCGCACAACTCACGAGGCAGTCTAGCACGCTTGCCCCTGTGCATCGACATATCTTATCCCTGGCGTCCGAGTTGGCGATATGAATTGTCGCCTCGCGGATGAGGGAGAGCGTCTTGTCCCTGCGGCGCTGCGGGTCAAGGTTGCCGGGGAACGATGACGCAATCATGTCCGCCGCCTGCCCGTCGTGGAGGATGAGTTCACAGTTGTCGGGACCTGCGAGCGCCGCGTTACGGTCGAATTGGACGATTTCAGTGGTTGTCATAATGCACCTTCGAGTTTGATATAGTCGGGGATGGCAAGCTCCATCGCCTCGGCGGGCTGGTCAATGTCGGACTGGTTCCAGCTTGGCCAGCGGTTGTGCTTCTGACAAAATTTGACCTGCTGGAGATACGAATGGTAGAGGTTTCGCCCATGCACAAACCAGTCGTGGCTGATGCTGTCTGGCGCGTCGAAGAGGTCATACACGGCCGCAGCATAGGGCGGGTCGGTCTCGGCACAAATGAAGCGGGCCATCGGGACTTCCGGCACCACTTCGCCGAGCAAGGCCAAGACGAAGTTCAGGCCGTCGCGGTAGAAGGCCATCTGCCCTGCGTACCCCCAGAACTTGACCGTCCGCGCGAAGGTTTCCCAGTCAAGCGGCTTGCTGCTGGATTTCACGTCGCCGAGTTGCCCATTGTTGAGGATGTCGAGCAGAGCCTTGCAACGCAAGCCGGTCTGCGGGTCGTCCCACACGATAGCCACTTCTGTCTTTGCACCCTTGAGAAACGTCACCGCATCGGGGATTTCCAAGACCGACTCGACCATCGCCCGCCCAGCACGCAGGTCGTAGGACTTGCAGACGACGCGACCGTGAGCGGCTTGTTCCGCCAGCCATTCTTTGCAGTACGTCGCGTTGCCGTTCCACGGCTTGTCGGTCTTCGTGATGACTTTGTTGTCGCCCCGGCCCTTGCTGTCTTCGTGCGGGTAGGTGTCTGGTGCCACAATGAACCGGGTCTTGGCCGCGTCCGGTTCGAGCAGCAGGGCATGAAACAGCGTGCCTTGGGCCTGGGCGTCGGTCTGCTCTGTGGCGTCCACAGTGGCGGCGTGGCGGTAGTGTCGCGGCGTCTTGCCCATCTGCTTGAGGGTTGACCAGTTGACTGCATCCCAGGCCCTGTAGACGGCCTCTGACACCTCGTACAGTCCCGGCTCCGGCGCTGGTATCCTGTCGGTCACGGTCGGTTCTCCTTGCTCTGGCTACTCGGCGGTCGCCTCTTCCGCCGTCTGCTCCGCTTCGGCCTTTGCGAGCTTCCGGCGAATCTTCATCTCGGTGGCAAGGGCGTCTCGGATTGCCTTGTTGTGCGTCTTGAGTTCTGCCGCATGGCCCATCCTGAGCCGCACGACCGCCGCCTTCTGCGCGGCGACGAGGACGTTCTTGTCCTTGACTGCCTCCACGGTTGCGGCCTGCGCCTGCTCCAGCGTCAATTCTTGCTCTGCCATTGTGTGTC
>DATKXP010000476.1:0-8292 GCA_035529015.1 Phycisphaerae bacterium | reverse complement strand
GCCTTTTGTATACTTTATAGCATATTGACCCCGCTCCACTTAGGTTAAAAAAGGGGTAAAAAGGACGAAGAACGGACCAAGTTTGAGCAAAAAGCGATCAGAAACCGATCAAAACGACGCGCGTTTTGCCTTGCCTATCTTAACATTCGGGACCCAAATCGCCG
Source organism: Phycisphaerae bacterium (assembly GCA_035529015.1). GTDB lineage: Bacteria > Planctomycetota > Phycisphaerae > FEN-1346 > FEN-1346 > JAUVZF01. The sequence continues at coordinate 8,128 of DATKXP010000476.1, read as the reverse complement.
TTTCTGAGCCAGAAACGGGGTTCGGCCCTCCGAAAAGCGCGATTTTGGGGGGTCTCGAGAAAGGCCGTTTTCGTAAAGTATATATCGGCGCGGGGGGCAATCTGGCCCGAAGCGGCGGCGCGTCAGTCTTTGTCGGGGTCGTCCGGCTGGGTGTCGTCCGGTTGGTCGCCGGGCGGTTCGTCGTCGGGTGGTTCGTCGTCGGACGATTCCTGTGCTGAGCCCTCGTCGGGCGTCTCGGTCTCCGGCGGCGGTTCCTCGTCGGGCTGCTCGGCGTCGCCTTCGACCGCCTCGCCTTCGACCGCCTCGCCTTCTGCGACTTCCTCCCGGGGAGCCTGTTCGGCCCGCATGGCGGCCACAATCCTCACGTCGCGGAGCGTGATGATGGTCAGCACGACCAGGACCCCGCCGACCGCCGTCAGAAGGATACCGAACTGGAGCGACTTGCTCTGGCGGCCGCTCTGATGACTCTGCGACTTGACGTAATCGGTGGCGTCCACCGCAGGCTCGTCGGGAGCCATCTGGCCGTACGCCGGAATGTTCTGGAAATACACGATTCCCGTCTGCGAGACCGAATGGTCAGCGCCCTTGGGGACGGCCCACGAGCCTCTGCCGACCTGGACGACGTCGAACTCGCCGATGCCCGCCTTCTTCAACTGCTCCTGGAAGTACGCAAGGTGCTGCTGGTAAGGATTCTCCTCGGCACTCGGCAGGAAGCAGTAGACACCGATGCCCACACACACCAGGCCGATCAGGAGCGACGGCGCCCAGATGGCTTTCTTGAACCCGATGTGGTGTGCGGCCCGTTCCTTGCCTTTGGGCGGTTTCTTCTTCAGGGGCCGAACGGTCCGGGGACCCAGTTCGCCGGCGGCGATGGCGACGGCCTCGCCGCCCTCTCCTTCGCGGACGGCCCGCATTTGCTCGGCCATCTCGGCGATGCCGCCCTGGGAGCCGAGTTGGTCGTGAAGCGCGCGGATATCCTGCTCTTGCTTCGCTTTGGCCTCTTCCTCGCCCAGGTCGCCGGCCGTTTCGCGTTTGAGGGCATCGAGGTCCTCGCGGTGCCTGGCAGCGATCTCGTCCGGGTCGCCGCGCACCTCTTTCATCTGGTCGATCATGGCGCGTTCGGCTTCGGCATGCGCCTGGGCGTCGCCCATGTCCTCGATGGCCGCCTCGACGACGTCGGCCTCCGGAAGGTCGGAGGTCTCAGCCGCATCGTCGTCGGCCATGACCACTCCTTGCGGCACGGGGACGGGAATATCCAGGCCGCAGGCCTCGCAATGGAACAGTTGCCCCGCCTGCGATTCGTCGGCCGAGCACGTCGCCCCGCAGTCACACGTGAACTCGATGGCCACATCCGCCTCCTTGCGATTCTGCCTGGCGTCGTCGTATTGTACGGCCAGGGGGGGGGTGTGTGCACGCCTTTTCTCGTTGACCGGCCCCAGACGGCCTTCTACACTGCGCCGCGGGCCGCTGAAGACCCGTTCGAGGAAACCGTGTCCGATCCCAGTCCGCCCAACCCGGTGCTCGACGAGGCGTTCATCGCCGGTATCCGCCGCCTTCTGGATGAAGGCCGGCGCGATGAACTGTCGCGGCGTCTGGACGACCTGCACCCCAGCGACGTGGCGGACCTGTTGGACGACTTCAGCACCGCCGAGAAGGTGGCGCTGTTTTCGCTGCTGGAGGCCGACGACGCGGCCGACGTCCTCATCGAGACCGATGCCGAGACCCGCGAAGACATCATCGAAAGCATCCTGCCGGAGACCCTGCGGACGGCCCTGGCGGAACTCGAACCCGACGAGGCCGCCGACGTCATCGGCGAACTGGAGCCCCGCGAGGCCGCCGAAGCCCTGGCCGGCCTGGAAGACCGCGACGAGATCGAGCGGCTGCTGGGGTACGCGCCGCATACGGCCGGCGGCCTGATGACCAGCGAGTTCATCGTTCTGCCCGCCGACATCACGTGCCGCGAGGCCATCGACCGCGCCAGCGGCGCCTCCGAAACCACCCACCGCCACTACCTCTACGTCATCGACGAGGCGTCGCGCCCCATCGGGCGTCTGCCCATCGAGCGGCTCATCTTCTCCTCGCCGGACACGCCCGTCGGCGCCATCATGGAGACCGACCTGCACCCCGTTCCGACCGACATGGACCGCGAGCAGGTGGCCGAGGTCGTCCGGCGGTACGACCTGCTGGCCGTCCCCGCGGTGGACCCCGCAACGGGCGCCGTTCAGGGCATCATCACCGTCGATGACGTGTTGGACGCGGCCGACGAAGAGGCCGCCGAAGACATGTACCGCATGGCCGGCACCGGCGCCACCGACCCGCTTCACATGTCCATCCGGCGTCGCGCCATCGCCCGGCTGCCCTGGCTGCTGATCACGCTGGTGCCGGGTTTCCTGGTCGGCCAGATCATGCGGTGGCTGGGCTACGACCCCGGCGGGACAACGGCCCTGCTGCTGTTCGTGCCCGTGATGATCGAAATGGCCGGGAACGTCAGCCTCCAGTCCTCAACGGTCATGGTCCGCGGCCTGGCGATGGGCGACGTGCGGATCGGCCGGACGGGGTCGGTCCTGGCAAACGAGGTCGGCGTGGCCGTTCTGGTGGGCCTGGTGTGCGGGCTGGTGTCGGGCCTGGTCGGCTACGTGTTCTTCGGCCGCCATGTCGGGTTCGCGGTGGTCGTGGCCTTCAGCATGCTGTGCGGCATTTTGAGCGCCGCCGTCACGGGCACGGTGATCCCGCTGGCATGCGACCGGGTGGGGGTGGATCCGGCGTTGGCGAGCGGCCCGTTCGTCACCAGTCTGAACGACATCACGGGCACGCTGATCTACCTGGGCCTTGGCGCGCGGCTGCTGCACCTGTTCGACTAAGGCGCCGAGGCGGAGGGGATCACGGTCGGCCGCGCGGAGCCCGTGTGCAGCACTCTGAGCCGCGCCCATAAGGAGGCGGCCGCTCCCTGACGGTCGCGGCTAGTCAGGCACTCGTTCGTGTGCCTGACCAGCCGCGTGCGCCGGGGTCGGAATGAATAGGTTCCTGGGGAAATCGTCTGAATGAGTGAAGCCTCCGGGCAAGATGGCCGGGCTGACGAGGCGGCGGCGCAACAGGCCGAGCGCGACGCCGTCCTGGTGGAGCGACTGAAGGCGGGCGACTCCAAGGCGCTCGACCAGTTGTTCCGCCGGCACCGCGACGCCGCCTACGGTATCGCCTTCCGCCTGGTCGGGTCCCGGGAAGATGCGCTGGACGTGGTGCAGGAATCGTTCATTCATGTCATGCGTGGCATCCAGGCGTTCCGGGGCCAGTCGTCGTTTCGGACGTGGCTGTACCGGATCGTGACGCACGCGGCGCTGGACTACCGTCGGTGGCGGTCACATCGTCAGGCCGAGAGCCTGGATGCCGAGACGGCCCTGGAACCGGCGGCCACCGGGCCGGGCCAGCAGACGCCCCTGGAAGAGGCGGCTGAGAGGGACCTGCGCAAAGCCATTGGCGAGGCCCTCGCCAACATCTCGGAGAAGAACCGGGCGGCACTCGTCCTGTACGCCCTCGAAGGCATGTCGTACAAGGAAGTGGCCGACGTGCTCGGCATTTCTATCGGCACCGTCATGAGCCGCATCTTCAACGCGCGGCAGCGGCTTCGGGAGTTGCTGGCCTCGGAGATCGGGTGAGAGTCATGGATTGCGACGAAGCCAAAACGATGCTCGCCGGGTACGCCGACCGCGAACTGTCGTCGCTGGAGAACGAGGGCCTGGCCGCGCACCTGGAGCAGTGCGGACGGTGCCGCCAGGTCGTCCTCGACCAGCAGCGGATCCAGCACGTGCTCGACTCCTACGAGATGCCGCCCGTCGAGGAGAAGGACTGGAGCGGCATCGGCAAGGCCCTGAAGGCCGAACTCGAGGGCAAGGGCGAGCCGGTGGCGTTGAAGACGCGTCCGCGGATCGAGGGCCTGGATCCGACGCCCGAGGTCCTGCCGCCCGTTGCCGCCGAGGAGGAGACGCCTCCCGCCGCCGCCCGCGCCCCGGCGAGCGAGGCGCCGGCACCTGCCGCCCGGGCGCCGGGCGCTGGTGCAGCGCCCCGTGCGCCGACGGTGATCCCGTTCCGGGCGCGGCCGGTCCGGTCGCGCCAGCCGTTCCGGTGGGTGGCCCACGTGGCGGGCGCCGCCGCCGCGTTGCTCGTTATCGCCCTGGGACTGGCGGCGCTTTGGACGCAAGCGGCGCCGCCGCTGGCGCCGAATACATTGGCGCGGCAGGGCGACGTTGCTATCATGGAACTCGAAACCGACGCCGACTACAGCGTCATCCTCTACAGCGGCGACACCGACGAGGTGGTCGCCATCTGGGTCGAACCGGAGGGGTCGAGCGGCTGAGCGAACAGGCGGGAACACGGACCATGCGATATCCAACGGACGGGTGGGGGATGATCCTGGCAGCGGCGGCCGTGCTGGCCTGGCTCGGAACCACCCAGGCCGCCGAGACGACCGCCGCCGCACCCCAAACCCTCAACGTCACGGTCATCGGGATCCACGCCACGAAGGAGCCCAAGGCGTTCATCGACCCGGCGCTGAAGGCGATTGCGGCGGAACTGGGCAAACGCGCGGTCGGGTACAACAGTTTCCGCCTCGTCGCCAACGAGACGAGCAGCGTCGCCGTCGGCAAGACGTGGGAATGTGAGATGGTCGAGGATTACGCCCGCCAGGTCCAACCCATCAAGGTCGAGGCCGACAAGGCCACCGTCCGCGTGCTGTGGATCCAGTACGTCGTCAAAGAGGAGAAACGCAGGGCCCAGGAACGCGAGAAACTCACCCTCTCGATCCGCAAGGGCAAGTACTTCCTCTCGGGCGGGTGGAAACTGAAGCAAGGCGTGCTGCTGGGGGCCGTCGCCGTCCAGTAAACCGCGCTCCCGATCCGGCCAAGCAAGCGGGCTGCGGTCGGGTGCGTTTCTCTACGTGCTGTTGTCGCGCGGCAGGTTCAGCGATTCTTCCAACATCTGCGCCATGTGCCGCGTCCGGTCGCCGACATCGGCCCACAGGCGGAGCAGTTCGCTCACGGTCTTGGCGCCCAGGAAGAGCGTGACCGTCAGGATCAGTGCGCCGACGAACACGCCGACGGCGATCCAGGGGTTCCCGCCCGTGGCAAGCATGACCAGCGCACCCAGTCCTGTCAGGAACACGAGAATCGACACGGTCATCCCCACGCCGAAGAGGATGGCGGCCAGCAGCCGCAACGTGCCGTACGGGCTGGTCCGGGCCAGCATCCGGGAGACGGTGGCGGTGGAGTGCTTGGACGGCGCGCCGGACCGGGCGGGTGTGGGCGTGGCCACGGCGGCACTGTCGGCCGCCCCGCCGGACGGTTTCTGTGCCACGGCGTCGGCCGGCGTTGCGGCGGGAGATCTGGCCCGCTCCTCGGCCCTGACGGCAGCCGCGAGCGCGGCCGCAGGATTCTCGGAAAACGTCACGACCTGACCGCACTGCGGGCACTTGGCCTTATGTCCGGCGGCCGAGTCGGGCGCCGAGATGATTTTTCCACACCCTGAACACGTCGCGGAAATCGGCATCCGTTGACGCCTGCAAACCCCCAGTTCGCGTATTCTACATCAGAACCGTGAGGAAAGCAAACAACCAGGCTATAAAACGGGAGCGACGTCGTCCACGCCGACGAGGTCTCAGGACGCCGGGCTGAGGTGGGCTTCGACGAAATCCATGACCCGCTGGCGGTCGTTGTCGCTGATATCGACAAACGCCACGCCGACCTCATAGAGTTCGGGATCGATCTTGGAGGCGCGGCACCAGGTGATCCGACCCCTGCAGGTGACGGGGGCCTCTTCGTCCGGAAGGGTGAACGCCAGAACGGGCGTGGTGCCCTCCCGCATCGGGTCCGCCATGAGGACACACATGCCCCCGGCCGAGATGTTCAGCGTCGGCCCGATCGATTCGACCGTGATTCGCGTTGTAATGCGAGGACTCGTCCGCATCTCCGTCCGCAGCATACCCACTCTCCTTGTGCCGGGACGCTTGTGGGAGCAGTACAACGTAGGGGCATTAGACTTTATCGGAAGCCCGCCGCCGCAATCTGAAGCGAAATCTCCCGCCGAAATCCCGCCGCAACGGACGGCGAAAACGGCCCCTTCCCGTGCCCTGAGCGGCCCTCTTCACGCCCTTCGCCACGGCGTCCGCGTCCAGACGACGCTTGACCCGACCAAACCCGCGGTTATGGTTACAGGGCACGTGAAAGTCTCGCCGGGAGCCACGCAAGGAAATGGGTTGAGCGTGGCGCGCGGATGCCGTGCGGATGCCGCGCGGCGGCCTTCCCAGGCCGCCGCGATGTCGGTGCCGGGGTGTTCCGTGGTGGCCTGGGAAGGCCACCACGCGGCATGCCAGACCCGTACGGGACAGAAACCGGTCACGAGGTCTCACGCATGACTGAGTCCGCCAACCTGATCCATCCGGTCGCACTCGGCCCGCTTGCGGTGGCGGGCAACCTGGTGCTCGCGCCGATGCACAAACGCACACACCTGCCGTTTCGCCTGCTCTGCCGGCGCGAAGGGGCCGCCCTCACGCACACCGAGATGGCCACGCCGCGCGAACTCCTCGGCCGCATCGGCCAACGCAAGGCCGAGAACCTGCTGGCCTCCGACCCGGCCGACCGTCCGCTGGGCGTCCAGATCCTGCCGCGCGAGGCCGACCCGCTCGCCGAGACCGTCGCGATGGTGGCGGCACGAGGCACCGCGGACCTCGTGGACCTGAACTTCGCGTGCCCGAGCCGCCGCGTGGCAGGCCGCAGCGGGCGCGGCGCGGCGTTCCTGCGGGACCCCGACGCCGCCGTGCGGCTGGTCGAGGCGGCCGTGGCCGCGTCACCGCTGCCCGTGACGGTCAAACTCCGCCACGGGTACACGAACTCGGCAGAGGACCGCCGGCTGGCGCTGGACCTGGCGCGAGGGGCAGCCGGGGCCGGTGTCGCCGGCGTCACGCTCCATGCCCGAAGCGCCGGCCAGCGCTACCAGGGACGGGCCGACTGGACAACCATCGCCGAGTGGACCGACGCGCTGCCGGTGCCGGTCTTCGGCAGCGGCGACCTCAGGACGCCCGAGGCCGTCCTCGCGATGCTCCGCGAGACCGGCTGCGCGGGGGCGAGCATCGCGCGCGGGGCGTTCGGCACGCCGTGGATCTTCCGGCAGGTGCTGGAACTCGCCGAGACCGGCACGTATCGGCCCGTCACGCCGCCCGAGCGCGGCCGCGTGTTCCTGGAACATTACGAAGGACTGGTCAGGCAATACGGCGAGGTGGTGGGCCTGCGATACATCCGCCAGATCGGCCGCGTGTACGCCCGCGACATCCCCCGCGCCGCCGAAGCGCGGGCCGCCATCCAGAACGCCCAAAGCGACGGCGACATTCGGCGCGTGGCCGAGCGCTGGTTCGGCGCAAACGGGTAGCCGCGACCCGCCGGGGGAGCGCGCGCTCCCCTTCGGGTCGCGGCTAAAAGGGCACACCAGCATGTGTGGCCCGGCCGGGCGCTGCGACGAAACGCGCCGCTTGCCGGCGCGCCGCGGCGTTTACGCCTTCACGCCGAACAGTTTGCGGATGTAGTCGGCGTTGCGTCGGGCGTCGGCGATGCGGTCCTTCGACGGGCTGCTCGTCTCCAGCACGATCCAGCCCTTGTAGCCGATGTCGTTCATGGCCGCGGCGATGGGGTCCCACTTCACCTTGCCGGTCTCCAGGTAGTCCTTCCCGTTTTTGAAATGGAAGATGGCAATCTTGTCCTTCAGGAGCCGTATCTCGGCGGGCACGTCGTAACCCTGGCCGGCCAGGTTGTAGCAGTCGTAGTAGATGCGGACCGAGTCGTGGCCGATGCGGTCGAGGATCTTCATGTTGTCCTCGGCCGAGAGGGTGTTCTCGATCCCCAGGATGACGCCGGCCTCTTTGGCCTTGGGGGCGGCGGCCTTGATGCGTTCGACCACCACGTCCACGTCGGCCTTCTTCACGCCGTCGCCGCTCTTGAGGCTGCCTTTGCCGAAGAAGGCGATCAGAAGGACGTCAGCCCCCAGGTCCCCTCCGGCCTCGATGCCCTGCTCCAGCCACGCCGGGCCGCGCGGGTCGCTCGCCAGCGGGCACCCGTTGAACAGGCCCATGATGAACGAGGAGACCTCC
>DATKXP010000475.1:0-3222 GCA_035529015.1 Phycisphaerae bacterium | reverse complement strand
CCGTCGTGCAGGACGTTGGGGTGCCACTCGTTGGTCTCGTGGAAGGAGAGGGTGCGGACGTTCTCGCCGTCGGCGTCCATGCGGTGGAGGGTGTAGACGGGGATGGGTTCCCAGGGGTTGTTGCATCGTGTGAATCCGCCTCGGCGGCTGGAGATGAAGGCGATGCCGCCGTCGGGCAGGGGACAGGGGTCGAAATCGTCGGTGCGGGCTTCGGTCAATTGCATGAGGTCGTCGTCGTCGAGGTTGAGGGCGAAGATGTCGTAGCGTGGCTGGTCGTAGGCGCCCCAGACGGGCCGCTTGCCCTTGCATTCGCCCTGGGCGAAGTAGAGGGTGCGGCCGTCGTAGGAGAGAGCGAGGGTGGAGATGCATCCGGGTGGCAGGCGGCCGTTAATGAGGTTGCGCGTCGCAAGGGAGCGGCCGGGCTGCTCCAGCAGGTAGACGCTGCCGCCGTACACGCCGCTGAGTTCGGCGAAGTAGGCGACGTATTCGTGGAGCATCTGGCAGGCGAAGCGGCGGCGTTTCATGAAGATGACGGGCTTGCCGGCCAGGAGGGGGTTCTTCAGGGCCACGTTGCGCACGAGCCAGCGGACCTCGCGGTACAGTTTGAGGCGGTCGGGTTCGCCGAGGGATTCGGCGTCGGCGGCTTTTTCCCGCAGGCGCTTGAGGGCGGCGGCGTCGGACTGAAGGTCCGGGGCGCCGGCCATGGCGCGGAGGTCGGTGAGCAGGAGGTCGGCGCGTTTGAGCGCTTCCTGGACGGACTCGGGCGACCCGGCGGTGCGGCCGAGGCGCGTTTCCTGGGCGGCCCAGTCGTCTTCGACCATGGCGCGGAGGCGGTCGTCCACGGCGGGGCCGGACTCCGCTGGTGCGTGCGAAGTCAACAGGCCGAGGACGGCGGCAGCCACAGTGCAGGCTGTTACAAAGCGTCGCAGTCTCATGGACTCTCCCCTCAATCCGGCGGCTCACCTACACGACTTTGGAGTGGGTGAGGCGGCGAATTGTTCCCACGATTTCTGGTACTGCTCGCGCGAGAGGATATCCCCTTCGGTGACCCGGAAGCGATATCGGATGGCGAGGGTTTCGCCCTTCTTCAAATCCTTCTTGATCCACGGCCCGAACCGGCCGTAATCGCGGTAGGCCGACCACTCGGCGCCCTTCGGGTTGTCGGGATGGCTCATGTGCTGGACGCTGTAGGTCTTGCCGGCGAGGGTGTACTGCTCGGCCACCCACGGCATATCGGTGTCTTTGCCGCGCCCCGGCGTGACGCCGTCGGCGTGGAACAGGTACCTGGTGGCCTTTCGGTCCACGTCGTCGTGGGGGCGGTACTGGACGCCGGCGTGTTCGGGGTCGCCGTCGAGGACGACGTCGCCGGCGACGGCGGTGAGGCGCGAGGTGAAGTCGATGAGGGCGAGCGTGGGCTTCGCACTGGGCAGGAGGACCTGGGTTCGCTCTTCCTCGATGAGGGTCTTGCCGTCGGCGAGGTTCCAGTGGACGAGGCCGGCAAAGACGGCGCCGTCGGGCGCGAGGTTGCTGGCGAGCATCTTCACGTGCCTCTGGTGCACGCCGCCGCCCATGCCCCAGAAGCCGTAGCGTTTGCCGCCGAAGCCGAGTTTGGTCCATCCGATGAAGATGCCGCGATGGTGGGGGTACTGCTTGGCGGCGGTGCCGTTGGTGATGGGCGAAGCGCCCTCGGCGTCGAAGACGTGGAGGAACGGCTTGTAGGTCTCCTTGTAGCGGTCGGGGTCCCAGGCGATGACGTATCGGACGGCCCGGCGACCGTTATGGAAGACGTCGAAGTATTGGCCCTCCTGGAGTTTGGCGGAGAAGGGCGAATCGGCGGCCGGGGCCGGGGCCGCAAGGGCGCAAGCAACCAGCGCGGCGGCCAGGATGAGGTTTCGCGTGATGCGCATGATGCTTCTCCTGCGTGTTCTCGGGTTACTTCGTCGGCGCCTTGGCGAAGGCGTCGGACTCCTTCTGCAACTGGGCCGTCGGGGGCATCTCGCCCTGCATGACGAGGAACCGGTAGCGGAGGACCTGCTCGGCGCCCTTGGCGACGTCGAACACCGGGAATGCCCCGAAGCGGCCGTAGTCGCGGTACGCCGAGTACCGTGTGCCCTTGGGGTTATCGGGGTGGTTCACTTGGAGGACGCTGTAGGTTTTGCCTTCGATGGTATGCCGGCAGGCGGCCCAGGGCAGGTCGGGCGCTTTCTTGACGTCGGTCACGCCGTCGGGGAAGACGTACTTGGTTTGCTTACCGTCCACCTCGTTGGCGGGCCGGTACTGGACGCCGGCGTGTTCGGGGTCTCCGGCGAACCTGGCGTCGTCGGCGACGGCCTTCAGATGCGTCACGAGGTCCACCTGGATGATGGCCGGGGCGGGGCGCCTGGTGAAGACGTGCGTTCGCGCCTCTTCAACGAGGACGGTGCCTTGCGGGTCGTTCCAGTGGATGAGTGCGGTGAAGGATGCCACGTCGGCGCCGGCCTTCTGGTCGACGAACTTCTGGTGGAGCATGAGGTGGCTGGGTTTATCGAGGTTCTTCTGGCAGTTCTTGAGGTCGCGCATGATGTGCCAGAAGTCGTAGGTCTTGTCGGCGACGGTGATCTTCCACCCGCAGAAGATGCCGCGGTGGTGGCTGTACTGCCCGCCCGCGCCCTTCGTGATGGGCTTCGCGCCATCGGGCCCGAAGACGTGCAGGTACGGTTTGTACGTTTCGTGCAGGCGTTCGGGGGTGGACTTGTCGTAGGCGTACATCCAGCGGGCGACGACACGGCCGTCGAGGACGACGTCGAGGTGCTCGCCCTTGGTGTCCTTGAACTCGAAGGCTGCGGCAGCGGGCGAGGCCGACAGCATCGGCACCAGGCACGCACCAGCCAGGGCCATAATGGACAGACGGATGGTATGCGACATGCTCGTTCACCTTTCTGTTGTGGTTCGGGTCACTTTGCTTCGGGTTTCTTCAACTCCTTGATGAGGATGTTTCGGAACTCGATGGGGTTGCCGTGATGCTGCAGGGCGATGGGCCCGCTCGGTTTGAGGCCGGGCAGTTGGGCGTCGGAGATGACCTCCTCGCCGTTCAGGACGACGGTCAGGCGGTCGCCCTTCATGGTGATGACGAAGGTGTTCCACTGGCCGACGGGCTTGTCGGCGACCTTCTTGGGCGTGGCGGCCTGGCGGACGGCTTCGGGCTGGTTCTTGTCGGTCCGGTATCCCCAGACTTCGCCGGAG
>DATKXP010000474.1:0-4409 GCA_035529015.1 Phycisphaerae bacterium | reverse complement strand
TAAGTAAGACGTCCCCGGAATCGCTTCGTAATCGACCGGGGCCACGTCCTCCACGAAGACCTTGACGTCATAGCCCGCCTGCTTCAAGCGCGTGGCCAGGACCACCGTTCCCAGACGCGGCAGTTTCCAGCGACTGAAGACGTGCCGCTCGGGGGACTTCGGTTCGACGAGGACGATTTTCTTGATCATGATTCCTTGCCTTTCACTCCGCCAGACTGCGCCGGCCTTCGTTTACCGCGACCGCATCGAGTGGGATGTTGCCGCCGGCGGCCACGAGTTGCTGCCCCTCACGCGAGAGCAGGAACCGCAGGAACTCCGCCGCCGGGCCGCCGAGCGGTTGACGCGGCGGCTTGTTCACGCAGATGTAGAGGAACCGGTCCAGCGGGTAGTTGTGGCTGCGGACATTCTCCGCCGTCGGGGCATAGAAGCGGCCATCGGGCCCGGCCAGCGGGACCACCCGCACTCCCTTGCAGGCGAAAAAGATGCTGGCGAACCCGATCGCTCCTGGATTCGCGGCGACGCCTTGCACGATCGACGACCCGCCGCCCTCAACCCGCAGCGCCAGCCGAAACGGCTCGTCATGCAGCACCTGGTTCCGGAAGCTCTGATGGGCACCATCCTCCGGACCGTAGCCGTAGAGAGTGATCGGGAGATCCGCCCAGCCGCCCGTGAGTCCGACCTCGCCCCAAGTCTCAATCGAACGGATGCCGGGGCGCTGTGCCTGGGAGAAGATTCCGTCCAACTGCCCAAGCGTCAACCCCGGCACCGGGTTCTTCTTCCCGACGTAGATCGCCAAGGCATCGGCAGCCACCTTGATCTCGGTCGGCGGGTAGCCGTACTTCTTTGTGAAGCCCTGCGCCTCCTTGGGCGTGAGCGGCCGGCTCATCGGCACGAGGTCGGCCCGGCCCTCCAGGAGCGCTTCGGGGCCGATGCTTATCGGGCTGGCGGTGACTTGCAGTGTGACGTCCGGATACATGCGCCGAAACTCGGCCGCGAGGCGGGCCACAAGATTGGTGGTCGTGGACGCGCCGATGCTGGTAATCTCCCCCGTGAGACCAACTGCGGGCACATAGAACGGCAGCACGTCAGACGAGACCGGCGTGTTCGTCGCAGCACCCTCGGCACCAGGTGGCGCGGCGGCAGCCCTGTCGGCAGTTTGGTCGCGAGCTACGGGTGCGGAACAACCCGCCGCGAGGGCCCAGAGGAGAGCCATGGCCATCGTCAGAGGCAGCCTTGTCATTCGGACACCCCCTCTCGACCCGCGCCGCCCGCGCTGGTCCCCGGGCCGGCCTCGTGGCCAATGGCGTGCCCCGCCTCCGACCTCGGTCCTGCCGTGTTGCTTGCCAGCCTCCTGATGAGCCGCCGCATCAGCGCGAAGGCGGTCGCCAGGCAGATGATGAGCATCGCGAACAGGGCGCCCAGGGCCGCGTAGGCTTTCCGGAAGAAGCTGTTCAGGACCTGTTGGCTCCTCTCGACCGCCTTCGTCACCTGCTCGTCGGCCGACTGGTTCACCTGCTGAACCCGGCGGTCCCATTCCGACGATTCGAGCAAGTCGTTCGACGACTTGAGCACCTCGTTCACCTTGCCCGCAGTTGCCGCCAGTTCCTTCAGGGCCACCGCGTACTCGCGGATGTCGAAGGGGCGAGATCCCGCGGCGGTGCTCCACCTGTCCCACGAGTCGTACCGGCCAAAGAGGGTGTCTGCCATCTTGAACGTCTCTTTGAGTGAGTCGCTGGCCGGCCCCACGGAGGTGACAAGTTCTTTTGCCTCGCTTACGGCGGCCCTCACATTGGCGACCGTCGCGTCCGCCCGCTTCAGGCGCTCGTCGAGGGCGGCGAGGATGGCTTCCCGCTCGGCGGCGACGTTCTTCGGCAGTTGCTCGGCCTGATCGGTCAGGCGATGTATGTCCGTAAGGTACATACCCAGTTCGGGGGTGGCGAGCATCCCATCTTGCAGCGCCTCCACCTGCCAGCGCAGCAGAGTGGGCTCGCGCTTGAGTTGGTAGAACATCCGCTCGGTGAGCAGGCGGGCCTCCTCGATGGCCTGGCCTGCCTGTCCGACGGAGGCGGACAACCCGCCGGCCTTGAGCACCTCGGCGTCGGCGGACCTGCCGCGGCCGATGGCAAAGTTGGAAAAGCGGACAGAGCATACTCGGACCATGTCGGGGTTTCGATGCCGCCAGTCCCAGAGCAGGTAGTCCAGCAGGTCAATCTGGTCGGGCCGGAGCACCTGAGCCGCCAGCGCCCAACACTCCACTCGGCCGTGGTGCAGGGCTCGGACCAGTACCTCTGCCCGGTCCCCGAAGACTTCCGTTGCCTTGTCGTCGTCGATCCACACCTGGCTGACCAGCGTGGTAACGACAACCAGGTCGAGCACCCGCGTGAAGGCGTCGGCGTTGCTGGCGATGTCGTAAACGTTCGTGGCGCCGTTCAACAGCAGTCCCTGCGCTTCGCGGCGCTGCACCAGGTCGGGGTTATCCTTCTTCAGGGCGTCGCAGGCGGAAGAGAGCAGGCCGACGTAACGATCGGCGAAGGCGCGGGTCAACTCGTCGAGTTCCGCTGACCCGATGGTTGGGCCGCCTGAGGCCAGACCGCCCTTCGTCGAGCCCCCCTGTTCCGGGCCGACTTGGCGCTGCATGTGCTTCGTCGGGCCGACCGCCGGCGTGGCGCACCCGCCGCACACAAGCGCCGCGATCCCGATCCACAGGAAGGTGCACATGCGCACGTTCATGAATGTGTTCTCCAAAGGCAGGCGCAACTCGGGTGGCTGACCTACCCCGGCAACCTCCGTCCCTGGATCAGGCGAATGAGCACGACGATCAGGGCCGCCGCCAGCAGGATGTGGATGAACCCGCCCACCGTGTACGACGTGACCATGCCGAGCAGCCACATCAGCACGAGCACGATCGCAACCGCCCAGAGCAGTGTCTTGAGATTCATGGCACTCACCTTCCGTAGTGCCGAGCGCAGTTGGGCGGCGGGCGCGAGTGCCTCGCCGCCCGCGCGCGGGACCTGCTTCCAGCACATGGCCCAAGAACTACGGCCCGACAACCTTCACCGTGAAGTCCTTCGACGTTGGCGCCCCGGTTTCCGGTGTCGCAGCAATATGGAGCAGATACTCGCCCAGGGCCGCGTCCTGGGGCGCCGTGATCTGGAACTGCACATCAGGCGAGTCGCTGGCTTTGACCACAACCTTGCTCGGCTCCACACGGATGCCGCTGGTTACCGTGGCTTCCAGCGTGACGTCCTGCTTGAAATACTTGTCTCTCTCCAGAGAGACGGTCACCGTCTGGCGGTCGCCCTGTTTGACCTTCGTAGCGAAGATCGGGCCGCCGGCAATCTTGAAGCCTTCGTCCGAGGACAGGCTTCCGCCTCGGGAGCTGGCGCAGCCGGAAAGGGCTGCTACGGTCAATGCCATCGCAATCATGAGTGCCGTCTTCATTTTCGCGTCCTTTCAAGAAGGTGGACCTTGGTCAACAACCGCCGGCCGCACATTAGTTGGCCTCCGCCACCAAGCGCGGACTGCTTTACGTCCGGAGTTCCGAGTTTTCTCCCATGGTGCTTGCCCACGTGAACGGCGCCGTGTCCGCCGGCCACGGCACAGGCCGTACCCGTCGGCGAGGGCCGCCGTGGCGGACCCGTGCCAGGGTGCCGAAGCACGCCCACTGTCGAAGTCGGACCTGTGTAGACTACCCCGAAATGTCTGCAACCGCAAGTGCAATGTTTGGCGTCGCAGGGGATCGCCGCCGGCCACCCTGGCACGGCCACAGGCCGTTCCGTGGCTGGCGGGACGGCATGCGGCCGTGCCAGGGGCTCGCCCTCCCAAGGTGCCGTGGCCGGGTGCGGTTCTCGCCCACTCGGTCGGAACATGGTCACCCTCCGGGCTGACCATGCCACCCGCCCTCTGGCAGGGCGCGATTGGCGCGGCGGGGGCTCCAGACCCGCCGCGCAACACGCCCATGCTTTCGCGAGCGAAAGCATGGCACCCGGCTCCAGACCCCCGCCTACGGGGTGTTGGTGGGGCCAAGGTGGGGAATGTGACCGGGAGCTTCCGCTCCCGGCTCGCCGGCGGGCGAAAGCATGGCACGCGCCGCGACCGTTACGTCGAAAGCGCGGCGGGTGCGGAGACCCGCCGCGCAACACTCGGCGGAAGCACGGCGCCCGGCTCCAGAGTGCCTACCGGCGTCGGTGCAGCGTGGTGCGTTGCCGGCGGGCGCGACGGAGCAGGGCGGTTGCTGCCGGTATCAGAAGCAGGCTTAACGTCGCCGGTTCGGGCAACAGGATGACGTTGTCCAGGCCGCTGATATCGGTCGGGAGTCCGTCGACGAACTCGGCCAGGATGACGAGGCCGTCGAGACTTGTCAGGACCGAGGCGAACTGGCCGCTGGTGGGCGGTTGGCCGTCGCTGAC
>DATKXP010000473.1:0-6261 GCA_035529015.1 Phycisphaerae bacterium | reverse complement strand
ACCGTTGCCGCACATCTGGGCCTCGGACCCGTCGGCGTTGAACATGCGCATCCGCAGGTCGGCGTCTGTTTCCGGCGGCAGGGCAAGGATCAGACCGTCGGCCCCGACGCCGAAATGCCGGTCGCTCATGCGCACGGCGAGCCCCGACGGGTCGGCCACGTCGGTCTCGAACCCGTTGACGTAGAGGTAATCGTTTCCGGCACCGTGCAGTTTGGCGAAACGCATGGATCATTCCCTCGCGAGCGCCGCCGTGCGGGCGGTCGTCCCTGTCATCGGCGGAATTATAGCCACCGCCTGAGTTGTGTGGCCAGTCTTTTGTGCCGATGCCGGCAAGTCGCATAGCGTTGACTTGGTTCGGCCGCGCCGCTACAGTGCCGCTGCCATCGAAGCGAGGCGGGTGAAGGAGCGCGACCGTGCAATTCGGCGTCTGTGCGGGTCCGGAGGATGCCGGGTGGATGAAGGACGCGGGGGCCGATTTTCTGGAGGCCCACGTCCAGAACTTCCTGAAGCCGATGGAGGCGTCGTGGCAGCCGTCGGTCGCGCGGGCCGACCTGCCGCTGCCCATCGCGGGCTATAACTGCTTTTTGCCGAACGAGGTGCGTATCACCGGCCCCGAGGCCGACCCCTCCGTTGCCGAGGCGTATGCCCGCCGGGCGTGCGAGCGGGCCGCCGAGATGGGGTCGGAGTTCATCGTCTTCGGCTCGGGCGGCGCCCGCAACGTGCCCGACGGTTGGCCGCGCGAGAAGGCCGACGAGCAGATCGTCGCGTGCTTGCGCACCATCGGCCCCATCGCCGCCGACGCGGGCGTGACCATCGTCATGGAACCGCTGAACCGCGGCGACACGAACTTGCTGAACGAGATGCCCGAGACGCTGGAGGCCGTGCGCCGCGCCGATGCGCCGGGCGTCGCCGTCCTGTGCGACCTGTTCCACTTCTCGTTGGAGAGCGAGCCGCTGGAGCACCTGGACGCGTGTCGCGGCCTCCTTGCCCACGTTCACATTGCCGAACCCGACGGCCGCGTGCCGCCCGGGCCCGGCATGAGCGATTACCGGCCGTTCTTGCGGAAACTGAAGGAGATCGAGTACGACCGGCGGATCAGCATCGAGTGCACCTGGACCGACATGCAGGCGGAACTGGCGCCGAGCCTCGAGTTCCTCCGCAACGAATGGGCAGCCGTCTAATCCTGCAACGCTACTTCGGCTTGTTGCCCACCTGGTGGCCTTCCCAGGCCACCAGGAACAGGCATAAACGGCGTTCGCGGCGGCCTGGGAAGGCCGCCGCGCGGAACGTAGCGTAGTAGTACTAAGCGGTCCGACATAAGTGTTGCGCGGTGGGTCTCCGTACCCACCGCGCATCAGAGCACACATCCGCGGCGGGTACGGAGACCCGCCGCGCAACGCGCGTGCAATCTGCAATCTGAAATCTCAGATCTGAAATCTGCAATCTGAAATCTCAGACCTGAAATGTGCGATCTGAAATCTCAGATTTGAGATCTGACATCCGAAAGGAATCCCTCGATGATCCAACTCAGCGGCTTTGCCGACGAGATCGGCCCCGATCTGGGCTTGCAGATTGAAACGCTCGCCAGCGAGAACATGAAGTTCCTCGAACTCAGGGGCGTGTGGGACACGAACGTCCTGGACTTAGGCAACGACCAGCGCGCCGAGGTCCGCGAGCGGCTGGGCGATGCCGGCATTCGCGTCTCGTCCATCGGGTCGCCCATCGGCAAGGTGCGCATCGACGAACCGTGGGCCGACCACGTCGAGCGGTTCAAGGCGGCGCTGGATGCGGCCGAGTTCTTCGAGGCCCCGTACATCCGCCTCTTCAGTTACTACCCGCCCGAGGATGGCACCATCGCCGACCATCGCGACGAGGTCATCCGCCGCCTGAACGAGCAGGTCGAGATGGCGGCAGGCCGGGCCGTCACGCTCCTGCACGAGAACGAGGCCGACATCTACGGCGAGAAGCCCGACGCCTGCCTCGACCTGCACGAGAACGTGCCGGGCCTCAAGGCCGTGTTCGACCCGGCCAACTTCGTCCAGGCCGCCGTCAAGCCGGCCGAGGCGTGGGCCGCACTCAAGGAACACGTCGTCTACTTTCACATCAAGGACGCCGTCGCAGGCACCGGCAAGGTCGTCCCGGCGGGCGAAGGCGACGGCGACATTCCGGAGATTCTGCGCGAAGCGATTTGCGAGCGCGGCTACTCGGGGTTCATCTCCCTCGAACCGCACCTGGCCGTAGCCGGACAGTTCGCCGGGTTCAGCGGCCCCGACCTCTTCAAGAAGGCCGTCCAGACGCTGAAGGCAATCCTGGACGATCTCGGCGCCGAGTACGGCGCGAAGGCGTGATTCCCGCGGCCGCGCAGAAGGTCACGCCGCCTTGCGGACCTTGCCGGTCAGGGCGCGGCAGATCTCGGCGGCCATCAGCACGAAGCCGCGGCGCGCCGCGGCCTACGTTTCTCCGCGCGCAGCCAGGCGGTCCTTCATCTTCTGCACCCGTTCATAGTGTACGAGCATGGCCCCGCGGCCGAGGCCCAAGTGAATGTCGGCGTCGTCGCGGCCGTGCCAGTCGCTCCCGCCGGTTTGCAGCAAGCCGAGACGCTCGGCAATCGCCCGGTAGTGGGCCGCAAAGTTGGCCGTGTGGTCCGGGCTGGCCGTCTCCACGGCTTCGAGGCCGGCGGCGGCGAAGTGTTCGATCCACTCCTCGGTTTCGGCGACGCTGCAGTTCAGTTGCCGCGGATGCGCCAGCGCCGCCAGCCCCCCTGCCCCGCGGATGGCGGCAATCGCCTCCTCCGGCATGACGCGACGCCGGTGCACGAACGCCGGCTTGCCGCGCCCCAGGTACCGGTCGAACGCCTCATCCCACGTCTTGACGTAGCCCTTCTCGATCATCGCCGCGGCAAAGTGCGCCCGCGTCAGCGTGCCGCCGGTCACGCGGCAGGCCATGTCGTCCATCGAGAGGGCGAGGCCGAGGTCGTTGAGCCGCTTGAGGATCTTCTCGTTCCGCGTCTCGCGGCCTTCGCGTGCCTCGCGCAGCAGTTCGCCCAACGGGGCGTCGTTGTGATCGATGAAGTAGCCGAGGATGTGACACGCCCCGTCCTCGAACTCCGCCGAGATTTCCGTGCCGGGAACGACCTCAACGTTGAACGCCTCCCCTGCCGCCAGCGCCTCCGGCACGCCGGCCACCGTGTCGTGGTCCGTCAGGGCGATGGCCTTCAGGCCCACCTCCTTCGCATGGCCCACCACGTCGCGCGGCGAGTAGCGGCCGTCGCTCGCGGTGGAGTGCACGTGAAGGTCGACCAGGTCGGGCTGCGGCGCCTTGTGAATCACGAACGCCTCCTCTGAACACTCACGCCCCGGATGCGTCAAAGCAGGGGACTCTATCGGCGCGGGCGGCTCCGCGTCAAGACTTCAGGGGGACCGCGATTGCGAAAAGTATTGACCCCCCTCGCGGCGCGGCGTAGCCTGAAGGTGATGGAACGAACCACACGATCGTCCGCTTGCCTGGTGCTGGCGGCGGCTGCCTGCCTCGCGGCTTGCACCCCCGCGCGGGCCGGCTTCAGCGACATTCTGAACCGGGTCAAGGACCGCGTCGGTCCGGCCCTGCTGGCCCATGACGTCCTGGCCGAACCGGGCACCGAGGTGACCCTCGAGGCCGGCCTCCGGAGCGGCCTGCGCCTGACCGGCGAGGAGGGTCGCCGCATCCAGTTCCACCTCGACGAGCGCCGCCTCGGCGAGGTCCCAAGCGACACCGACGGCAACGCCGCCGTCCGTTGGACCGCGCCCGAAACGTGCGGCGATTACGTCATCCGCGTCCGCATCAAACCCGACGACCAGCCGGACAAGCCGGTCGAAGAGACGCAACTCCTGGTTGCCGTCCGCAAGCCCGACACGCCGATGGTGGTCGTGGACCTCGACAAGACGGTCGTGGCCTCGGGCTTCGCCCGGGTCCTCCTGGGCGGCGCCAAGCCGATGACCGGCGCTAACGTCGTGCTCGAACGCCTGGCGAAGGCCCACACCATCGTCTACCTGACGCACCGGCCCGATTTCCTGGGACCCAAGAGCAAGCGTTGGCTCACCGAGAACCGTTTTCCGACGGGGCCGGTCCTGACGAGCACCCTGGGCGGGTTCCTGAAAGGCAGCGGCGACTACAAGGCCGGTCGCATCGCCTCGCTCAAGCGGACGTACCCGAACCTGGCGGTGGGCATCGGCGACAAGATCTCCGACGCCCGGGCCTACGCCGACCACGGCCTGGCCTCCATCCTCATCCTCCACGTGGACTGGTCGGAGGACGATCCGGAGGACTACGAGAAACTCGTCGGCGAACTGGCATCGCTTCCCCAGGCGGTCCACGTTGTGACGAACTGGTCGGACGTGTCGGCCATCCTGTTCGAGAAGGCCACGCGACCGAAACAGGCCATGGAAGCCCGACTGCGCCAGGTGGCGCGCGACCTTCGGCGCCGCCGAAAGGACTGATTCCATGCGCACGTGCCACGCCCTTGCGGCGTGCCTTGTGGCGGCCGCCTGCGGCCTCGCCCGCGCCGAGGCGCCGCCGAAGCCGGAGGAGATCGTCGTCGTGATCTTCCCGTTCGCCTCGCCCGACGGCGGCAAGACGGGCCTGACGTTCGCCGCCCGCCTCCGCCTGCGCGCGAGGCGCCTGAACCTCGTCGTCGTCGAACGCCTGAGCCTGAACGAGGCGATGGCGGGAAGGAAGATGCCGACCCTCGACACCCCGCCCGCCGAGATGGCCAAGATCCTCACGGAGGGCTTCGGCGCGAAAATCGGCCTGTGGGGCGAGGTGCGGTCCGAAGGGGCCGGCTTCGCCATGACGTTCCGCGGCCTCAACCTCAATCTCGACAAGGACAACCTCATCATCAGCGACACACGACGGGCCGCCGAGCCGCAACTCGTCAACCCCGTCCAGGACAAGGTCCTCCTGGAACTGACCGGCCGCAGCAAGAAGCCCGTCCCGACGGCCACCCCCGAGGCCGATGCCAAGGCCCCCACGCGCGGGCCGGAACTCGTCAAGAACGGCGGCTTCGAGACGGGCACGACGTCGCCCGACGCCTGGCAGAGGCTCGACGGCCTGACGACGTTCTGGTCGGGCGGCGGCGCAAGCGGCAAGTGCCTCAAGATCAACACCGACGTCTACCACGACGAGTGGATGGCGTGGCAGAAGAAGTACAAGGCCGGCGCCAAGGCCGACGACGCGCCGAACCCGACACCCACCTCCGGCGCGAAATACGACACCGTCGCCGGCATCTACGGCGTGGCGTACGACTCGGCGCCGATACCGGTCACCCCCGGCAAGGCGTACAAGGTCAGCATCGCCTACAAGGGCAAGAGCACCGACTTCTTCTTTCCGAAACTGTTCATCCGCGGCTGGGCCGACGTCAAGGGCGAGAAGCGGGTCGTCTACGACGCGTACCTGGCCCTGCGATGTGCGAGCGGCGGCAAGGAGTGGGAATCGAACGTCCGCATCTGCGAGATCCCGACTCTCGTCCAGTCGAAGATCGAGTACGTGGTCCTCAAGGTCTACGCCTACTGGCCGCCCGGGACGTTCTACTTCGACGATGTCTCGATGAAGGAAGTGGCCCGGTAGGTCGGCGCCACGGGCAGGAACGCACACGTTCTGGAAGGGCATCCACCGATGACCTCCGACAACACTCAAGACCGGCCGCCCAGGCATTGGGGGCGGCGCATCCTGCTCGTCCTGGCGGCGGCGATCGTTCTCCTCGCGGCCAGTGCCCCCACGATCCTCTCCACCGGCCCCGTGCGCCGGTACGTGCTGGGCGCGGCCAACGCGCGGTTGCCCGTCCGGTTGGAGGCCGACGGTTGGGCGCTGTCCTGGTTCGGCGGGCAGCAGGTCGAAGGCCTGTCGGTCCGCATGCCCGACGGGACGCGCGTCGCGACGGTGGCGCGGGCCTCGCTCGACGAGAATCTCCTTGCCATTCTCACTGACCGCAGCCGCCTGGGCCCGGTCCACGTCGAGGGAGGCGACGTCTGGACCGACGGCCTCAAGCGGGCGGTCGAAGCGTTCTCCGCTGAGGAGCCCGACGAATCGCCTGAGCCTAAGCCACCGATGCCGCCGGTGCCCGCAGCCCCGTTCGTCGTTCCGGACGCCGTCGCCGCCGAGAACCTCGTTATCCACGCCGGCCCGGCGACGGTCCGCGTCACGCAGGCCCGGTTCGAGAAGGGGACGGAGGCGGACAACGTGCGGGCCGACCTCCACCTGCTGCACGGCCAGGCGTCCGGCACGGCG
>DATKXP010000472.1:0-7148 GCA_035529015.1 Phycisphaerae bacterium | reverse complement strand
CGCCCAGTACGCGACGCCCAGGCCGCACAGGATGGCAATCCAACCGGCAAGGTAATACGGGGCCGACCGGTCGCCCAGACCGTAGAGCAGGCCGAAGGCCGCAGCGACGCCTGCCGCCGTCACCAGGATCGCGAGGCCGCTGGCGGCCTCCGCCATCTGCGTCGCCTGCCGAAGCGCCTGCCGCGTGGCCCCGGCATCCGGCGGACCTTCGTTTTCTGCCGCCACCTGCGTTGCGTGAGCGTTCATGACGGTTCCTCCTTGGTTCCGAGACCGCCTTTCTGTCTGTCCTACAAACTAGTTTACGACACTCCCGCCGGTTTGTCCAGTGGATTTTTCAGAAAAACTCGCATACGATCCGCTGTGCCGGGAACCGGGAAAAGAAAGGGACACCGAAATGACTCTTGCGAGACCGCCGATACGCACCCATGGCCCGATGCGAACGTCGCTGATTGCCCTCGTGGCATTGCTCGTGACGAGCGCGCTCGGCGCAGGCCAGCCGCCACGCCTCGTCCTCTGGTACGAGGCCCCGGCCCGGAACTGGGAGCGCGAGGCCCTGCCGATCGGCAACGGCCGCCTGGGCGGCATGATCTTCGGCGACGTCGCCAAGGAGCACGTGCAATTCAACGAAGACAGCCTGTGGATCGGCGACGAAAACGACACCGGCGCCTACCAGGCTTTCGGCGACCTGTACGTCGAGATGGCGCACCCCGACGCGAAGGATTACCGCCGCCAACTCGACATCGGCGAGGCCATCCACACCGTTACCTACGCGAGCGGCGGCGCCACGTACCGGCGCGAGTCCTTCGCGAGCCATCCCGCGGGGGTCCTGGTGTTCCACTTCACGGCCGACCGGAAAGCAGCGCATTCCGGCACGGTTTCTCTGACCGACGCGCACAAGGCGAAGATCACGGCAGAGGGCAACCGGATCACGGCCTCCGGTTCGCTTGCCGGGTACACCTACAGGAAGACCAAGGGCGCCCAATACGAGATCGCCCTGGACTACGAGGCCCAGGTGCTCGTCCTGCACGACGGCGGCTCCGTCGCCGCCCGCGACGGCACGATCGTCTTCGAGAACGTCGATAGCCTGACGGTCCTCCTGGCCGCCGATACCGATTACCTGAACCGGCGCGACAAGGGATGGCGCGGCCGGCATCCGCACGAGCACCTCAAGCGGCAACTCGACCGTGCGGCCTCGACGCCGTACGCCGCACTCCGCGACGAGCATGTCCGCGATTACCAGAAATCGTTCGTCCGGCTCTCGCTCGACGTGGGGCAAACGCCGCAAGCCGTCTCGGCCCTGCCCACCGACAAACGGCTTCAGGCCTACAAGGACGGCGGTTCGGACCCCGACCTCGAGGAACTCCTCTTCCAGTACGCGCGCTATCTGATGATGGGCTCCTCACGGCCCGGGTCCTTGCCCGCCAACCTCCAGGGCCTGTGGAACCGGAGCAACAGCCCGCCGTGGCGATGCGATTACCACACCGATGTCAACGTCCAGATGAACTACTGGTTCGTGGACCACGCCAATCTCTCCGAGTGCTTCGAGCCGTACGCCGAGTGGATGCACTCGATCCGCGACGTCCGCAAAGAGAGGACGAAGGAGGAGTTCAACGTGCGCGGCTGGACCATGCGCGCCGAGAACGGCGCCTTCGGCGGCTCCACGTGGAAGTGGGTCAAGCCCACCGCCGCCTGGTGCGCCCAGAACCTGTGGGACCATTACGCGTTCACCCGGGACAAGGACTACCTCCGGACCCGCGCCTACCCCATCATGAAGGAACTGTGCGAGTTCTGGCAGGACGTGCTGAAGGCGCTTCCCGACGGCACCCTCGTGTCGCCCGACGGCTACTCGCCGGAACACGGGCCGTCCGGGGTGGACGGCGTGGCGCACGATCAGCAGTTGGTGTGGGACCTGTTCACGAACACCATCGAGGCATCGGAGGCCCTCGGCGTGGACACCGAGTACGCCGAGACCCTCGCGTCGCTCCGCAAACGCCTGCTCGGCCCGAAAATCGGCCACTGGGGGCAACTCCAGGAATGGATGGAAGACCTCGACAAGCCCGACGACAAGCACCGGCACCTGTCGCACCTGATCGCCGTGCACCCCGGCCGTCAGATATCGCCGCTGACCACGCCGAAACTGACCGAGGCGGCCAAGGTCTCGATGAACGCTCGCGGCGACGGGGCCACCGGATGGAGCCGCGCGTGGAAAATCTGCATCTGGGCACGGCTCCATGATGGCGACCGCGCGTACAAGATCCTCAACGACATGCTCAAGAGCCAGATCGCCGGCAACCTCTTCGACCTGCATCCGCCGTTCCAGATCGACGGCAACTTCGGGTATGCCGCCGGCATCTGCGACATGCTCGCACAATCCCACATGGGCGACATCCACCTCCTTCCGGCCTTGCCGGCGGCCTGGAAGAGCGGGTCCGTCAAAGGATTGGTCGCCCGTGGCGCCTGTGAGTTGGACATCGAATGGGCCGACGGGAAACTCACCCGGTGCCGCATCACCAGCCGCAAGGGCGCAAAGCCCACCCTGCGCTATGGCAAGACGACCCGCACGCTGACCCTGCAGGCCGGTGAATCCGTTGAACTGGATGAATCCTTGAAGTAGCCCGCTTCGCGTTGGGCCATCCGTCCCGCCGCGCCACGTAGGCTGCGGCTGGCGGCGGGGGTGAGACCGCCGCAACGCAATGCGGCGGGGCGGGCCAGAAGAATGCGGCGGCCCGAATTCTTGTAACCCCTTGCGCAGCAACAACCTAGAAGCGCCTGGCGCAGCCCTCCCCCCCTAGGATTTGCTTTTCGCTGGTTTTGTGCTATACTGTTGTTGAAGACGCCGGGGGGCGAAGGGTCTTTTTTCCTACCTGCTGCCGAATCCCAACCAGACGAGCGCTGCGTCTGCTGTGGCCAGCCATGGCTGCGCAAGACGCGTTGGGCAGTCGCGCCGTCGTGGTGATGCGCGTATCGCAAGGGCGTTGAGACTTTTCCAAGAGGGAGGACCCGTTCTTGGAGGGAGGACCCGTTCTGGGCCGGCGCGTGGCCGTGCCATCCCTAAACAGGTACGTTGCTGTTGAGGTCCGGGAAGTTGAAACCGGAAACGAACGGAAGGAGCGAAAATGAGAACTGCAATTCGTGTTGTATTGGTGGCCTCTCTGGTGGGGGCCATCGGTCTTGGGCTCCCGGGGCTGACACCCACCCAGGCCGGGACCATTGAGGCCTGGGGCCGGGACGACCACGACCAGGTCGGCAACACGCCGGCGGACGCTGATTTCGCCGCCATCTCGGCGGGCGGCGGCCACAGCCTGGCCCTCCGAAACGACGGCTCGATCGCGGCCTGGGGCTGGGACCACCTCGGCCAGGGTACCGCCCCGGCGGGCGATAACTTTGTCGCCATCGACGCAGGAAATGAGCACAACCTCGCCATCCTGAACACCGGTGCGGTCGTGGCCTGGGGCAATGGGGGTGACGGCCGGTGCAACGCGCCGGCGGGCACTTACACTGCCGTCTCCGGAGGCAACGCCTTCAGCATGGCCCTGCGATCGGACGGGACCATCGTGGCCTGGGGCGCGGACGACGCCAACCAGGTCACCAACGTGCCGGGTGGCACGGATTTCGTCGCCATCGGTTCCGGTGACCGTTTCGGTCTGGCCCTGCGAGATAACGGGTCCATCGTGGCCTGGGGCACGAACGGCGAAGACACCAATGTGGTCGGCAACGTGCCGGCGGGCGCTTACGATGCCATCGCCGCAGGAAGTCACTGGGCCATGGCCCTGCAAAACGGGTCCATCGTGGCCTGGGGCGACAATGGTAAGAACCAGGTCAGCAGCGTGCCGGGTGACAGTGATTTCATCGCCATCTCCGGAGGCTACGGCCACGGCATGGCTCTGCATGCGGACGGTTCCATCGCGGCCTGGGGTTGGAACGAGTTCGGCCAGGTCGGCAACACGCCGGGGGGCACTGGTTTCGCGGCCATCGAGGCTGGGGATCTCCATAACCTGGCCGTTACGCCGGAGCCGGCCACCCTCACGCTGTTGGCGTTGGGCGGGCTGGGCCTTCTCGCGCGGCGTAGGCGGAAGTGAGCGGCTGGCCGAAAACAGCAGGAACAAATGGGCGCGGATTCAGAGAGGGCACCAGCCAGGTAGGCTACGGCACGCATAACCGTGCCGTGGCCTACTTGCAGGTGTCCGGTCCAGGGGCTCTCGTGGCCACAGGCGAGAAACCAGCAGGCCGCTAGAGAAGTCCGCGACATCCGATGTTATGTACGTTATGCAATCCTTATATCCGCCTTTTCGGCGCCGAAAACGGGATTCTGTGTCCGGCGAGATCCGTTTTCGGCACCCGCGAAAACCTCTTTTAGGTTCCGTGCACGTGGTTTAACCCCACCGTCTCTCAGACGGCCAAGTTTGAGTGAGTGTATGATGGGCCTCTGGGGGAGGCCCGTGGGGTGGCGCGTGAGATTACGGTGATCCGTGGTGCGTTGGCGCCGGACCACATTCACATGTTGGTGGCGGCGCCTCGGCGTCTGGCCACGTCGAAGATCGCGCAGTACCTGAGAGGTCCGAGTTCTCGGAAGTTGCAGGAGGAGTTCCCGTCGCTTCGGAAGCGTTGCTGGGGGGAACATCTGTGCGACGGTAGGCACGGTCACGGACGAGGTGATCAAGCGGTATATCGAGGGGCAGCGGTGGGAGGACGACGGGGGCAAGGGCTTCCGGATTGTGGAGAAGCGCTAACGCCACTTCAGCGGCCCTTTGCGAGTTTCACTCGCCCCTCATCCCCCCGACTTTCGGTCAGGGGTGGTTGAGCGGCCTGCTGGGGGGTACAGGGAGGAAGAATGAAAAGCGCAATTCAGGCCTTATTGGTGGCCTCTCTGGTCGGCGTCATCGGTCTTGGGCTCTCGTGGGCGACGTCCGCCCGGGCCGGGGCCATCGAGGCCTGGGGCCGGAACGACCACAACCAGGTCAGCGACACGCCGGCGGACGATGATTTCGTCGCCATCTCGGCGGGCGGAGGCCACAGCCTGGCCCTCCGAAACGACGGCTCGCTCGCGGCCTGGGGCTGGAACGCGTCCGGCCAGGCTACCGCGCTGGCGGGCACTGATTTTGTCGTCATCAGCGCAGGGAATGAGCACAATCTGGCCATCCTGGACAGCGGCGCGGTCGTGGCCTGGGGCAATCAGGGTGACGGCCGGTGCGCCGTGCCGGCGGGCACTGATTTCGTCGCCGTCGCCGGAGGATACGCCTTCAGCGTGGCCCTGCGTGACAACGGGTCCTTCGCGGTCTGGGGCGCGAACGACGGCAACCAGATCACCAACGCGCCGGCGGGCACGGATTTCGTCGCCGTCGATGCAGGTGACCGTTACGGCCTGGCCCTGCGAGGCGACGGGTCCATCGTGACCTGGGGCACGGACGGCGAGGACACCGACGTGGTCGGCGACGTGCCTGCGGGCACTTACGAAGCTATCGCCGCAGGAGGTCACTGGGCCATGGCCCTGCAAGGCGGGTCCATCGTGGCCTGGGGCGCGAACGGCTTCGGCCAGTGCAACGTGCCGGGGGACAGTGATTTCATCGCCATCTCCGCAGGCTTCGGCCACGGCATGGCTCTGCATGCGGATGGTTCCATCGCGGCCTGGGGCTGGAACCAGTACGGCCAGATCAACGTGCCGGATGGCCCTTTCATTGCCATCGAGGCTGGAGATCTCCATAACCTGGCCCTTAGGCCGGGGCCCATAACTATCTGGGACGCGGACACCGGCACCCCCGACGCCCAGGACGGCGACGGCGCGTGGAGCAACGGCCGCGACAACTGGTGGGACGGGTCGGAGAACGTCGCCTGGGACGATACGAAGAAGTCCGTTGCCATCTTCGGCAACGGCAACGCCACCGCCGACCCCACCATTACGGTGGACACCCTCATCACCGCGGGCGGCATCGTGTTCAACGACGCCGCCGGCCACAAGTACACCCTGAGCTGCGGATCGATTGACCTGGCGGGCAAGGCCCCCACCATCGAGGCCAACGTGGACGCCTGCATCGCGTCGTCGATCTCCGGGACCGCAGGATTGACCAAGACCGGCCCGGGGACGCTGGAGGTGACCGGCGTCAACACCTACACCGGCGGAGTCGCCGTGACCGGCGGCACGCTGGTCGGCAACACCGTCAGCCTCCTCGGCGACGTGGCCCTGTCGGGCGGCAGCAACGTGACCTTTGACCAGGGATTCGACGCCACGTACGGCGGCAGCATCACCGGCGACGGCTCTGTCACCAAGACCGGGGCGGGAACACTGGAAGTGACCTCCTGGTCGCACGACTACTCCGGCGACCTGGCGGTCGACGCCGGCAAACTGCTCGTGACGGGCTGGCTGCCGGACAACTCCACCGTGATCGTCGAACCCGGGGGCACGCTCGGCGGCACTGGCTGGGTCGGGGCGATCGACCTGCACGGCTCCGTCGCGCCCGGCGCGAGCATCGGAACGCTCTATGCCAACGATGACGTCACCTTGGGCGGCGGCGCCGCGTACGAGTGGCAGGTGAACTATCTCGACGGCGCCACGCCCGGAGTCGATTCGGACCTGCTGGTCACCATGTTTGACCTCATCGTCTCTGCCACCTCGGCCGATCCGCTTACCATCAAGGTCATCTCGCTGGACGCGCTCGGTGACCCGGGGACGGCCGACGGCACGCTCGAAGAGAGCGATTCGTTCGAGATCGCCCAGGCCTCTTCTGTGGATGGCTTCAGCGCCGATGCGTTCATCATCGACACCAGTGCGTTCCTGAACGCGATGGGAGGCCTGGAGTTCGTCGTGGCCGCCAGGGACGGGAGCCTTTACCTGGATGTGGGTGCCGTGATCGAGCCGGCGACGCTCCTCTGGACCGGCGCCATCGACGACGCGTGGGACATCGACGGGACGGCCAACTGGTCCCAGGCCGGCCTGCCGATCAAGTACACTGAGGGCGACCACGTTATCTTCGACGACACGGCCGCCGCCGCGCCGCTCATCGACCTCACGACCACGGTCAACCCCGGGTCGGTCCTTGTCAACAACGATGCGGTCGACTTCGAGTTCGGCGGTGCCGGCTCCATCGCCGGGTCTTGCGGATTGACCAAGAACGGGGCCGCGATGCTGACCATCGCGACGAGCAACACCTACA